>NZ_LMPK01000035.1:45683-50948 GCF_001423825.1 Microbacterium sp. Leaf351
TCTCACCGCGAACGCGCGGGTGCCGCTGTTCAGCCCGGCCGACGTCGTCATCGGCGAGGTGTCGGTGGGCATCCAGGAGAGCTCCGTGTCGAGCGAGCTCGTGCGGGAGCTGCCGTCCTACGGGCTGTGGTTCGCCGTGGCGCTGCTGTTCGGTGCGGTGGCGTCGTGGTTTGTCGCGCGCCGCATGAAGAAGCGAACCTTCGGACTCGAGCTCGATGAGATCGCCCGGCTGCTGCAGGAGCGCGAGGCGACGCTGCACGGCATCCGCGAGGGGGTGCTCGCGCTCGACCCGGCGGGCCGCATCAGCGTCGTGAACGACGCCGCGCGCCGGCTGTTGAATCTTCCGGATGCCGCGGCCGGCCGGCCGCTTGTCGAGGTGGTCGCTGCGGGGGAGCTGCGCGACATCCTCATCGATCCGTCGGTCGGGGTCGATGAACTGTTCGTGACCAGCGAGCTGTGCCTGGTCGTGAACCGCATGCCCGTGGTGCTGCGCGGCAAGCCGCATGGCACGGTCATCACCCTGCGGGACCGCACCGACCTCGAGGGGCTCGCGCGCGAGCTCGACGGGCAGCGCAGTCTGACGGAGTCGCTGCGTGCCCAGCAGCACGAGTTCACCAATCGTCTGCACGCGATCGCGGGCCTGCTCGAGCTCGGTCGTCCCGTGGATGCGCTGTCGTACCTCAACGAGCTACGGGGCACGTCGGCCGATTTCGACGAATCCGTGAGGTCGCGCATCGCGGTGCCGCAGATCGTCGGACTGCTGCTCGGCAAGGCCGCCGAGGCGAGCGAGCGCGGCGTCGAGCTCGTCATCGCCCCCGACTCGCACCTCGACGCCGACGCCCGACACGTGCAGGCCCTGACGACCGTGCTAGGCAACATGATCGACAACGCCTTCGACGCGCTGATGCCCGTCGCGGCGCCGCGGTTCGTGGAGGTGCGCATCGTCGAGTCGCCGGTCGCGATCGAGGTCTCGGTGGCCGACAACGGCATCGGCATCCCCGAGTCGGAGCGTCCGCAGGTGTTCGACCGCGGGTTCACCACGAAACGCTCGGCGCACTCCACGCACGGCGGGCTCGGGCTCGCGCTCGTGATGAACGCAGTCACCCGCATCGGGGGCACGGTCGAGGTCGAGGTCGACGGCGGAACGCGCTTCACCGTGACCCTGCCGACCGCAGTGGCTGCGGAGGTGGGCGGATGAGCGAGGCGGTGATCGAGGTCGTGGTCGTCGACGACGACTACCGCGTCGCGACGGTGCACGCGGGGTTCGTCGATCGCGTCCCCGGGTTCCGCGTGGTCGGCATGGCCCACAGCGCGGCCGAGGCGCGGCGCGTGATCGACGAGAAGCGTCCGCATCTCGTGCTGATGGACATCTACCTGCCCGACGGCGACGGCCTCGACGTGGTGCGCGACCTCGCCGCCGAGGCTCACGCGCCGTCGGTGATCGTCGTGTCGGCGGCGAAGGACGTCGAGTCGATCCGCACGGCTCTGCGACTGGGGGCGGTGCACTACATCAGCAAGCCCTTCGGGTTCGCAGCGCTCGTCGAGCGACTCATCGCCTTCCAGCGCACGCTGGGGGAGATCGCGGCGCTTCCCGAGGAGTCGACGCAGGACGACATCGATCGGCTGTTCGGGGCGCTGCGACCGCCCGAGCCGGCCGTCAGGCCGCGGGTGCCCTCGATGGCTCCGACCGTGAAGCTCGTGTTCGACCGCATCGCGCACAGCGGCGTCGACGGGGCATCCGCCGCGCAGGTCGCCGCCGAGGCGGGCATCTCACGCGCGACGGCCCAGCGCTACCTCTCGCAACTCGAGCAGTCCGGCCACATCGTGCTCACCCTCCGCTACGGCAGCACCGGGCGGCCCGAGCACGTGTACACGACCCCGGCGGCCCGACTCGTGCGCTGAGCTCAGTCGTCCTGCTCGGTCGGGCGCAGCAGCAACTCGTTGATCGTCTGGTGGCGCGGACGCGTCACGATGTACGAGATCGCGTCCGCGACATCCTGCGCCTGCAGCGGCTGCATCGCCGACAGGCGCTGCTGCTGCACCTCGCGGATCTCGGGACGCAGGTGGTCGCGCAGCTCGGTCGCGACGGCACCAGGCTCGACGACGCCGACCCGCAGGTGGCGGCGGCTGAACTCCTGCCGGAACGACTCGCTGAAGGCGCCCACGCCGTGCTTGGTGAGGTTGTAGACGCCGGAGCCGCGCTTGACCTGGCGGCCCGCTGTCGACGAGATGTTCACGAGGTCGGCGACCCGGCGCGGTTCGCTCTCGGCGGCCGCGAGCAGGTGGGGGAGGGCCGCCTCGGTCACCGACAGCAGTGCGGTGAGGTTGAGGTCGATCATGCGATCCCACTCGTCGATCGGCGCGTGCTCGACCGGCCCCAGCAGCATCACGCCGGCGTTGTTCACGAGGATGTCGAGGCGCCCGAGCTCGGCGACCGTGCGGGCCACCGCGGCGCGGGCCTGCTCGCGGTCGGTGATGTCGGCCTCGATCGCGACGGCCGTGCCCCCGGCCGCGGCGATCTCTTCCGCGAGCGACGCGAGACGGTCGGCGCGGCGGGCGACGAGGGCCACGGCGGAGCCGTCGGCGGCGAGGGTGCGGGCGGTGGCCTCCCCGATTCCGCTGGAGGCTCCGGTGACGAGGGCGACGGTTCCGGTGAGGGTGCTCATACCGCCAGGCTATGCCCGCGGCATCCTCACGCGACGATGCCGGCGCGACGCGCGGCCGCGACCGCCTCGAAGCGGCTGCTCGCGTCGAGCTTGTGCATCGCGGATGACACGTAGGCCTTCACCGTCGCCTCGGTGAGGCCGAGGGCCTCGGCGATCTGGCTGTTGCGGCGGCCGAGCGCGAGCTGGGTGACCATGTCGACCTCGCGGGGCGAGAGCCGCGGGGCGACGAGCTCGGTCGGGGCGGGCAGCAGCAGTCGGCCGATCGCGTCGATGCGCGCCAGCAGCTCGGGGTCCTGCACGACGCGGCTGAGCTCTCGCAGTTCGGCGGCCGCCTCCCGCACTTCCTGGCGTTCCCGCGACGGGGCATCGGCGGCGGCCGAGAGTGCTGCCGCCTGCCGCAGCTCGCTCACCCGGCGCTCCACCTCCGCGGCGACCGTGAACTCCCACGCGAGGTTCTGCGCGGCCGACACGGTGCGGCGCACGATGTCGCCGCCGAACTGTGTGGCGACGCGCTCGCCGACGTAGAGCACGGCCCGCACCCCGTCGCCGACGATCGCCGGCACGGCCAGCAGCGACACGATCGCCTCGCCGCTGACCTCGCGGTCGTAATGGTGGGTGATCGCCGTCGAGCGCTCGTACTGGGTCGCCGCGACCGGCCGTCGGTCGACCATGGCCTTGCCGCCGACCCCGTGGGCGGGTTCGATGAGCACTCCCGCGAGGGTGTGGCTGTGCGCGCCGACGAACGCGTCGAGACGGGCGCCGCCGGGGGNCAGGGCATCGCGGGGGGCGAGCGGCGACGTCATCGTCTCCACATCACTACCTCCTTTGGACGGTAGTCGAGCGCGTCGGTGCGTTCGTAGCGTTGAAGCTAGCAGGGCCGAACCCCGGGTTTCGCTATGAGTATCCGCTCACGCCGATGTGAACGGATGCCCCGTGGCCCCGGTCCTGCGGGTCTATCCACAACACAAAGGAGTGTTCATCGTGAGCAACCAGACCGACATCATCTCGCGCCCGACGTTCGTCGCCGGTGTCGCCGACCCGGGCGCTCTCGGCCTCGCCGCGTTCGCCCTCACGACGTTCGTGCTGAGCGTCGCCAACGCGGGGTGGATCCCCGACGCCGGGGCCGGCGCGCTGGCCCTCGCCCTGTTCTACGGCGGCATCGCCCAGCTGCTCGCCGGCATGTGGGAGTTCGTGAAGGGCAACACGTTCGGCGCCGTCGCGTTCACCTCGTACGGCTCGTTCTGGCTGGCCGTGTGGTTCCTGCTGACGAACGACGCGCTCGCCAAGGCGGCCGGCGCCGACGGACTCGCCGTCTTCTTCCTGGCGTGGACGATCTTCACCTTCTACATGACCATCGGCGCCATCAAGGCGAGCCGCATCGTGCTGCTGGTGTTCATCGCCCTGCTGATCACGTTCGTGCTCCTCACGATCGGCGCGTTCAGCGGCAGCGCGACCGCGACCAACATCGGCGGCGTCGTCGGTCTCGTGACCGCCGTGCTCGCCTGGTACGGCTCCGCGGCATCCGTCATCAACTCGACCTGGGGACGCACCGTCCTCCCGATCGGCGCCCCGAAGGCGAGCTGACCGTGTCGACCATCGAGCACGCCTCCGCGATCGAGAACCTCGCGCACGAGAACCGGCGGTTCCCGCCGAGCCCCGAGTTCGCGGCGGCCGCCAACGTGACCGCCGACATCTACCGGGAGGCGGATGCCGACCGGCTCGCCTTCTGGGCGGACAAGGCGGCGCGGCTGGACTGGGCCGAGCCCTGGACCCAGGTGCTCGACTGGAGCGACCCGCCGTTCGCGAAGTGGTTCGTCGGGGGCCGGCTGAACGTGGCGGTGAACTGCCTCGACCGCCACGTGGCGGCCGGCCTCGGCGACCGGGTCGCGTATCACTTCGAGGGCGAGCCGGGCGACACCCGCACCATCACCTACCGCGAGCTCACCGAGCGGGTGTGCCAGGCGGCGAACACGCTCACCGCGCTCGGCGTGCAGGAGGGCGACCGGGTCGCGATCTACATGCCGATGATCCCCGAGACGATCATCGCGATGCTGGCCTGCGCCCGCATCGGGGCACCGCACACCGTGGTGTTCGGCGGCTTCTCGGCCGAGGCGCTGCGCACGCGCATCCTCGACTGCGACGCCCGGGTCGTGATCACCGCTGACGGCGGCTACCGCAAGGGCTCTGCGGTGGCGTTGAAGCCGGCGGTCGATGAGGCGCTGACCGGATGCCCCGACGTGAGGTCCGTGCTGATGGTGCGCCGCACCGGACAGGACGTGGCCGTCACCGAGGGTCGCGACCTGTGGTGGCATGAGAGCGTCGACCGCGCCAGCACGTCGCACGATGCGCAGGCGTTCGATGCGGAGCATCCGCTCTATGTCATGTACACCTCGGGCACGACCGGCAAGCCGAAGGGCATCCTGCACACGAGCGGCGGGTACCTCACCGGGTGCTCGTTCACCCAGTGGGAGACCTTCGACCTCAAGCCCGAGACCGACGTCTACTGGACGGCGGCCGACATCGGGTGGGTGACCGGCCACAGCTACATCGTCTACGGTCCCCTGTCGAACGCGACGACCTCGGTGCTCTACGAGGGCAC
>NZ_LMPK01000035.1:50960-70778 GCF_001423825.1 Microbacterium sp. Leaf351
TACTGCGCGCCGACGGCGATCCGCACGTTCATGAAGTGGGGTCACCAGATCCCCGAGGGGTACGACCTGTCGAGCCTGAAGCTCATCGGGTCGGTGGGTGAGCCCATCAACCCCGAGGCGTACATGTGGTACCGCGCGCACATCGGCGGCAACCGGGTGCCCGTGATCGACACGTGGTGGCAGACCGAGACGGGCTCGATCATGATCAGCCCGCTCCCGGGCATCACGGCCGGCAAGCCCGGCGCGGCCATGAGCGCGATGCCGGGCATCGGCGTCGACGTGGTCGACGAGCAGGGCGAGTCGGTCGGCAACGGCCAGGGTGGCTACCTGGTGCTGACCGAGCCGTGGCCGTCGATGCTGCGCACGATCTGGGGCGACCCGGAGCGGTTCAAGGAGACCTACTGGTCGCGGTTCCCGGGTCGCTACTTCGCGGGCGACGGGGCCAAGCGCGACGAGGACGGCGACCTGTGGCTGCTGGGTCGCGTCGACGACGTGATGAACGTGTCGGGTCACCGCCTCTCGACGACCGAGATCGAGTCGGCACTCGTGTCGAACCCGAAGGTCGCCGAGGCGGCGGTGGTGGGGGTCGACGACCCCGTGACCGGTCAGGCGGTCGCTGCATTCGTGATCCTGCGCAAGGAGGCCGGAGACGGAGGTGACCACGTGACCCGTGAGCTGCGAGAGCACGTGGCCAAGGAGATCGGCAAGATCGCCCAGCCCCGTCAGATCATGGTCGTCGCCGAGCTGCCGAAGACGCGCTCGGGCAAGATCATGCGTCGCCTCCTGCGTGACGTCGCCGAGAACCGGCCCGTGGGTGATGTGACCACCCTCGCCGACTCGGGCGTCATGGACGCGATCAAGACCGGCATGCAGTCTGGTGCTCACGACGACTGATCCGGCCTGACGCGCAGGGGCCGGCTTCGCGGATGCCGCGGCGCCGGCCTTTGCGCGTGCGGTCAGCGCATTCCGGTGCGCACCCACCGCTGGACACGCCAGATGCCGTTATAGAGGTTCCACGGCGCGAGGTCGAAGGTGTCCCAGCGCTGGCCGACATGCGCCGTCCAATCCGGGATGCGTCCGCAGCACACGCGGTGACCGAACGCACGGAAGAGCGCGTTGCAGAGTGCCTTATGCATAGTTGTTGCCTCTCATGATTCGCTGGCCCCGAGCGGGGCTAGCGTGGGCAACGACTCATGCGGCGATCGTAGACCTTGTGATGTCGGATGTGGGCGGGAAGATCCGTGTGTGTCCACGTCTTCCCTCGGTCCGACGAGCGTGTGGTGCATGTTCTGTTCGAGGCACGTGACTCGACTTCTCGCAGAAGCTGACACGCCGCGCTATTGCGCTCCGTCGTGCGCGAAGGCCGGTCAGGACGAACGTCGCGCGCGGCGTGGCGGTGTTGCCGGGAACAATGTGCAGGTGACGTCTGCCGCGCACTGGCGTCTGGCAGTGGGTGAGCGCCACATGGTCGGCAGTCTTGTCGATGGGCTTGCCCGGTGCGAAACGACGGGAAAAGTTCGCTACGACACGCTCATCGAGGCCTGGGTCGCGGCCTTCGTCGATTTCGCGGATGACGCCGGGCTTGCCGCATTTGTGTGCGGGGAGTGTCACGGTGCGCACCTCGGACACCCTCGGCGCAAGGACGGCCGTGCGGGAATCCGTGTGGCACGTCGCTCATATGATGCGGCGCTTGCGCAGATGTTCTCGACCATTCGAGAGCTACGCGAGCAGGCGCGGCCGCAGGGCAAAGCAAAACCCCCGCCATGTAGAAGCTAGGCGAGGGTTTCTGGGACCGTTGTAACGACGGTCCGTGTGGCTCCGACGGGCGTCGATCCCGTGACCTCACGATTTTCAGTCGTGCGCTCTACCAACTGAGCTACAGAGCCGCGCGGCATATCTGCCGCGTCCTAGACGAAGGGCCCTCTGCTAAGAAAGGGCCCGTCGCTCGGAGCGACCCTGACGGGACTTGAACCCGCGACCTCCGCCGTGACAGGGCGGCACGCTAACCAACTGCGCTACAGGGCCATGCTTGTTAAGTTGTGTGCCGGTGAGTGTGACCCCAACGGGATTCGAACCCGTGCTACCGCCGTGAAAGGGCGGCGTCCTAGGCCGCTAAACGATGGGGCCGGGCGAAACTCGACATCCCGAGGGATTCGGCGGTCACGCTTGCCGACGCTCAAGCATACGCAAACGAACGCCGTTGCACCAAACCGAGCGATCATGCGATTCGTGGCAGCCCCGCGTGGGCTCCCGCAGCCTCCTGCTCCACCCCGCAGAATGACGAAGGCGTGCGGTCAACCTTCAACCTGTGCTTGATTCCTTCGTGAAGGTGACGCATGTTATTAGTGATGCAGATGTGACTCGAGCACCGAAGGGATGCCTCGTGACCGACGACACCACTCAGGTGGACCACACCGACGAGTGCGATTGCGCGCCCTCCGCGCGTGAGCAGCGCGCGCTGTGGCCCGACGTGAGCCGTCGCGCGCTCTTCGGTGCGGGGGCACTCGGCATCGTCGCCGTCGGCGCGGTCGCTTCCGGGTTCTCGACTCCCGCCTTCGCCGCCGACTACCCCAGCTGGGCCGACGTGCAGGCGGCGAAGAACAACGAGGCCGCGAAGCAGTCCGAGATCACGAAGATCAACGGCCTCATCTCGCAGCTGAACACGCAGGTCACGCAGACGCAGGCGGCCGCCGATCAGGCGTCGCAGGTCTTCTACACCGCGCAGCAGGCGTTCTTCGACGCGAGCCAGAAGGCCGCCGACATCCAGGATCAGGCCGACAAGCAGTCCGCCGCCGCCCTCGAGGCGGCGAACCAGGCCGGTCGCCTGGCAGCGCAGCTCTACCGCTCCGGTGGCGACAACGCGTCGCTGCAGATCTTCTTCGCCGGATCCGCCGCGGGGGCCAACGATCTCCTCGCCCGCCTCGGCACGATGGACCGCCTGCTGCAGCGCAACAACGACGTCTACACGAACGCGGTCACCGCGCAGAACCTCGCGCAGTCGCTCAGCGACCAGGCCAAGGTGCAGGCCGATGAGCGCGACAAGCTCCAGCAGCAGGCCAATGACGCGATGACCGCGGCGCAGAACGCCGCCCAGGCGGCGCAGGCCGCCCTCGCGAACCAGCAGAGCCATCTGCAGGACCTCCAGGCCCAGCTGCAGGCGCTGCAGGATCAGACCGCCAAGACCGTCGCCGACTACCAGGCCGGGGTCGAAGCCGCACGCAAGGCCGCCGAGGCGGCGGCCGCGGCGGCAGCGGCGGCGGCCGCGAAGGCCGCCCAGGAGGCCGCGCAGGGCGGCGGCGGTGGCGGAGGCGGCGGCGCCTCGTCGAGCGGGTGGGCCCGCCCCGCGAACGGGCCGATGACCTCGCCCTACGGCCCCCGCTACGCCCAGTGCGGTCCGTCGTACTGCGCCAGCAGCTTCCACTACGGTCTCGACATCGCCAACGGCACGTGCGGCTTCCCGATCTTCGCGGCCAGCGCCGGCACGGTCGTCCACGCCGGCCCCAACGGCGGCTACGGCAACTACGTCAAGATCGACCACGGCGGCGGCATCGGCACGGGGTACGCGCACATGCAGAACGGCGGCATCCTCGTGTCCTACGGCCAGCAGGTCTCGGCCGGCCAGGTCATCGGGCGCGGCGGCGAGACCGGCAACGCGTTCGGATGCCACCTTCACTTCGAGTTCTACGTCAACGGATCGCCGAAGAACCCGCAGCCCCTCATGGCGCAGCGCGGCATCAACATCTAGTCGACACGGCGAAGGGGGCGGATGCCGCGGCATCCGCCCCCTTCGTCATGTCGGGGTGAGGGCGCTCAGTGCCCTTCGGCCTCGAAGCGCGCGAACGCCTCGGAGACGAGCCGCTCGGCCTCGGCCGCATCGGCCCACTCGTCGACCTTGACCCACTTGCCGGGCTCGAGGTCCTTGTAGTGCTCGAAGAAGTGGGTGATCTCCTTCTGCGTGTACTCCGGGATGTCGGCGACGTCCTGGATGTGCGCCCAGCGGGGGTCCTTGGCGAGCACGGCCACGACCTTGTCGTCGCCGCCGGCCTCGTCGCTCATCTTCAGCACGCCGACCGGGCGCACCTTGGCGCCGACGCCGGGTGCGAGCTCCTGGTCGAGCAGCAGCAGCACGTCGAGCGGGTCGCCGTCCTCGCCGAGCGTGTTCTCGAAGAACCCGTAGTTCGCCGGGTAGCCGAACACCGTGTAGAGGATGCGGTCGAGGAACACCCGGCCGGTCTCGTGGTCGACCTCGTACTTCACGCGGCTGCCGCGCGGGATCTCGATGACGGCGTCGTATGCGCCCATGTGCGTGCTCCTTAGATCAGGGGCTGGGATGCCGCCCCTCAGCCTAGTGCGGCGGCCTCGGCGACATCGGGGCGGGCGTCACGAGCCGTCGGGTGCGCTCGCGCGCCGCGTTCGCGCCGCCCTACGGTAAAGGCATGCCCGCACTGGATCCCGCCGTCGCCGAGGTGCGCCTCGCGGTGCGCACGGCACTCTCGGGTGTGGAGGCGACGTCGGTCGTCATGGCGCTCTCGGGCGGACCCGACTCCCTCGCCCTCGCCGCCGCGACCGCGTTCGAGGCGCCGAAGCTCGGCATCGCCGCGACCGCGGTGATCGTCGACCACGCGCTGCAGCCGGGGTCGGATGCCGCCGCCTCCCGCGCCGCCGATCAGGCGCGTGCGCTCGGGCTCGTCGCCCGCATCGTGCGGGTCGAGGTGACCGCAGCGGGTGACGGGCCGGAGGCGGCCGCGCGCTCCGCGCGCTACCGCGCGCTCACCGGGGCCGCGGCCGACCTCGGCGCGGCGGCCGTGCTCCTCGGACACACACTCGACGACCAGGCCGAGACCGTGCTGCTGGGCCTCGCCCGCGGAGCGGGCGCCACGAGCCTCGCCGGCATGGCCGCCGTGCGGCGGGACGAGGCATCCGGGGTTCTGCTGGTGCGGCCGCTGCTCGCGGTGCGCCGCGCGACCACTCTCGCCGCGTGCGCGGCGGCGGGCCTCGAGCCCTGGCACGATCCGCAGAACGCCGACCCGGCATTCGCACGGGTGCGAGTGAGGGAGCTGGTGCTGCCGGTGCTCGAGCGCGAGCTCGGCCCGGGCGTCGCCGAGGCCCTCGCCCGCACCGCCGACCAGTTGCGCGAGGACACGGCCGCCTTCGACGAGATGATCGACGAGACCATCGAGGACATCGTCGAGCACGCCGAAGCGGGCATCTCCGTCTCGGTCGGCGCGCTCGCCGCGAATCCTCCGGCGCTACGCCACCGCATCATCCGCCACGTCGTGGCGAGCGAGTTCGGTCAGAGCCTCACCCGCACGCAGACCCTCGCGGTCGCCCGCCTCGTCACCGACTGGGCAGGGCAGGGACCCCTCGACCTGCCCGGCTGCCGGGCTCGCCGCGTCGGCGCCCGCATCGAGTTCACCGCCGCAGGGCCCCCCTCCTAGACTCGACCCATGCGCGCCGTCGACCTCGCCTCCGACCTCGAGACCGTTCTCGCGACCGAGGAGGAGATCCGCGCGAAGCTCGACGAGATCGCCACTCAGGTGGCGGTCGACTACGAGGGCAAGGAGCTCGTGCTCGTCGGCGTGCTCAAGGGCGCCGTCATGGTGATGGCCGACTTCGCCCGGGCGCTGCCGATGCTCGTTCCCATGGACTGGATGGCCGTCTCCTCATACGGCGCCGGCACCAAGTCGAGCGGCGTCGTGCAGATCCGCAAAGACCTCGACACCGACATCCACGACAAGCACGTGCTGATCGTCGAGGACATCATCGACTCCGGCCTCACCCTCAGCTGGCTGCTCGAGAACTTCGCCGCCCGCGGCGCCGCATCCGTCGAGGTCTTCGCCCTGTTCCGCAAGCCGGATGCCGCGAAGGTGCACGTCGACTGCCGCTACGTCGGCTTCGAGATCCCGAACGAGTTCGTCGTCGGCTACGGACTCGACTACGCCGAGAAGTACCGAAACCTGCGTGACGTCGCGGTTCTCGCCCCCCACGTCTACGCCTGACGCGTCGTCGGGCGGCCGGGCCGCGGCATCCGGATTCGCCCAGTTCGCCGTGGGCGAATGCACAGACCCGCCATAGTGGGCGAGCGCTAACCTGAGGGAACCGTTCACGAGGCGGAACGTCGACGAAAGGCGCTCGGGCGCAGGCTCGAATCATGGACTTCAAGAAGATCACCCGCAATCCGATCATCTACGTGCTGCTGATCGGTCTGCTGCTCATCATCGGGTTCTCCCTCATCTCGAGCCTCGGCGGAGCCAAGCAGATCTCGACGCAGGAGGGTCTCAACCTCCTCAAGGGCGGAACCGTCAGCAAGGTGGTCAACACCGACGGCGACCAGCGCGTCGACCTCACCCTCTCGACCCCCTACAACGGCTCGAGCGATGTGCAGTTCTACTACGTGAACGCCCGCGCGACCGACGTGGTCAACGCGATCGACGCGGCCAACCCCTCGGGCGGCTACAACGACGTCGTGCCGCGCACCACCTGGCTCGACAGCCTGCTCTCGCTCGCCGTGCCCTTACTCCTCCTCGGCCTCGTGTTCTGGCTGCTGCTGTCGATGTCGCAGGGGGGCGGCAGCAAGATCATGCAGTTCGGCAAGTCGCGAGCGAAGCTCGTCACCAAGGAGACCCCGACGGTCACCTTCGACGACGTCGCCGGCTCCGACGAGGCGATCGAGGAGCTGCAGGAGATCAAGGACTTCCTGAAGGACCCGACGAAGTTCCAGGCGCTCGGTGCCCGCATCCCGAAGGGCGTGCTGCTGTACGGCCCTCCCGGAACCGGCAAGACCCTGCTCGCCCGCGCCGTCGCCGGCGAGGCGGGCGTGCCGTTCTACTCGATCTCGGGCTCGGACTTCGTCGAGATGTTCGTCGGCGTCGGCGCGAGCCGCGTGCGCGACCTGTTCAACCAGGCCAAGGAGAGCGCGCCCGCCATCATCTTCATCGATGAGATCGACGCGGTCGGACGCCATCGCGGCGCCGGACTGGGCGGCGGGCACGACGAGCGCGAGCAGACGCTCAACCAGATGCTCGTCGAGATGGACGGCTTCGACCCGAAGGCCAACGTCATCGTCATCGCGGCGACCAACCGTCCCGACATCCTCGACCCGGCCCTGCTGCGACCCGGCCGCTTCGACCGCCAGATCGGCGTCGACGCCCCCGACCTGAAGGGCCGCAAGAAGATCCTCGAGGTGCACGGGCGCGGGAAGCCCCTCTCCGACAGCGTCGACCTCGAGGTCATCGCCCGCAAGACCCCCGGGTTCACCGGTGCCGACCTCGCCAACGTTCTCAACGAGGCGGCGCTGCTGACGGCCCGCTCGAACGCGCAGCTCATCGACATGCGCGCCCTCGATGAGGCCATCGACCGCGTGATCGCCGGACCTCAGCGCCGCACGCGCGTGATGAAGGACAAGGAGAAGCTCATCACCGCGTACCACGAGGGCGGCCACGCCCTCGCCGCGGCGGCGATGAACCACACCGACCCCGTCACGAAGGTCACGATCCTCCCGCGCGGCAAGGCGCTCGGCTACACGATGGTGCTGCCGCTCGACGACAAGTACTCGATCACCCGCAACGAGCTGCAGGACCAGCTCACCTACGCGATGGGCGGTCGCGTGGCTGAGGAGATCGTGTTCCACGACCCGACCACGGGCGCCTCGAACGACATCGAGAAGGCCACCGGCATCGCCCGCAAGATGGTCACCGAGTACGGCATGACCACCGACGTCGGTCCCGTGAAGCTCGGCTCGAGCTCGGGTGAGATGTTCCTCGGACGCGACATGGGTCACGGCCGCGACTACTCCGACGAGCTCGCCGAGCGCGTCGACGTGCAGGTGCGCGACCTCATCGAGCAGGCCCACAACGAGGCCTACCAGGTGATCAACGACAACCGCGACGTGCTCGACAAGCTCGCCCTCGCGCTCCTCGAGAAGGAGACGCTCGACCACCTCGAGCTCGCCGAGATCTTCAAGGACGTGCGCAAGCTGCCCGAGCGCCCCCAGTGGCTCTCGAGCACGAAGCGCCCGGTCTCGGCGCTGCCGCCGGTCGACGTGCCGCGCCGTCGCGAGCAGGAGGGCGTCGCCGCCCAGACCGAGGCCGCCGACGAGGGGGCTGCAGCGAAGAAGGCTCCGCGCCAGCGTCCGACCGGACAGGCCCGCCCCGCGACCGCGTAGGCTCGGCGCATGGCCGTCGACCGTGCACGTGTCGCCGCGCTCGTGAGGGAGCTCCTCGAGGCGATCGGCGAGAACCCCGACCGACCCGGACTCCGGCAGACGCCTGAACGTGTGGCCGACGCCTACGGCGAGTTCTTCGCCGGGGTCGACGCCGATCCCGCGGCAGCTCTCTCCCGCACCATCTCGATCAGCCGTGGCCCCGCGCCCGACACACTGCCGAGCGGCGCCGTCATGCTGCGCGACATCGACTTCCGTTCGGTCTGCGAGCACCACCTGCTGCCGTTCCGCGGCCGGGCGCACCTGGCCTACCTCCCCGCCGAGAAGGTCGTGGGCCTCGGTGCTCTGCCGCGCGTGGTCGAGGTGCTGTCGGCCCGACCGCAGGTGCAGGAGCGCCTCGGCGAGCAGATCGCCGACACCATCGCCGACGGGCTCGACGCCCGTGGGGTGCTCGTCGTGCTCGACGCGGTGCACGGCTGCGTCACCTCCCGCGGCGAACGGCAGCCCGACGCGTCCACCGTCACGATCGCCGCACGCGGAGCGCTCGCCGAGCCCGCCGCCCGCGCCGAGCTCATCGCCCTGATCGGAGCGCACCGCTGATGGGATGCCTCGTCATGGGCATCGTGAACGCGACCCCCGACTCGTTCAGCGACGGCGGTCGCTACCTCGACCCCGACCTCGCCGTCGCCCACGGGCTGCGGCTGCGCGAGCTCGGCGCCGACATCCTCGACATCGGCGGCGAGTCGACACGGCCCGGTGCCGTGCGCGTCACCCCCGAGATCGAGCAGGAGCGGGTGCTGCCGGTCGTGCACGCGCTCGCCGCCGCAGGAGCCGTCGTGAGCATCGACACCATGAACGCCTCGACCGCGGTCGCGGCCGTCGCCGCCGGTGCGCGCATCGTCAACGACGTGTCGGGCGGTCTCGCCGACCCCGATCTGCTCGCGGCCGTCGCCGCCACCGGCGCCGACGTGGCGCTCGGGCACTGGCGCGGCCACTCCGACGACATGTACGCGCAGGCCCAGTACGACGACATCGAACGCGAGGTCGCCGCAGAGCTCGTCGGACGGGTCGAGGCGGCGGCCGCGGCGGGCATCAACCCGGCCCGTGTCATCCTCGACCCGGGTCTCGGCTTCGCCAAGCGCGGCGACCAGAACTGGCGGGTGCTGCGCGCGCTGCCGCAGCTCGTCGGGCTCGGCCCGCGGCTCCTGGTCGGCGCGAGCCGCAAGGGGGTCCTCGCCNATCCGAGGCCCGCCGCGACCTCGCCACCGCGGTCACCAGCGTGCTCGCCGCCGACGCCGGAGCCTGGGCGGTGCGCGTGCACGACGTCGTCGCCACCCGCGACGCGCTCACCATCGCCCGCGCCTGGCAGGAAGGGAAGGCATGAACCCGCTCGACGAGATCGCGATCACCGGCATCCGCGCATTCGGACGCCACGGGGTGTTCGCCCATGAGCGCGCCGAAGGGCAGGAGTTCGTCGTCGACGCGGCGCTCTACCTCGACGGCGCGGTCGTGCAGCGCGCCGCGGTCACCGACGACGTCACCGACACGGTGCACTACGGCGAGGTGGCGGTGCGCATCGCCGAGATCATCGGCGGCGACCCGGTCAACCTCATCGAGACCCTCGCCGAGCGCATCGCGACCGCCGTGCTCGAGGGCTGGCCGGTGCACATGGTGCGCATCACCGTGCACAAGCCGCAGGCGCCCATCCCCGTGCCGTTCGACGACGTGACCGTCAGCGTCACCCGCGTGCGCATCGAGGGAGCGCTGTGAACCGGCGGCTCGCGCAGGGCGTCGGCGACGAGGCATCCGTCACCGCCGTCGTCGCCCTGGGGTCGAACCTCGGCGACCGCGGCACCACGATCGAGGCCGCCGTCGCCGACCTGCGCACGCTGCCGGGCACGAGCGCGCTCGAGGTCGCTCCCGTGCTCGAGACCGTCGCGCTCACCCTGCACGGGCCGGATGCCTCGGCCCCGCCGTATCTCAACACGGTCGCACTCGTCACCACGACCCTCCGACCCGCCGAGCTGCTCGCCGCCCTCCACGAGATCGAGGCGCGGCACGGGCGGGTGCGTCGCGAGCGCTGGGGCGACCGCACGCTCGATCTCGACCTGATCGCGTACGACGACGTGCACTCCGACGACCCGGCGTTGCTGCTGCCTCACCCGCGCGCTGCCGAGCGCGACTTCGTGCTGCGCCCGTGGCTGGCCGTCGACCCCGACGCGGTGCTGCCCGGGCGCGGTCGCGTCGACGCGCTGCTCGCCGCGCTCGACGACGGGGGCCCCGCGTGAAGCGCACGAGCCCCCTCGCCCTGTTCACCGCGGCTGTGCTCGGCCTGGGTGCCGGGTTCCTCGTCGACCAGCTGCTGACCGCGGGTGGGCGCGCCACCTTCACGCCCGCCATCGGACTGCCGATCCTGCTGGTGCTGCTCGGCCTCGCCGAGATCCTGCTGGCACTCCCGATCCGCCGAGCCACCCGCGCGACGGTCAAGGTCGACATCGACCCGTTCCGGGCGGTGCGCATCGCGGTGCTCGCGAAGGCCTCCTCACTCGTCGGTGCGGTCGTCGCCGGGTTCGCGCTCGGACTGCTGCTGTTCGTGTCGACCCGCCCGGCCACCCCCGACTCCGGCGCGCTGCTGCCGATCATCCTCACCGCGGCGGCGGGCGTCGCGCTGGTGGTCACCGCCCTCGTCGCCGAACACCTGTGCACCCTGCGGAAGGACGACGATGACGACGACTCCGGACCCGGCGCTCCCGCGATCGAGCCGCACCGTCATTGAGCCGGGCCTCGACGCCGAGGTGCTCGATCGGGGCACCTTCGCGCCGGTCGGTGCGCCGCGCCGCGGCTGGCTGACAGGCACGGATGCCGCGGATCCCGCACCCTGGCATCGGCTTGCGCGGCCCTACCTCAGGACCGAGCTGATCGAGCTCGCGCTGTGGACCGTTGCGGTGATGGGGGCATCCGTTCTTCTCGGCATCTGGACGGGCGCGTGGTGGCCGTATCCCGTGGGCGGTGTGCTCGTCGTCGTGCTGCTCGTGTGGGCGGCGATCCTGCCGCGACGCCTGCGGTCGTGGGGCTACCGCCTGCGCGCCGATGACATCGTCGTGCGGCGGGGCATCCTGCTGCAGCGCGAGCTCGCCGTGCCCTACGGGCGGCTGCAGCTCGTCGACATCGCCCACGGTCCGCTCGACCGGGCGTTCGGCATCGCGCAGGTGAAGCTCGTCAGCGCCGCCTCGACCGGCAGCGTCGTGCTGCCGGGGCTGCGGCAGGAGGCCGCCGAGCTGCTGCGCGACGCGCTGATCGAGCTCGCCGAGCAGCGCCGGACACCGCTGTGAGCGATCCCGTCGAGGCGGGCGACCAGGGCGGTGCGGTCGAGGGGGTGTCCGCCGGCGCTCACGGCGACCCGCGCGCCGACCCGGCGGCAGCGCTCTCGGGATCGGTGCTCACGGATGGCGCGTGGCACCGGCTGCACCCGCTGACGCCCGTCTTCCGCGGCGGGCTGGTCGTCGTGGTCGTCGCGGGCGTGCTCATCGCGAACCTGCGCGAGCGCCTGCTCGCGTTCGTGGTGCCGATGTTCGCGCCGGGGCCGCATCCGCCGGCCGACGACCCGCGGGATCCCGTCGACTACGTGTTCGCCCACAATCTGGTCTTCCTCGTGCTGCTCGGCGCGATCGTCGTCGCGCTGCTGCTCGTCGGGCTGTTCGCGCTGTCGTGGCGCTTCCACACGTTCCGGGTCACGGCCGCCGATGTCGAGGTGCGCCGGGGCGTGCTGTTCCGCTCGCACCGCCGTGCCCCGCTCGACCGCGTGCAGGGCGTGAACCTCACCCGCCCGCTCGTCGCGCGCCTGGTCGGCATGGCGAAGCTCGAGGTGATGGGCGCCGGCCTCGACTCCAACGTGGAGCTGTCGTACCTGTCGACGCGGTCGGCCGAGGCGGTGCGCCGCGACATCCTGCGCCTCGCCTCGGGCGTGCGGGCCGAGACGGATGCCGCGGGCCCCGGCCCGCACGCCGGCCGCCTGGCCTCGGCGCGCGCGGCCGTGGGCGACGGTCTGACGGGTCTGGTCTTCGGGGCGGAGCCCGCGCCCGACCGCAGCGAGTCGGTCGTGCACGTCACACCGCTGCGCCTCATCGGGGCGCAGGTGCTCAGCGACGACACGGTGTGGTGGCTGATCGGGTCGACAGCGGTGATCGTGGCGGGCGCGCTGTGGTTCCCGCCGGGGCTGTTCCTCGCGCTGCCGTTCATCCTCGGCTACGGCGGATATGCCGCGCGGCACGTGGTGCGGGCGATGCGCTACGCGATCGTGCCGACGCCGCACGGCGTGCGGGTGACGTACGGCGTCCTGACCACCGTGACCGAGACGATTCCACCGGGGCGCGTGCACGCGGTCGCGATCTCGCAGTCGGTGCTGTGGCGCGGAACGGGCTGGTGGACGGTCACCGTCACCCGCATCTCGGGCACCCGCCACGGCGAGCAGCGCGCCGAGGAGTTCGCGCGGGTGATGCCGGTCGGCACCCTCGACGACGCGAGGCGCGTGGTCGCCCTGCTGCTGCCGTGGCTGAGCGCGCACGAGCTCGACACGATGACGGATGCCGCGCACGCCCGCGCCGCCGGCGGCTTCACGACGACCCCTCGGCGCGCCCGACTGCTGCGCCCCCTCGCGTGGCGGCGCAACGGGTTCGCGCTCGGTTCCCGCGTGGTGACCTTCCGCCGCGGTTTCCTCGCCCGCTCGGCGGCGCTGTTCCCGCTCGGTCGCGCGCAGGGGGTCGAGCTCGCACAGGGGCCGATCGACCGCGCGTTCGGTGTCGCGAGGGTGCGGGTGGTGACGGTGCGCGGGCACGTGCGCACGCGGCTCGGCGCGATCGACGCGGATGCCGCGGCATCCCTCGCCGGTGACGTCGCCGACCGCGCGGCGGCACCTGATACGGTGGCGGCCGCGACAGAGCGGGAGGAGTCGCACGCATGAGCACGGCACGGGACGGACGCCTGGGCGTCGGGATCATCGGCGCGGGCCGGGTCGGCCCCGTGATCGGTGCGGCGCTCGGTGGGGCGGGTCACGCGGTGATCGGCATCACGGCGGGCTCCGACCCCGACCGGGTCGACGCGGTGCTGCCCGGGGTTCCCGTGCTTGAGACGCAGGACGTGGTGCGTCGGGCCGAGCTCGTGGTGATCGCGGTGCCGCACGAGGAGCTGCCCGGCCTCGTCGCGGGACTCGCCGAGGTCGGCGCCTGGCAGCCCGGCCAGCTCGTGCTGCACACGGACCCCGCCTACGGCATCGAGGTGCTCACTCCCGCGGCGCGGTCGGGGGCGATCCCGCTGGCTGTGCACCCGGCGATCTCGTTCAGCGGCACCTCGATAGACCTGAAGCAGCTCGCGGCCGCGTACGCGGCGGTGACGGCGCCGGCGGCTGTGCTGCCGATCGCCCAGGCGCTCGCCGTCGAGATGGGCTGCGAACCCGTGGTCGTCGCGGAGGCCGACCGTCCCGCCTACGCGGAGGCCATCGCCACCGCGACCGCGTTCTCCGATTCGATCGTGCGGCAGGCGACCGGGCTGCTCAGCGCCGTCGGCGTCGAGAGCCCGGGTCGGTACCTGTCGGCACTCGTCCGCTCGACCATCGACCAGGCGCTGATCGACCGCACCCCGACCCTCGAGGTGCGAGGCGACGCCGGTGACGAGCAGGACGACGCCCCGGTCGACGCCGATCGCGACTGACCCGTGCGCGACATCGAGCTCGCCGCGATCGAGGGTGGCNNNTGTTCGCCGTCACCGAGGAGGAGCTCGCCGAGCTTCTCGGGGTCCCTTCCCGGCATCCGCGCCGGCCCGCGGTCGAGGTGAGCTGGCAGCGGGCGGTGCGCTGGTGCAATGCGGCGTCGGAGTGGGAGGGGCTCGACCCCGCCTACCGGATCGACGGCGACGAGGTGCGGTGGGACGGCACCGCCGACGGCTACCGGCTTCCGACCGAGACCGAGTGGGAGTTCGCGTGCCGTGCGGGGTCTCCGGCGGCGCAGTACGGCCCGCTCGCCGAGGTCGCGTACACCGCCGCCGACGGGCTGCGCGCCCCCGCGGACGTCGGCGGGAGGCATCCGAATCTCCACGGGCTGTTCGACACCCTCGGCAACGTGTGGGAGTGGTGCTGGGATCCGTTCGACCCGGAGGACCCGAGCGCGGGGCGCGTGTTCCGCGGCGGCGGGTTCACCGACGGGCCGCTGAACGTGCGCGCGGACGTGCGTCGCGGCGCCCGCGCGAGCGCGGTGTTCGACGATGTCGGGTTCCGCGCGGCGCGGGGTCCGGGTCCCGCCCCTGAGGGGCGCTCCCGCCGCCGATAGACTTGGCGGCGACTTTCCGAGGAGCCCCCGTCATGACCGAGCAGCACGCTCAGCCCGCGCCCGCCGACGAGTTCGACGACGATGTCTTCGAGCAGAAGGCGGTGCGTCTCGCCAAGCGTGAGCGGCTCATCGCCGAACGAGCGGATGCCGCGGGCGGCGCCTATCCCGTCACGGTTCCGGTGACCGACACCATCCCCGCGCTGCGCGCCCGCTTCGGCGAGCTCGAGCCCGACACGCAGACGGGCGTGGTCGCGGGTGTCGCGGGCCGCGTGGTCTTCAGCCGCAACACCGGCAAGCTCTGCTTCGCGTCGCTGCAGTCGGGCGACGGCAGCCGCATCCAGGCGATGGTGTCGCTGGCCTCGGTCGGCGAGGATGCGCTGCAGCGCTGGAAGGAGCTCGTCGATCTCGGCGATCACGTCTTCGTCTCGGGCGAGGTCATCTCCAGCCGCCGCGGTGAGCTGTCGATCATGGTCACCGACTGGGCGATCGCCGCGAAGGCGCTGCTGCCGCTGCCGAACCTGCACTCCGAGCTGAGCGAGGAGACCCGCGTGCGTTCGCGCTTCCTCGACCTCATCGTGCGCGACCAGGCCCGCCACACCGTGCGCGCCCGCTCGACAGTGAACGCCAGCCTGCGGCAGACCTTCTCGGCGCACGAGTTCATCGAGGTCGAGACCCCGATGCTGCAGGTGCAGCACGGCGGCGCGAGCGCCCGCCCGTTCGTGACGCACTCGAACGCGTTCGACACCGAGCTCTACCTGCGCATCGCGCCCGAGCTCTTCCTCAAGCGCGCCGTCGTCGGCGGGCTCGACCGGGTGTTCGAGATCAACCGCAACTTCCGCAACGAGGGCGCGGACTCGACCCACAGCCCCGAGTTCGCGATGCTCGAGGCCTACCAGTCCTACACCGACTACAACGGTATCGCCGACCTCACCCAGGAGCTCATCCAGAACGCGGCCGTCGCCGTGGCGGGTTCCACCACTGTCACGTGGGCCGACGGCACCGTCTACGACCTCGGCGGCGAGTGGGACCGCATCTCGATGTACGACTCGCTGTCGGCCGCCGCGGGTCGCGAGGTCACCCCCGCGACCTCGCTCGACGAGTTGCGCGCGATCGGTGCCGCCGCCGGTGTCGACGCTCCCGCGCACGAGACGCACGGCAAATGGGTCGAGGAGCTGTGGGAGCACTTCGTGAAGGGCGGGCTCACCCGGCCGACCTTCGTGATGGACTTCCCGATCGACACCAGCCCCCTCGTGCGCGAGCACCGGTCGATCGCCGGGGTCGTCGAGAAGTGGGATCTGTACGTGCGCGGCTTCGAGCTCGCGACGGGATACTCCGAGCTCATCGACCCGGTCATCCAGCGGGAGCGGTTCGTCGAGCAGGCGAAGCTCGCCGCCCGCGGCGACGATGAGGCGATGCGCATCGACGAGGAGTTCCTGCGGGCGATGGAGCACGGCATGCCCCCGATGGGCGGCATGGGCATGGGCATCGACCGTCTGCTCATGGCGATCACCGGTCTCGGCATCCGCGAGACGATCCTCTTCCCGCTCGTCAAGTAACCGGCTCCCGGGCCGCGAGGGCGCGTTCGGCGCGCCCGCGGAACGCCCAGTCGGGCAGGTGCCCGGCGGCCACGAAGCGTCCGACGATGTCGGCGAGTCCGTGGGATGCCTCGTGCTCCCGCGCCGCGCGCACGTAGCCGTCGGCGTGGCTCGAGCGCCCGAGCGCCCACGACAGCCACGCGCAGGTCGCGAGCGCGCCGGCGCGGTGCGTGGGCGGCGCGGCGGCCGCCGCCCGGCGGGCCACCGCCAGCGCCCGCAGCAGCCGCGGCGGATCGGGACGCGGTCCCTCACCCCACATGCGCCGGGCGAGCGACATCGGATAGGCCACGTCCGCCTCCCAGTCGAGCTGCGCGCGCACGGCCTGGTCGCCGCGGTCGACGCCGTCGCACCAGGTCAGCAGGCCCACGTCTCGCAGCGCCGGACGATCCAGCGCCCACACGAGCGCTGCGATGGCCGCGGCATCTTGGTCGTCGTCGTCGTCGGCGAGCATCCGCTCGAAGAAGGCGGGCAGATCGTCGCGCAGCGCAGCTGGAACGGCCATCGGTCGGCCGAGCTCGTGTCGCACGGCGTCGACGAATGGCCGTTCGAGGTCGGGCGGAACTGCGTCGTCGGCGAGGCCGCCCTCGTACGCACCCGTCATCACCTCGGCGCGCGCTCCGCCGACAGACGGGTCGCCGTAGCGGCCCCAGCGCCGGGCACCGACCCACAGTGCGTCGTGCACGGGCAGGCCCGCGGCATCCATGCGCTGCTCGATCGCCCGCACGAGCGGGCGGCGCGGCGCGTCCCGCGTCGCCTCGTCTGCGTAGATCACGATCGCCGCGGCCGTCGCCCCCTCGATGCGGCACAGCAGTCCGACGAGGGTCGCGGCGAACGCCCGTTCACCGGCGCGTCCCGCGCCGGGCAGGTCGAGCCGCATCAGACCCATCGTGCGCCGCCCGGTGAACGGCACCGCGACCACGCTCCGCGCGGGCGTGATGCCCGCTAGCCGCGGCACGAAGGAGAGGAACTGCGCCGCACCCGCGGCCCGCACGATCTCGGTCATCTCCCGACCCTCGCGGGGTGCGCCGAGGGGCGGGCGCCGCGGGCGCGGATTGTGCAGAGCGGGCCGGATGCCGCGGCATCCGCCCGGTTCGGGAGGAGGCGGCGTTCTCCCACCCGGCGCGCGTACGATGACCCCGTGGACAACTACTGGCTCGCCATCGTCTGGTCGATCGGCCCGACCATCGTGGTGTCCTTCATCTTCTTCGTCATCCTGCGGGGGATCGTGCGCATGGACCGCACCGAGCGCAAGGTCTACGCGCGCATCGAGGCGGAGGAGCGCGCGAAGCGCGGCCTGCCGCCGGTCACCCCCGCCGACAGCTGAGCTCCCGTCCCGCCGGGTAGCCGGCTCGCCGCCGCGTCATGACGGCGGAGCTGTCGCCGCCGCCCACTACGCTGGTGCCACTGGGAGGGCCTGATGACGTTCATCTTCGACCCGACATGGTGGGTCGTGCTGACGTTCCTCGTCGACCTCACCGTGCGCGTCACCGCGATCATCGTCGTCCCGCGCAACCGCCGCCCCACCGCGGCCATGGCGTGGCTGCTCGCGATCTACTTCATCCCGATCGTCGGCGTGCTGCTGTTCCTGCTCATCGGCAACCCGCGCCTGCCGCGCAAGCGCCGCCGCAAGCAGCAGGCGATCAACGACTACATCCGCGAGCAGAGCACCGGTCTCGACTTCGGCCGCACCCGACCCGACCCGCCCGAGTGGATGCGCGCGGTCGTGCGGCTCAACCGCAACCTCGGCGCCCTGCCGATCTCGGGCGGCAACGCGGCCCGCCTCACCTCCGACTACCAGACGAGCCTCGACGAGATGGCGGCGGAGATCCGCACGGCCGAGAAGTTCGTGCACGTCGAGTTCTACATCTTCCAGTCGGATGCCTCGACCGAGAACTTCTTCGCGGCGCTCGAAGAGGCGCGCTCCCGGGGCGTGGTCGTGCGGGTGCTGCTGGACCACTGGGCCAACCGCGGCAAGCCCTACTACCGCCGCACCCTGCGCCGCCTCACCGAGATGGGTGCGATCTGGCATCTGATGCTCGAGGTCAAGCCGCTGAAGGGCAAGTACCAGCGGCCCGACCTGCGCAACCACCGCAAGCTCCTCGTCGTCGACGGGCGGGTCGCGTACACGGGATCGCAGAACGTGACCGACTCGACCTACAACCTGCGCAAGAACATCCGTCGGGGCCTCCACTGGGTCGACCTGATGGTGCGGGTCGAGGGGCCGGCCGTGGCATCCATCGACGCCGTGTTCCTCAGCGACTGGTACTCCGAGACCGACGAGGTGCTCGCCGACTACCTCGAGCTCGACGGGCTCACCCTCAGCGACGCCGGCACCCTCGACTGCCAGGTGGTGCCGTCGGGGCCGGGGTTCGAGTTCCAGAACAACCTCAAGATGTTCCTCGCACTGCTGTTCGCGGCGCGCGAGCGCATCATCATCGTCAGCCCCTACTTCGTGCCCGACGAGTCGTTGCTGCTGGCCATCACCACCGCCTGTCAGCGCGGCGTGCACGTGGAGCTCTTCGTCTCCGAAGAGGGCGACCAGGCGATGGTGTACCACGCGCAGCGCAGCTATTACGAGGCGCTGCTGCGCGCGGGCGTGCAGATCTGGATGTACCGCAAACCCTTCATCCTCCACTCCAAGTCGCTCACGATCGACGACGAGGTCGCGGTCATCGGATCGAGCAACATGGACATGCGCTCGTTCGGTCTGAACCTCGAGATCTCCCTGCTCGTGCGGGGCGAGGAGTTCGTCACCGACCTCCGCGCGGTCGAGGACATGTACCGCGATCTCAGCCGTGAGCTCACCCTCGAGGAATGGATGCGGCAGCCCCTGCGCTCCACCGTGCTCGACAACCTCGCGCGCCTCACCTCGGCGCTGCAGTAGCTCCCGGGCACTCTCCGCCGCGAGCGAACAAACGGCCGCGGCATCCGCCCCGTCGTTACCCTCGTTGTACAGCGCCAGAAGTGCGCCGGAGGAGTCAACGATGTTCGAGAGATTCACCGACCGAGCCCGTCGTGTGGTTGTGCTCGCCCAGGAAGAGGCGAAGATGCTCAACCACAACTACATCGGCACAGAGCACATCCTGCTGGGCCTCATCCACGAGGGCGAGGGCGTCGCCGCCAAGGCCCTCGAGTCGCTCGGCATCTCGCTCGACGCCGTGCGCGAGCAGGTGCAGGACATCATCGGTCAGGGTCAGCAGCAGCCGACGGGGCACATCCCGTTCACGCCGCGCGCCAAGAAGGTGCTCGAGTTGTCGCTGCGCGAGGCGCTGCAGCTCGGCCACAACTACATCGGCACCGAGCACATCCTCCTCGGCCTGATCCGCGAGGGCGAGGGTGTCGCCGCGCAGGTGCTCGTCAAGCTCGGCGCCGACCTGAACAAGGTGCGCCAGCAGGTCATCCAGCTGCTCAGCGGCTACCAGGGCAAGGAGCCCGCGGCCGTCTCGGGCGCCGCCAACGAGTCCCAGGCCGCCGCCCAGGGCGGATCGGCCGTGCTCGACCAGTTCGGCCGCAACCTCACCCAGGCCGCGCGCGACAACAAGCTCGACCCGGTCATCGGGCGCGAGAAGGAGATCGAGCGCGTCATGCAGATCCTGTCGCGCCGCTCCAAGAACAACCCCGTGCTGATCGGTGAGCCCGGCGTCGGCAAGACCGCCGTCGTCGAGGGCCTCGCCCAGGCGATCGTCAAGGGCGTCGTGCCCGAGACGCTGAAGGACAAGCAGGTCTACTCGCTCGACCTCGG
>NZ_LMPK01000035.1:70785-71962 GCF_001423825.1 Microbacterium sp. Leaf351
GAGATCCGCACCCGCGGCGACATCATCGTCTTCATCGACGAGATCCACACGCTGGTCGGGGCGGGAGCCGCCGAGGGTGCGATCGACGCGGCATCCATTCTGAAGCCGCTGCTCGCCCGCGGCGAGCTGCAGACGATCGGTGCGACGACCCTCGACGAGTACCGCAAGCACTTCGAGAAGGATGCCGCGCTCGAGCGCCGCTTCCAGCCGATCCAGGTCGCCGAGCCGAGCCTGCCCCACGCGATCAACATCCTGAAGGGCCTGCGCGACCGCTACGAGGCGCACCACAAGGTGCAGATCACCGACGGCGCGATCGTCGCGGCGGCCAACCTCGCCGACCGCTACATCAGCGACCGCTTCCTGCCCGACAAGGCGATCGACCTGATCGACGAGGCGGGGGCGCGCCTGCGCCTGTCGATCCTGTCGAGCCCGCCCGAGCTGCGCGAGTTCGACGACAAGATCGCCAAGGTCCGTGAGGACAAGGAGCAGGCCAGCGAAGACCAGGACTTCGAGCGCGCCGCGGCCCTCCGCGACGAGGAGAAGTCGCTGCTCGCCGAGCGCCTGCGTCTCGAGAAGCAGTGGAAGAACGGGGATGTCGCCACCACCGCCGTCGTCGATGAGGGACTCATCGCCGAGGTGCTGGCCCAGGCGACCGGCATCCCGGTCTTCAAGCTGACCGAGGAGGAGTCGAGCCGTCTCGTCTTCATGGAGAAGGCGCTGCACCAGCGCATCATCGGCCAGGAGGAGGCGATCGCCGCCCTCGCGAAGACGATCCGTCGTCAGCGCGCCGGCCTGAAGGACCCCAAGCGTCCGTCGGGATCGTTCATCTTCGCCGGACCCACCGGTGTCGGCAAGACCGAGCTGGCCAAGGCGCTCGCCGAGTTCCTGTTCGACGACGAGGGCGCCCTGATCTCGCTCGACATGAGCGAGTTCGGTGAGAAGCACACCGTCTCTCGGCTGTTCGGTGCCCCTCCCGGCTTCGTCGGCTTCGAGGAGGGCGGCCAGCTCACCGAGAAGGTGCGCCGCAAGCCGTTCTCGGTGGTGCTGTTCGACGAGATCGAGAAGGCGCACCCCGACATCTTCAACTCGCTGCTGCAGATCCTCGAAGAGGGTCGTCTGACCGACGGTCAGGGGCGCGTGGTCGACTTCAAGAACACCGTGATCATCATGACGACGA
>NZ_LMPK01000035.1:71993-75812 GCF_001423825.1 Microbacterium sp. Leaf351
GGAGCTCAAGCGGCACTTCAAGCCCGAGTTCCTCAACCGCGTCGACGACATCATCGTGTTCCCGCAGCTCAACAAGGACGAGCTGCGCCAGATCGTGGGGCTGTTCACCAAGCGTCTCGGCGAGCGTCTGCTCGACCGCGACATGACGGTGGAGCTCACCGACGCGGCCAAGGACAAGCTGATCGAGATCGGCTTCGACCCGACGCTGGGCGCCCGTCCGCTGCGTCGTGCGATGCAGCGTGAGATCGAGGACCGCCTCAGCGAGCAGATCCTGCACGGCGAGCTCGTCTCCGGCGATCACGTGACGGTCGACGCCCCGAACGGCGAGTTCGTGTTCGAGCACAAGGCCCGCGGCGAGAAGGTTGCGGTCGGTGTGGGTGCGGCCGGCGAGATCGCGGCGACGCCGGAGATCGCGGCGACCGCCGACTGACCGAACGACACGAAGGGGGCGGATGCCGCGGCATCCGCCCCCTTCGTCGTGTCGGGGCGCCGGAGGTGGTCGGCCGTTCGCATCGAGCGAGACGAGCCTCACATGGGGGCTCAGCCCTTCGCGGCCGCCTTCATGGCCTTCTTGTGCTCGCGCACCTTCGCGAGCGTCTCGGGCGAGACGATGTCGGCGACGGAGCGCAGCGACCCCACCTCGCCGTAGGGAGCGGATGCCTCACGCCACCCCGCGCCCATGAACCCGTACTGCTTGCCGAGCAGCGCGAGGAAGATCTTCGCCTTCTGCTCGCCGAACCCGGGGAGGGTGCGCAGGCGCCGCAGCACCTCGGCGCCGTCGGGGTCGTCACGGGTCCAGAGCGCGGACGCATCGCCGCCCCAGTCGCGGGATACGATGCCGCACAGCTCCTGCACGCGGGCCGCCATCGAACCGGGGAAGCGGTGCACGGCCGGCGTCTGACGGAACGCCGCCAGGAACTCCTCCGGGTCGTACCCGGCGAGGGCCGCGGCATCCAGGGTGCCGACCCGGTCGACGATCTTGCGGGGCCCGGCGAACGCCGTCTCCATCGCGATCTGCTGGTCGAGGAGCATGCCGATCAGCAGGGCCAGCGGCTGCTCGGTGAGGAGGGTGTCGGCGGCGGCGTCGCCGGTGAGATGCAGACTCACGCGAGCTTCGCCTCGTCGTCGATCGCGGTTGCCTCGGCGGCCGGGACGATGCCGAACAGCGCCTCGAGTCCGGCGACGTAGTCGTCGGCGTGGCCGGCATCGGCCAGCTCATGGGCGCGGATCGTCGGGGTGTGCAGCAGCACGCCCACGAGATGGCGCAACGACTGCTCGGCGCGGCCGTCGTCTCCGCGTGCGCGGGCCCGGGCGATCTCGGCCTCGAGCAGCTCGAACACGTGAGCGCGCAGCGCGACCACCGCGGGGGTCACGCTGCGCCGTTCGCCGGCCACCGTGAAGCGGCGGGCGGCGTCCTGCACGAGCGCGCGAGCGGTGTCGGTGGCCTGCAGCTCCTCGAGAGGGGCGTGCAGCCGGATCGTCTCGAGGTCGAGCAGATCGGTGTCGGCCAGCTGCGCGACGGCCGGGTCGACATTGCGGGGCAGGCCGAGGTCGATCACCATGCGCCGCGTGGTGCGCTCGTGCGCGACGGGGCACGCGGGGGCCGTGGCATCCACGACCTCGGCACCGAGCACCGCCGGGGTGACGACGTATCCCTCGGCACTCGTGCAGGTGATCACGAGATCCGCACGGCGGGCGCGCACGGCGAGGTCGGACGTGTGCGCGATGCCGTGCTTGAGCGCGAAGCGCTCGGCGCGACCAGAGGGGGAGAAGACGGTGATGCGCTCGGCGCCCTGATCGCGCAGGGCCGCGAGCGTCGCGGCCGCGTAGGCGCCCGTGCCGACCAGCAGCACGTCGAGCGCCGACCAGTCGGCGATGCGGCTGTCGGCGAGCTCGAGTCCGAGCCGCACGAGGGAGCGTCCGGCGCGGCCGATCGCGGTGCCGTTCTTCACGTCGCGCTGTGTCTCGCTGGCGCGCTGGAACAGCCGCTCGAGCTCGGTCGACGTGGTGCCGTCGCGGTGCGCGTCGGCCAGGGCGCGGCGCACCTGCCCGGCGATCTCGCCCTCGCCGACGACGACGGACTCGAGCCCCGAGGCGACCGAGAACAGATGCTCGGCGACGCCGTCGCCGGTGTAGAGCTCATACGCCCCGTCGAGCTCGTGTGCGGCGACGCCCGTGGCGGCCTCGACGGCGAGCAGCGCCGCCTCGACACCCAGAGCGGATGCCGCGGTCACCGGCTCGTCCATGTCGACGTAGGCCTCGAACCGATTGCAGGTGGCGACGACCACAGCCCCCTGCACGCACTCGCTGTGCTCGGCGATCGACCGGGCGACGCTGTCGGTGTGGACGCTGAGCCTCTCCAGGAGGTCGAACGACGCGGTCTTGTGACTCGCGCTCAGGCACAGCAGCACCCGGCAAGTCTACGACCGCTCCCAGGCGGGGTATGGGCGGTGATGGGAAACTGTCAGGATGACCCGCCCCGCCGCCGCCACCGATCCCGCCGCTGTCGCGGGGCCCGCGGCATCCGCTCTCGTCCGCGCGATCACCGGAGAGCGCACCGATCGGCTGCCCGTCTGGTTCATGCGCCAGGCCGGCCGCTCACTTCCCGAGTACCGCGAGCTGCGCGTCGGCACCCGCATGCTCGACGCCTGCCTCACCCCCGAGCTCGCCGCCGAGATCACCCTGCAGCCGGTGCGTCGCCACGGCGTCGATGCCGGCATCTTCTTCAGCGACATCGTGGTGCCGCTGAAGCTCGCGGGCGTGGACGTCGAGATCGAGCCGGGTCGCGGCCCCGTGTTCGCCTCGCCCGTACGCACCGCCGCCGACGTCGACCGGCTCACGGCCATCGAACCCGCCGCGGTCGCGGCAGCCGCCACTCCGGTCGCCGAGGCGGTGCGCATCGTCACCACGGAGCTCGGTGACACCCCGCTGATCGGCTTCGCGGGCGCCCCCTTCACGCTCGCCGCCTACCTCGTCGAGGGCGGCCCGTCGAAGGAGCACCTGCGCGCCCGCGCCATGATGCACGCCGACCCGACCTCGTGGCATCGGCTGGCCGGGTGGCTCGCCGAGGTCTCGGCGGCGTTCCTCGGCGTGCAGATCGCCGCCGGGGCGTCGGCCGTGCAGCTGTTCGACTCGTGGGCCGGGTCGCTCTCCCGCAGCGACTACACGACGTTCATCGCCCCTCATTCGCGCCGGGCGCTCGAGGGGGCGGGCGTGCCGCGCATCCACTTCGGCGTCGGCACCGGCCACCTTCTCGCCGACATGCGGCTCGGCGGCATCGCGGACACCGTGGGTGTCGACTGGCGTACCCCGCTCGACGAGGCCGTCGAGGTGCTCGGCACGGATGTCTCGGTGCAGGGCAACATCGACCCGGCCCTGCTCCAGGCACCGTGGGAGGTCGTCGAGGCGCACGTGCGCGAGGTCGTCGCCCGCGGCCGAGCGGCGCGCGCCCACGTGCTGAACCTCGGTCACGGCGTTCCCCCCGAGACCGACCCGACCGTGCTGACCCGCATCGTCGAGCTCGCGCACGAGATCGGCGGGATCGAGTGACGGAGCACGTCGCCGGCATCGCGGATGCCGCGGCGCGCTCCCGTGTGGTCGTCGTCGGCGGCGGCGCGAGCGGCCTCGTCGCCGCCATGGAATGCGCCAAGGTCGGCATCGCCGTGACGGTGCTCGAGGCGTCGTCGCACACGGGCGGAGTGCTGCGTACCCGCGACGTCGCCGGCCTGCCCCTCGACGTCGGTGCCGAGAGCTTCGCCACCCGCGGAGGTCACGTGCGTCAGCTCATCGACGACCTCGGGCTGTCGGGAGAGGTCGTCG
>NZ_LMPK01000035.1:75851-76430 GCF_001423825.1 Microbacterium sp. Leaf351
CGCCGCGTGATCGGGTGGGGCGGCGCCTGGCGCGCCTACCTCGACCGCCTGCGGCCGCCGCTCACGATCGGCCACGACCGCAGCCTCGGGCACCTCGTGCGCACCCGTATGGGTGCGAAGGTGCTCGACCGTCTCGTCGCACCCGTGACGAGCGGCGTCTACTCGTCGCATCCCGATGACATCGACGTGGATCTCGCCGCGCCCGGCCTCAACACGGCCCTCACCCGAACGGGGTCGCTGAGCGGAGCGGTCGCGGAGCTCGTCGGAGGTCGCACGACGTCGCCCGGGGCAGCGGTCGGCGGCCTGGTGGGCGGGATGGGCCGTCTCGCCGACGCGCTCGTCGCGCGCCTGCGCGAGCTCGGCGTCGAGGTGCGCACCGACGCGACCGTCGCGAGCATCGAGCACGGTGAGAGCGCAGACACCTTCCGGGTGGTCGTCGACGGCGACGGCGCCGAGACGCTCGCCGCGGACGCCGTGATCCTCGCGGTCGGCGAGCACGAGTCCCGCCGCCTCGCCGCCCCCCTCGTCCCGACCCTCGCGCCCGAGGTGTCAGGCTCGGCCCCCGTGGTCGAAGTCATC
>NZ_LMPK01000035.1:76438-77212 GCF_001423825.1 Microbacterium sp. Leaf351
CCGGGTCGCACGCCGCCAAGGCGCTCACGCACTCCACCGCGAAGTGGCCCTGGGTCGCGGACGCGGCAGGCCCCGGCGTGCACGTGATCCGGCTGTCGTTCGGCGCGCAGGACGAGGCACCCGCGACCGAGAACCTCAGCGATGAGGATGCCGCGGCCCTCGCGCTGTCCGAGGCATCCGCTCTGCTCGGGGTGCCGCTCACCCCCGACGCGCTGCGGGGGTCGGACCGGCAGCGCTACGTGCAGGCGCAGCCGGGCTCGGTGCTCGGACGCCCGGAGCGGGTGGCCGCGGCCCGGGCGGCGATCCAGGCCGTGCCGCGCCTCGGAGTGGTGGGCGCATGGGTTGCCGGAACCGGGCTCGCGCAGGTGGTTCCCGACGCCAAGGCCGAGGCGGACCGGGTGCGTCGACAGGTGCTGTGGGGTCCGACCGGGGAGCCGCCGGCCACTCCGTGAGAGCCGATCGGCCCCGTGTGGCGCCCGCGCGGTCAAGTGGATGCCGGAAACGGAATACAGCGATAGCCTGGGGTCATCCCAGCACTGCAAGAACCGTGAATCGAGCGTGAGGAGATCCCCATGAGGGGCAAGGTTGGACTCGTCATCGGACTGGCCGCGGGCTACGTGCTCGGCACCCGTGCCGGACGCGAGCGCTACGAGCAGATCAAGGCACAGGCTCTCAAGGTGTGGGAGCTCGATCCCGTGCAGGCGCAGGTCGCCCGTGCCGAGGCGTTCGGCAAGTCGGCGCTCGCCGCGCTGCCCAAGGCCGCATGGAACGGGG
>NZ_LMPK01000035.1:77286-77368 GCF_001423825.1 Microbacterium sp. Leaf351
CCGCGAAGGATGTCGCAGACGCCGCGGAGACGTCCGCGAAGGCCGCCACCACGGCAGCCAAGCGCACGACCGCGGCGAAGAG
>NZ_LMPK01000035.1:77456-77583 GCF_001423825.1 Microbacterium sp. Leaf351
GCCCCGCGGGTTCCGCGACCTGAACGACGAGAGCCTGTTCACGCTCGTCGGCGAGCTTCCCCAGCTCATCCGCAACCTGATCGTCGCCGAGCTGAACGCCGTCAAGACCTGGCTCGGCTCGCTCGCC
>NZ_LMPK01000035.1:77647-78001 GCF_001423825.1 Microbacterium sp. Leaf351
ACTCTCGTCGTGGTGGCCCGTGTGGCTCTCGGCGCTGGTGGTGTTCGGAGCGATGCTCGTGATCACCGCGGTGCTCGCGCTGCTCGGGTTCCTGAGATTCCGGCGCATCGGCAAGGGCAACCCCGTGTCATCCATCGCCGCAGACGTCCGCGCCGTGAAGGAGGCCGCCGATGACTGAGCAGGTTCCCGTGCCCCGAACCGCCGTGCCGCTCGGTATCGACGACCCGGTCGAGGCCGCCCGAGCCGAGTTGAAGGCGGCCCTGGCCGCCATCGAGCACAAGGTGAACGTGCCGCGCAGGTTCGAGAAGGCGACGGAGGCGCGCATCTCGCGCTATCGCGACTTCGCACGCAAGA
>NZ_LMPK01000035.1:78010-82785 GCF_001423825.1 Microbacterium sp. Leaf351
ACGTACGTGCGCTGAACCTCCGGGCTTTCGCACGGTCGCCGTGGTTTGACCTCGCGTCCGGGCGGGGGAGACTGGAGCCATGACGATCGACCAGTCCGACGCCGTCGCGTCCGACACGCAGTACACCCTGTGGGCGGTCCTCGCCCGCGACCCGCACAACGCCGTCACCGAGCTGGACGACACCGAGCTCGCGGAGCTCGTCTCGCACATCGAGGCCGGCGGCACGACCGTGCGCGGCTTCTACGACGTGAGCGGGCTTCGCGCCGACGCCGACCTGATGATCTGGCTGCACGGCCCCTCGGCCGAGGACCTGCAGCGCGACCTGCGGCGCCTCCGCCGCTCCGAGCTGCTGCGCCCGCTGGTGCCGGTCTGGAACGCGATGGGCGTGCACCGGGACGCCGAGTTCAACAAGGCCCACGTGCCCGGGTTCCTGCGCGGCATCGCCGCGAAGGACTGGCTGTGCCTCTACCCCTTCGTGCGCAGCTACGAGTGGTACCTGCTTCCCGAGGAGGAGCGCCGCGAGATGCTCGTCGAGCACGGCCGCAAGGGCGCCGCGTTCCGTGGGGTCACCGCGAACACGGTCGCCAGCTTCGCGCTCGGCGACTACGAGTGGCTGCTGCCCATGGAGTCCGATGTGCTCAGCGACCTCACCGACATGATGCGAGACCTCCGCTACACCGAAGCGCGCCGCCATGTGCGAGAAGAGGTGCCGTTCTACACCGGCCGGCGCATCCCGACCTCGGCCATCCCCGAGGTGCTCGCGTGATGTCGGCGCACGCGTGAGCGACGCTCCGATCCGCCTCGGCACGCGCCGCAGCGCCCTGGCGACCGCACAGTCGCAGCAGGTCGCCGACGCGCTCGCCGCGGCATCCGGTCGGCCCGTCGAGCTCGTTCTCATCACCTCCGAAGGGGATGTCTCGCGGGCCTCGCTGTCGGAGCTCGGCGGTCGCGGCGTCTTCGCGACCCGGCTGCGGGAGGCACTGCTGGCCGGCGAGTGCGACGTTCTCGTGCACTCGCTGAAGGACCTCCCGACCGCGCCCGCCCCCGGACTCGTGATCGCCGCCACACCGCCGCGCGAGGATCCCCGCGACGTTGTCGTCACCCGCACGGGAGTGCCGCTGCACGAGCTCGCGCCGGGTTCGGTCGTCGGGACGGGCTCCCCCCGCCGCATCGCCCAGGTGCGCCGCCGCAACCCGCGGGTCGAGGTTCGCGACATCCGCGGGAACATCGACTCGCGCATCGGTCGGGTGCGCCTCGGCGAACTCGATGCCGTGATCCTCGCCGCGGCGGGGCTCGCCCGACTCGGCGGGTCGCTCCATGATCTGCACCTCGAGCCGCTCGGACTGGCGGAGTGGCCGACCGCGCCCGGGCAGGGTGTCCTCGCGGTCGAGATCCGCGAGGACACGTCCGCCGACCTCGCCGATGCCGTCGCGGCGCTCGACGATCGTCGGGCCCGGGTGGAGATCACCGCGGAGCGCGCCGTGCTCGCCGGTCTCGACTCCGGATGCCAGGCGCCGGTCGGTGTGCACGCCGAGTTCGACGGCCATGAACTGCGAGTGCGCACAGTGGTCTACGCCCCCGGCGGGGGCGACCGCATCGGGGACGACCGGGCGATTCCCCTGATCAGCGGGTATGCTGGCGAGAAGGGCAGCGGCGATGGTGCAGATGCTGCCGATCGCGCGGATCCCGTGGCGCGCGCCGAGCGCACCGGTACCGTGATCGCGCGAGACCTCCTCGATCGCGGGGCCGCCGGCCTCGCCACCTGAAAGCGTCCCCATGCACGAAGATCCCGCGCGGACAGAAGCCGCCAAGCCCCTGACGGGCTGGCGCGTTCTCGTCCCCCGCGGGGGACCGTGGGGCGACGGCGTCGCCGCCACGCTGCGATCGCAGGGCGCTGTTCCCGTCGTCGCGCCGCTCATCAACTTCGCGCCCACCAACGATCAGGCGACCCTTGAGCAGGCGCTGCGCGATCTCGCCGACGGCGCGTTCGACTGGCTCACGATGACGAGCGCCACCACGGTCGATGTGCTCGTCGCCTATCGCGCAGAGATCCCCGCCCGCACAAAGGTCGCCGCCGTCGGTGAGACGACCGCCGCCGCGCTCCAGGCCGTCGGCTACCGGGTCGACCTCGTGCCCGACCGCGACAACTCGGCCGCCGGAATGGCCGCCCAGCTCATCGGGCTCGAGCCGGAGCCCCGCGACATCCTCACGCTCCGCAGCGAGATCGCGAAGCCCGTGCTCACCTCGAAGCTCATCGAGGCGGGGCACCGCGTGCGCAGCGTCGTCGCGTACCGCACCGTCGGCGTGCCGGTCACGGAGCGCATCCTGCGCGACGTCGAGAACGGGCGCATCAACGCGATCCTGGTGACGAGCGGCTCGGTCGCCGAGCAGGTGCACGAGCAGTTCCCGCACATCCCCGATGCGACCGTCATCGCCGCGATCGGTCCGCGCACCGCGACCGATGCCCGCAAGGTGGGCCTCGACGTCGATGTCGTCGCCCCCCGCCAGACCGTCGACGCGCTGATCGAGGCGGTGTCGCACCTGGTGCTGCCGCACGCAGCCGACGAGTTCCAGCCGTGAGCTTCCCCACCCACCGACTGCGCCGCCTGCGCCAGTCGCCCGCCGTGCGCCGCCTCGCCCGCGAGACGACGCTGGTGCCGTCGCAGCTCGTGCTGCCGCTGTTCGTGCGCGAAGGCATCGCCGATCCGCAGCCGATCGGCTCGATGCCGGGGGTGGTGCAGCACTCGCTCGACTCGCTGCGGCGGGCGGCGACGGATGCCGCGGCCGCCGGTCTCGGTGGCGTGATGCTGTTCGGCGTGCCCGCCGTGCGCGATGCGATCGGCTCGGGTGCGGACGACGAGCGCGGCATCCTGAACGTCGCGACCGCCGCGGTCGCCGCGGAGGTCGGGGATGCGCTCGTCGTGCAGACCGACCTGTGCCTCGACGAGTTCACCGACCACGGCCACTGCGGCGTGCTCGCCGCAGACGGGTCGGTCGACAACGATGCGACCCTCGAGCGCTACGCGGCGATGGGTCTTGCGCAGGCGCGGGCGGGGTCGGCGATGCTGGGCCTGTCGGGCATGATGGACGGCCAGGTCGCGCACGTGCGCGCTGCGCTCGACGCGGAGGGCTTCACCGACACCCTGCTGCTGGCCTACTCGGCCAAGTACGCGGGGGCGTTCTACGGACCGTTCCGCGAGGCGGTCGACTCGCAGCTCACCGGCGACCGCCGCACCTACCAGCTCGACCCGGCGAACGCGCGCGAGGGTGTGCGGGAGGCGATCGTCGACGCCGAGGAGGGCGCCGACGTCGTCATGGTCAAGCCCGCGCTGCCCTACCTCGACGTGCTCGCCGAGGTGCGTGCCTCGGTCGATGTGCCGGTGTGGGCCTACCAGGTGTCGGGCGAGTACGCGATGATCGAGGCCGCCGCCGCGCACGGCTGGATCGACCGTCGTGGCGCGATCTCCGAGTCGCTGCTGTCGATCCGGCGCGCCGGTGCCGACGCGGTGCTGTCGTACTGGGCGCTCGAGGCGGCCGGCTGGCTGCGCGAGTCCCTCTGATCCATCCGGGAGGTGCGGTGTCCGACCGCAACGACGATCTGTTCACGCGCGCCCGCGGCGTCATCCCCGGCGGGGTGAACTCTCCGGTGCGGGCCTACGGCTCGGTGGGCGGTGCGCCCCGGTTCGTCTCGTCGGCGGCGGGGCCGCGGGTGACGGATGCCGCGGGCACCTCCTATGTCGACCTCGTCGCGTCATGGGGTCCGGCGCTGCTCGGCCACGCGCATCCCGAGGTCGTCGAGGCGGTGCGGGAGGCCGCGACCCGGGGTCTCTCGTTCGGCGCGCCGACGGAGGCCGAGGTCGAGCTCGCCGAGCTCATCGCCGCTCGCGTGCGGGTGGGCGAGGCGGCTCCCGTCGAGCGGGTGCGACTGGTGTCGACCGGCACCGAGGCGACCATGACGGCGATCCGTCTCGCCCGCGGGGTCACCGGCCGCGACCTGCTGGTGAAGTTCGCGGGGCACTACCACGGCCACTCCGACGGCCTGCTCGCCGCCGCCGGGTCCGGTGTCGCGACGCTCGCGCTGCCGGGGAGCGCGGGCGTGCCGGCACCGATCGCCGCGCAGACCCTCGTGATCGACTACAACGACCTCGACGCCGTGCGCGAGGTGTTCGCCGTGCACGGCGACCGCATCGCCGCCGTGATCGTCGAGGCGGCGGCCGCGAACATGGGCGTCGTCGCGCCCCTGTCCGGATTCAACGCCGCCCTCGCCGACATCGCCCACGCGCACGGCGCGCTCCTCATCCTCGACGAGGTGCTCACCGGATTCCGCGTGCACCCCGCCGGCTTCTGGGGCCTGCAGCAGGCCGCCGGCGAGCATTACCTCCCCGACATCATCACGTTCGGCAAGGTCGTCGGCGGCGGCATGCCACTCGCCGCCCTCGGCGGCCGGGCCGACGTCCTCGACGCGCTCGCGCCTGTCGGCCCCGTCTACCAGGCGGGAACGCTGAGCGGCAATCCGCTCTCGGTGGCTGCGGGGCTCGCGACCCTGCGCCTTGCGACGCCCGCCGTCTACGAGAAGGTGGATGCCGCGGCATCCGTCGTCGCGACCGCCCTCGCCGACGCGCTCGCCGCCGAGGGCGTGGTGCACGCCGTGCCGAGCGCGGGATCGCTGTTCGGCGTCGCGTTCCTGCCCAAGGCACCGCGGTCGTACGCCCAGGCCCTCACCCAGGAGGCGTGGCGCTACCCCGCGTTCTTCCACGCCATGCTCGACGCCGGGG
>NZ_LMPK01000035.1:82790-84849 GCF_001423825.1 Microbacterium sp. Leaf351
CGCTGTGATCACGGCGGCGCTTCCGGGCGCGGCGCGCGCCGCGGCATCGGCGCAGGCCCCCGCGTGACCCGGGTCGTCGTGCTCGCCGGCGGGGTCGGCGGCTCGAAGTTCACCCTCGGTGTGCGTGAGGCGCTCGCCCGTCGCGGCGATCCCGCGGCGACCGTCGTCGTGAACACCGGCGACGACCTGTGGCTGAGCGGCGTGCGCCTGCAGCCCGACATCGACTCGGTGCTCTATGCGCTCGGCGGCCAGAACGACACCGTCCGCGGGTGGGGACGCGCCGGCGACACCGAGCGGGTCAACGCCGAGCTGCAGGCGTGGGGCGCCGGCTGGCCGTGGTTCACGCTCGGCGACCTCGATCTCGGCACCCACCTCGCGCGCACCGGATGGCTGCGCGACGGTCTCTCCGTCACCGAGGTCGTCGCCCGTCTGTCGGCCCGCTGGCCGCTGGGCGTGACCCTGCTGCCGATGACCGACAGCGAGGCCGACACGTGGGTGCGGCTCGAGTCGGGCGAGGTGCTGCACTTCCAGGAGTGGTGGACCCGGCACCGCGCGACCCTCGCCCCCCGCGCATTCGAGAATCCCGGGCTGGTCGGCGCCGTCCCCGCACCCGGCGTCGTCGAGGCGATCGCCGCCGCCGACGTCGTGCTGCTCGCGCCGTCGAACCCGGTCGTCTCGATCGGCCCGATCCTCGCCGTTCCCGGGGTGCGGGACGCCCTCGCCGCGACATCCGCTCGGGTCGTCGGCGTCTCGCCGATCATCGGCGGTGCGGTCGTGCGCGGCATGGCCGACGTGTGCCTCACCGCGATCGGCGTCGACACCGCGGCCGATGCCGTGGCCGCCCACTACGGCAGTCGCACCGCCGGCGGCGTGCTCGACGCGTGGCTGCTCGCCGAGGAGGACGCGGCGCTCGCACCGGCCGTCGCCGCGGTCGGGATCACCCCGGTCGTCGCGCCGCTGTGGATGACCGATGTCGCGGCCTCGGCCGCGATCGCCGACGCCGCGCTGGCCGCGGCCGCCCGCTGAACCGGGCCCTCGCGGGATAGGCGCCGGAGCCGATCGGCCGTGCCTCAGGTCGGTTCGACGTACCGCAACTCCGGAGTCGCGCGCGGGGCGACGCCAACGCCGGGTTCCGGCGGGATTCTCCGGAGTCGTGGTCACCGCGGCGCGGCGCCGTGACTCAGCCGGCGTCGCCGCTTGGAGGCACGGACACGACCCGTCCGGACACGGTGGCGGCACCGAGTTCCGTGATCTCCCAGTCGAGGCCGCGCGCGAGGAGGAGCGTGCCCGCCCCCGCCTCTGCCGGCGCAGGGGGGGTGTAGAGAGCTGGGGTGCCCGCGGGAATGGTGAGGTGCAGCATCGTGGGTCCCGTCGGGACGGTCTCCCGGGTGAGGAACGTCCCGACCAGGAACGTGGGCTCGTGCACGCGCGTGCCCGGGGCGGCTCCCGCCGGAAGTGCGTCGGGGTCGTACGGAAGGGCGACCACGACCGTCTCGGGCGCGGGGCGCACCCGAACGGCACCGTCGAGGGCGGCGATACGGGCGTCGATCTCCGGGGTCGACGGGGCGACGCCGCGCAGCACGGCGTCGATCTGCTCGCGCGTGACGGGGGTGCGAGCGACCTCCGGCGACGCCGCACGGCCACGGGCTGCACCGCCGCGCGAGTTCCGGTCGGGCCGAGGGGGGTTGAGCGCGCCCGAGACGGCGGCCGTATTCGGGAACGTGACGAGATCCGTGCCGACTGCCCCGGAGCGCTCCGGACCGGCGGTACCCACGAGCGAGTCGAACAGCTCGTGTGCCGGGACGCCATTGGCTGCGCCGTCAGCGAGGATCCGCCACCAATGATCGGAGTGGATGTTGACGTAATCCTCGTCGTCGTAACCCGCCAGAAGGACGAGTACGCCGCCGGCCGGATCGGCCGACGTGACGAGGTAGCCGCGAAGGTCGTCGCCGCGACGAACAGGGGCCGCGATCACCGGGCCGTCGGAATGATGCGCGTACGTCGGTGGTCCGCTGACGACGCGGAAGTGGACGTCGTCGTCTTTCCAGCTCATTTCACC
>NZ_LMPK01000035.1:84856-85380 GCF_001423825.1 Microbacterium sp. Leaf351
CGCGCCCGAGAAGAAGCTCTCGCTCCGATCCGCCGAACTGCGACATCTCCTCGACCCATCCCGCGGGTGTGCCCGGGGGCACGGTGAGGTGAAGGATCGCGTCCTTGTCGGCGAAGCTCTGGGCGGGTCCGCCGAGGGAGGTCGAGAGGAACGAATCCTCGGTCAGCGTGTTGCCGGCGGCGGCCTTGGGTGTGAAGGGCCAGTGCGAGATGCCCGTTCCGCGTGTCACTTCGATCGTCTCGGTCAGCGGTCGGCGGGCGAGCGTCTCGTCGATCGCGCGGATGTGACCCTCGAGCTCAGCCGGATACGGCGGGCCCTTGCGCAGCGCGCCGTTGATCTCGGCGTAGGTGATCCCGCTCGGTCCGGGTGCTTCGCGGGTGTAATCGAACACCGCCTCCCGCTGAGCCGGGGTCAGCTCGTCGGACAAACCGGCCCAGGCCTGCCGACCGTACGCGACAGCCTCGTCGTCGTCGGCGAAGCGGCGCACGGATGTCAGGCTCACCGCGTCCCCCTCGTGACCCAGC
>NZ_LMPK01000035.1:85405-85994 GCF_001423825.1 Microbacterium sp. Leaf351
GCAGCGACCGAAGCTTCTCCAGCAGCGTCGCGAGGGTCTTGATCGAGCGGAGCAGCGCGGTGAGCTTCGAGCCGATCTTCGCGGTCCACGAGGCGACGCGCGTCGCGACCTGTTCGACGATCCACGGGGTCGCCAGCCCCGCGGTGACCACCGCCTCCGCGGCCCAGGAGATCGCGGAGCCGACGAGCTGCGACAGCACGTCCCGCACGATGTCGTGCACGACCTGAACGATGGTGGCGGCGACCTGCAGCCCCGTCGCCATGGCACCCGCCCACGTCGCCGCGCCGTGCAGGTGCTGCGCGGCATCCGTCTGGAACCTCCGGTAGGCGTCCATCGCCTCGCCCGCCAGCTCGTCGAGGTCGCCCAGCACCCGGGTCAGCTCGTCCCCGGACTGCTGCAGCTGCGACTGGATGTTCGTCCACGTCGCCGCGAACGCCTGCACCTCTCCGGCGTCGCCGGTGAGGTCGTTGAACCAGCCCTTCAGCGGCTCGAAGTGATCGATGAGCCAGCCGAGTCCGGCGGCGATGAGCGACCCGAGCGGATCCGACACCGTCGCGACCGTGTCGACCGCCGTCGAGAACGCAGCCAT
>NZ_LMPK01000035.1:86001-88506 GCF_001423825.1 Microbacterium sp. Leaf351
CCCGCGCCGCTGAACGCGGTCGCGGTCTCGACCCTCGTCGCGACCAGCGGGTTGTCGGTCATGGATGCCTCACCCCAGCGCCTTCTCGATCGACTGCACCGCACGCGCCACGTCGTCCTCGAAGTCGGCCATGTCGGTGGCCACCCCGCGCACCTCCCGGGCGCTCCGGGTCAGCATCCCCTCCGCGGCGGCGATCGCGGAACCGGCCATGGTCGCCGCGAGCGTGGCCGGTGGCACGAGGAAGGCGCAGAGCACTCCGAATGCGCCGCTGCCCATGTTCGTCGCGCGGCTCGCGTCGGCGGCCACCCGCACGTCGGCGGCCACCTGATCGACGCGCGCGGCGTGCGAGGAGATGAGGTCCGCGTCGATCGCGATGCGTTCAGCCATCGTGCCGCCCTCAGATGGCGATCGTCGTGTCGGCCGACGGCGCCGGGCGGTCGAGCTCGCCCCGCAGGTGGGCGACGGTGGGTGAATCGGCGCCGAAGGCCTCGCTCGCCAGCTCCAGAGCCTTCTCGCCGGCCCGCCGCTGCGCCTCGTTCGCGGTGTGCACGATGAGCCGGCCGAGGTCGCGCGACGGCAGATGGGATGCCGCGTCGGTGAGCTCTACGGCGGCGAGGCGGCCCGAGGCATCCACCGTGACGGTGACCTCGCGTCGCGGTGACGTCGCGACCCCGCGCACGGCGTCGATCTGCCGCCTCAGCTCCGCCGCCCGCTCGGCACGCTCCTGCGCGTCGGCGATCTGCTGCTCGACCGTCGCGATGGCCAGATCCGCATCGAGATCGGCGGAGAAGAAGTCACTCACGCGCGTCAGGTTACGACCGGGGTCGGGCGGGTGACGGCTCTTGTCCACAGGCGGGCGTTGCGCCGCCCGGGGCCGGGTCGGCGTCTGTCAGCGCACCATCCAGGCGAGCAGTGATCGCAGCGCGTCGGCCCCGTCGGCACCGATCTCGGGGTGCCGCGCCACGACGTCGTCCACCTCCCTCGCGACCCAGTCCGGGACGTCCCTCGTGGGGGAGTCGAGGGCGACGGTGTCGAGCTCGGTCACGATCGCGACGGTGCGGCGCCGCAGCTCGAGGTCGGTGATGCGCTCGGGATGTCGGCCGATACCCGTCGCGGTCGCGCCCCAGACGTAGGCGCGCAGCCCGTCGTCGACGGTGTCGACGACGGGCTGCGCGAAGGTCATGGGCGCGGGGATCTCAGTGCGTCGCGTCGTCGCGCCGTGCCACCGGCCGCGCCGTCATGCTGCGGTGCCGTGCCGTCGCGACGCGGAACGCGAAGCCCACGGCGACGCACGCGAGGAAGCTCCAGACGACGAAGGTCAGGACACGCGCGGCGCTGGTGCCGTCGAACAGGAGGTTGGCGGCGACCATCGCGATGATCGCGACGACCACGAGGGCGCCCAGGGCGTAGGGGATGGTGGCGCGAATGACGGGTCCGGTCATCGAAGTCTCCATGCGTCGTTGCGGGAGGTGCTCGGTGGGCCCATAGTAGGGGCGTCGTCGGCCGGCGCCAAGCATCTTGTGCACGACGTCGCCGTCGTGCCATGAGATTCAGCCGGCGGCCACCAGGACGGCGTGTGTTCGGGGACCGACTCCGAGGGTCGCGGCGACAGCCAGCTGGGCGGCGGTGTCGACGTCGCGGCGGAGGGTCGAGGCATCCGACACCGGCAGCACCGCGCACCCGAGGGCCACATGGCGAGCGAACGAGCCGTCGCCGAACGCACTCGCCCACGGCACCCCCGCGCCCGCGGTGACGAGCGTCGATCCGGTGCCCTCCGCGTCGGCGACGACGGCGCGGTCGACGGATGCCGCGGCCGCCAGCGCCGCGTCGAGATCGCCTGAGCGCAGCGCCGGCAGGTCGCCGAGGAGCGCCGCGCGGTGGGCGGTGGCGGCGGCCGCCACGCCGCGTGCGATCGCGGCATCCAACCCCCGTGCCTCGCCCTCATCGATCACGCGCACGCGGCCGGACGCCGCCGACGCGCGAAGCTCCGCGTCGTCGGTCACCACGATCACCTCGGCGACCCGGTGCGCCGCGGCGGCCGCGGCGATCGTGTCGAGCGCGATCGCGCGGGCGAGGGCGGCGCGGTCGGCGACGCGCAGGCGCGACTTGCCCACCGACGTCGGCTTCACGGGCACGACGACGGTGAACAGCGGCGGCGGGGCGGCGGTCACGCTCCGAAACGGGCGCGCAGGCGCGGCAGGATCTCGGTGCCGTAGGTGCGCAGGAAGGTCTCCTGGTCGAAGCCCGGGTCGTGGAACACGAGGTGACGGAAGCCGAGCTCGGCGTAGCGGGAGATCTGCTCGACGTGCTCGTCGGGGTCGGTCGACACGATGAAGCGCGAGGCGGCCCGTTCGATCGGCAGCTCGGCGGCGCGGCGCTGCATCTCGATCGGGTCGTGCACGTCGCGCTTCTCCTCGGGGGAGAGCGCGAGCGGTGCCCAGAAGCGGGTCTTCTCGAGCGCGGTCTCGCGGTCGTCGGCGAGCGACACCTTCACCTCGATGAGGG
>NZ_LMPK01000035.1:88520-91842 GCF_001423825.1 Microbacterium sp. Leaf351
GTCGACGTAGAGGGCCGGGTCCTTGCCGCTCGTGGTGATGAAGCCGTCGGCGATTCGGCCCGCGAGCTTCGTGGCGGCGGGACCGGCGGCGCCGATGTAGATCGGCACGAGCTCGTCGGGACGGTCGTAGACGGTGGCGTCGGTCACCGAGTAGAACTGCCCGTCGAACGTGACGCGCTCGCCCGACCACAGCTCGCGGATGAGCGTGATCGACTCCTTGAGGCGCTGGAAGCGCTCGGGCGGCTCGGGCCAGTCGAGGCCGAGTGTCACCTCGTTGAGCGCCTCGCCGGTGCCGACGCCGAGCACGATGCGGCCAGGGTTCAGCAGCCCCAACGTCGCGAATGCCTGCGCGATGACCGCCGGGTGGTAGCGGAACGTGGGGGTGAGCACCGAGGTGCCCAGCAGCACCCGCGAGGTGCGGGCCCCCACGGCGCCGAGCCACGGGATCGCCGCCGGTGCGTGGCCGCCCTCGTGCATCCACGGCTGGAAGTGGTCGCTGATGAACACCGAGTCGAAGCCGACCTCTTCGGCGAGCACGGCGAAGTCGGCGAGCTGGCCGGGGCCGAACTGCTCGGCGGAGGCCTTGTAGCCGAGGCGCAGGGGAATGGTCATGATGCTCCCATCGTGGACGTGTCGGAGTCGGGGGTCGAGTCGATGACGGATGCCGCACCGTCGCCGGCGGCGCCGACGAGCTCGTGCGGCGGCTCGAACTCGGCGCCGGTCGCGCCGTCGAGCACGCGCCGGAACGCGTCGACGGGCGCCGGCCACAGCAGCGTCAGGCGGCCAGAACGCGGATCGACGTACCAGTTGCGGCATCCGCCGGTCAGCCACGGCGTCGCGGCGGCGGCGGCGTCGATCGCGGCGGTGTAGGCGGTCTCGGCCTCGGGGCGCACCCGCCGCACGGCAGGGTGCTCGCGCAGGGCGCGGGCGGCGTACCGGGCCTGCTGCTCGGCCATGAGCACCGAGGAGTTGTGCCCGAGCGAGGCGTTCGGGCCGTTGAGCACGAACAGGTTCGGGAAGCCGGTGACCACCGTCGAGGCGAACGAGGTCATGCCGGTCGCCCAGTGAGCCGCAAGGGTGCCGTGCTCACCGGTGACGAGCTCGGCATAGGGCTGCTCGGCGGCGGCGAAACCGGTCGCCAGCACGATGACGTCGGCATCCATGCGTCGTCCGCTCGCGGCGGTCAGCGTCGTGCCCGAGACCTCGGTGAGCGCCGACGGCTCGAGGTCGACGAGACCCGACGCGATCGACGGGTAGAAGTCGTCCGAGAGCAGCACACGGGTGCAGCCGAACGCGTACGCCGGCGTCAGCGCCGCCCGCAGCGTCTCGTCGGGCACCTGCGCGGCGAGGTGGTCGAGGGCGGCCGCGTGGGCGCGCGCGGATGCCGCGGCATCCCCCGACCGCGACGCGAAGCGTTCCTCGCCTTCGCGGTAGAGCGCGTCGTACGCGGCCTGCACCGCGTCGGGGTCGGCATCGAGGGCCGCTCGCTCGTCGGCGTCGTAGGTGCGCCCGCCGCGCGGGACGATCCACGCGGGCGTGCGCTGGAAGAGGGTCACCCGGGCGCCGCGTCTCGCGATCTCGGGGGCGAGCTGCACGGCGCTCGCGCCGGAGCCGATGACCGCGACGCGGGCTCCGGTGAGGTCGACGTCGTCGCGCCAGCGGGCCGAGTGGAAGATCGGCCCGGGGAAGCTCGCGAGTCCCTCGATCTCGGGGATGCGCGGCTCGGTCAGCCGGCCGCACGCGAGCACGAGGGCGTCCGCCTCGAGCTGCGCCGGCGAGGCGCCGCCGGTCGAGACCCGCCACAGCGACGCGCCCGCGTCCCAGGTCGCGGCCGTCATCGGGGTGTCGTAGCGCAGGGCGTCGCCGAGCTCGGCGGCGACCTGCTCGAGGTAGGTGCGGATCTCCTCACCCGGCGCGAACTCGCGCGTCCACGCGCCGCTCAGGTGCGAGCGCAGCTGGTAGAGCCGCGACGGCACGTCGCACGCGATGCCGGGATAGACGTTGTCCCGCCACGTACCGCCGGCGCTCGCCGCCCGCTCGATGACGGTGACGTCATGCCCCTCGTCGCGCAGCGCGAACGCGGCGGCGAGCCCCGAGAAGCCCGCGCCGACGATGAGCACCCGCGTCGCCGTCACCGGGCCGCCTTCCGCTCGGCATCGGGCTCGCGGTAGTCGGTCGTTCGCTGCCGGAACGGTCGCAGCAGCGACGCGGCGAGCCGCGCGGCCTCGGGGATCGGCAGCTCGAGCCCCTGCTCGACGCTGGCATCGGGGCGCACGCGTCCATCCAGCAGGGTGCCGCCGAGGTCGTCGCCGCCCGAGCGCAGCAGCACGGCGGTCGCCGCGATTCCGAGCCGCGTCCAGGGCACCTGTACGTGGGGGATACTGCCCGTCAGCAGCAGGCGCGAGACCGCGACCATCGCGCGATGCTCGTCGATCGGGGCGCGGCCGGCGACGAGCGGCACGCCGCCGAGCGGCGCGGGAAGCGGGATCGGCACGAACTCGGTGAAGCCGCCGCCGCTGCCGGCGGCCGCGGCATCCGCCTGCAGCTCACGCAGGCGACGCAGATGCGCGACGCGCTCGCCGGCGGTCTCGACGTGGCCGTAGAACAGCACCGACGTCGAGCGGAAGCCGTGCGCGTGCGCGGCGCGGATGCCCGTCTCCCACCGGTCGATCTCGAGGTCGCCGTCGAACGCCGCCCGTCGCACCCGCTCGCTCAGCACCTTGACGCCGGTGCCGGGTACGCTGCGCACGCCCGCGTCCCGGAGTGCCGCCAGGGCACCGTCGAGACCGAGCCCGCCGCGGTCGGCGAGATCCCAGACGTCCTGCGGGCGGTAGGCGTGCAGGTGCAGGCGGGGCGCCGTCTCGTGCACGGTGCGGGCGATGTCGAGATAGGCGCGGGGATCTTCGGATGCCGCCACCCGCCCCTGCACGCAGATCTCCGTCGCGCCGAGGTCCCACGCGTCGGTGGTGATCGCCGCGACGTCGTCGAGCGTGAACGTGCCGGGCTCGCCGGTCGCGACCGCCCGGAACCCGGTGGAGGTGAGATTGCGGTTCACGACGATGCTGACCGTCTCGCCGACCGTATAGCGCCGCACGTCGTCGGCGGTCGCGGTGAGGGTGTCGAGGCCGGACCCGGTCGCGGTCAGCAGGCGCACCCAGTCGCCGTCGTCGAGGTCTCCGGGGGCGGATGCCGCGGCCTCCGCGAGTCGGGCGAGGTCGCCGCCGCTGCGCCGTGATGCCGCCGGGGCGCCGCAGCGACGGAGTGCGGGCGCCGCGTCACCGGCGAGCCCCGAGTCGGGGTCGGCGAGCCTCGCGACCGCGGG
>NZ_LMPK01000035.1:91870-95863 GCF_001423825.1 Microbacterium sp. Leaf351
TCGCGCAGGGTGAAGCCGAGCTCGGCGGTGCGACGGGCGAGGTCGTCGAGGTGCGGCCAGGGGCGCTCGGGGTTGACGTGGTCGGCGGTGAGCGGCGACACCCCGCCCCAGTCGTCGGCGCCGGCGCGCACGAGAAGCTCGAACTCCGTCTCATCCGACAGGTTCGGCGGCACCTGCACGCGCATGCGCGGCCCGAGCACGAGGCGCGCGGTCGCGACCGCCGCGACGTACTCGAGCAGCGACGCGTCGGGCGCGGCCCGCATCGCGGTGCGCGGCTTCGCGCGGAAGTTCTGCACGATCACCTCCTGCACGTGACCGTGGCGGCGGTGCGCATCGCGGAGCGCGATGAGCGACTCCGCCCGATCGTGCACGGTCTCACCGATGCCGACGAGGATGCCCGTCGTGAACGGCACCCGCTCTCGGCCGGCGTCCTCGATCACCGCCAGTCGCACGTCGGGGTCCTTGTCGGGCGAGCCGTAGTGCACCTGCCCGGGCTCCTCGAACAGCCGGCGCGAGGTCGTCTCGAGCATCATCCCCATCGAGGGGGCGGTGGGGCGCAGCATCCGCAGCTCGTCCGCCGACATCACGCCGGGGTTCGCGTGGGCGAGCAGCCCGGTCTCGGCGGTGATGAGCCGAGCCATCGCGGCGACGTAGTCGAGCGTCGAGGTGTAGCCGTGCTCGTCGAGCCAGGCGCGCGCCTCGGGCCAGCGGTCCTCTGGGCGGTCGCCGAGGGTGAGCAGGGCCTCTTTGCATCCGAGGGCGGCGCCCTGGCGGGCGACGGTGAGCACCTGCTCGGGCGTCATGTAGACGGGCTTGCGCAGCAGTCGCAGCTGTGAGGGGGTGTCGACGAAGATGCAGTAGTGACAGCGGTCGCGGCAGAGGGTCGTGAGCGGGATGAACACCTTGCGCGAATAGGTGATGACGCCCGGGCGGCCGGCTGCGGTGAGCCCCTCGTCGCGCAGAGCGGATGCCGCGGCCAGCAGCGCCTCGAGATCGTCGCCAACGGCACCCAGCAGCGCTTCGGCGTCGGCGGCGTCGAGGTCGCGGCCCGCGCGGGCGGCGGCGATCGCCTCGGGGATGCGCACGGCGGACGCCGGCGCCGGATGATCGGCCAGACTCACCGGTTCAGTCTTCCACCCGCAGAAGGCGTCGGGGTTGTCGGATCGTTGCCGGGATGTAAGCAAACGCCGCCGCGGCCGCCGCGGTGCCCTGGCAGACTAGGCGCATGGTGACCCTGCTGCTCGACTCGGCTCAGCTCGAGATCGTGCTGTCGGGCGCCGAGCGGCTCACGGCATTCCGCAAGCGGAATATCGTCGTCGAACGCTCGTCGATCACCCGGGCTCAGCTCACCGACGACCCGTGGACGTGGCTGCGGGGCACCCGCGGGCGCTCGACCTACGTGCCGGGCGTCACCGCCGCGGGAACGTGGCGCACCGGCGTCGGTGACGACTTCGCCGTCATCCGGGCGAAGCGCCCCGGTGTGGTAATCGACCTCGACGAGTCGGCGGAGTTCTCGCGCATCATCCTCACCACGCGGCACGGCGTGGCACTGCTGCGCGCCCTGCGGCTCGACGGCGGCGACGAGCCGACGGATGTCGCCGAGCTCGCGCCCGACGCCGACTGACGCGCCCGCTCAGGCGACGTCGCGTCGCCAGCTGAAGATGTGGCCGAGCAGGAGCAGCGCGAATGCGTAGGCGGCGAGCACGATGGCCGCCGCGTACCAGGTGAGCGGGTCGGGAGACGCTCCGCCCTGACCGAGCGTCAGCACGGACGAGCCCACCAGCTGGTCGGATGCCGCGCCGGGCAGGAAGCGCCCGACATCCTGCAGCCACGAGACGAACATCGTGCCGAGGCGCAGCAGCGGCTCGATGAACTGGGTGAACGCGAGCACGACGACGATCGCGGCGACCTGGTTGCGGATGAGGGTGCCGAGGCCCAGGCCCACCCAGGTCCACAGCACGAACACGAGCAGGATGCGTCCGACCAGCGCCCAGGTGTCGGACGAGCCGAGACCGGTAGGCAGACCGTGGGCGGCGAGCAGACCCGCGATCGGTCCGACGGTCACGAGAAGCGCGAGCACGCCGTAGAGCAGTCCGAGGGTCGTCGAGGCCAGCAGCTTCGCCCACAGCACAGTGCCGCGCGCGGGGGTCGCCAGGAACGTCGGCGTGAGCGTCTTGTGGCGGAACTCGCCGGTGACGATGAGCGTGCCGATCAGCAGCGGAAAGACGTAGCCGATCGACGAGGCCAGGCTGTACAGCGTCGCCGGAACCTCACTGCTCGACTCGCTGAGCGCACTGCCCGTGCTCGATGAGGACAGGACGAATCCGAGGAACGTGGACACGAACCCGACGTAGACGACGAGCACGATCGCGAGGATCCACCAGATCGCGGTGGAGTAGAGCTTCGTCAGCTCGGATCGGGTGGCACGGGCGAGGCTCATCGCTGCTCGCTTTCGTCGTGGCGGTCGGTATCGGATGCGGCGGGCTCCGCGTCATCCGGGTACTCCTCGGTCGCATCGCTCCCGGCGGCGACCGGGACGTCGGCGAGCTCGACGACCTCTGCCGGACGCTCGACCTCTTCCACGCCCTCTGTCGCGCCCTCAAGCTCGGTCGTGCTCGAGCCGTCGGGCACACCTGCCGCGGATGTCACATCGGGTGCGGCCGACGCGGTGGTGGCCGGCTCATCGGGTGCGGCGGCGTCCGCCGCGGGGGCGAGGATGCCGGCGGCGGACGCATGCACGCGGTCGCCGGAGACCAGCTCGAGGAACGCCTCTTCGATGTTCGGCCCGCGGCGCACGAGCGACGACAGGGCGACACCGGCCGCCGCGGCGGCTGCGCCGACCTCGACGGCATCGGCGTGGAGAACCGTGAAGCCCGTGCGCAGGAGGTCGTAGGTGAAGCCGCCCGCGGTGAGGGCTGCCGCGAGGGCGGCGCGGTCGGGGGCATCCACCACCGTCGACACCTCGTCGGGGCCGACGATGTCCTCGATGGCACCCTGGTAGACCAGTCGCCCCTTGGCGACGATGAGCAGGGCGTCGGCTGTCTGCTGCACCTCGGAGAGCAGGTGCGATGACATGAGCACCGTACGACCCTCGCGGGCCAGATGCTGCAGCAGCGTGCGCATCCACTTGATGCCCTCGGGGTCGAGGCCGTTCGTCGGCTCGTCGAGGATCAGCACTCCGGGGTCTCCCAGCAGGGCGTAGGCGAGGCCGAGGCGCTGCCGCATGCCGAGCGAGTACCCGCCGACCCTGCGGCCCGCGGCATCCGACATGCCGACGAGCGCCAGCACCTCGTCGACGCGGGAGGTGGGGATTCCCGCCGCCTGGGCGTAGACCTTCAGATGGTTCGCGCCCGAGCGACCCGGGTGGAAGGAGGATGCCTCGAGCACCGCGCCGACGCTGCGCAGCGGATCGGTCAGCTCACCGTAGAGGCGTCCGCCGATGCGGGCGGTGCCCGATGTCGGGCGCACCAGACCGAGCAGCATGCGCAGCGTCGTGGTCTTGCCCGCCCCGTTCGGGCCGAGGAAGCCGGTCACCACGCCGGGCTCGACGCGCGCGGTCAGGCCCGCGACCGCATCGACGCGGCCGAAGCTCTTGCGCAGGTCGGTGAATTCGAGCACCTGGCCGTCCGGCATCGGCTCCTCCTCGGTCCGTGGTGGTTCCATCTTGGCGGACAACCGCCGATCGACCCGGGATTTGCGCCGTCATCGGGCGGTAACGTTGCCCCGTGACCGACGTGCACCCCACCGATGCCGGCGTCGTGGTTCGCACCGAGCACTCGCTCGGCCGCCTCACCCTCGACCGCCCTGCGGCGATCAACGCGCTCGACGTGCACATGATCCGTGCCCTCCGGGCGGCACTCGACGCCTGGCGGGGTGACGCCGACATCGACACCGTGCTGCTCGACGGCGCCGGTGATCGCGGCCTCTGCGCGGGCGGCGACGTTCGTGCCCTCTACGCCTCGATCGTCGCGGGCAGGGTCGACGAGGTGGGGG
>NZ_LMPK01000035.1:95941-96066 GCF_001423825.1 Microbacterium sp. Leaf351
CCACGCCGCCGTGCGCATCGTCACCGAGCGATCCCGGCTCGCGATGCCCGAGACCCGCATCGGATTCACCCCCGACGTCGGCGGCAGCTACCTGCTGTCCCGCGCACCCGGCCGGCTCGGCGAAT
>NZ_LMPK01000035.1:96107-99724 GCF_001423825.1 Microbacterium sp. Leaf351
CTTCGTCCCCTCCGCGCACCTCGACGCGATCCGCGACGCCCTCGTCACGCGGGCAGACCCCTCCGGACCCGCCGAGCTCGTGCTGCTATTCGACGAGACGCCCGAGGCATCCGAGCTCGCCGCGAAGCAGCCCTGGATCGACGCGACCTTCGACGCCGACACGGTGCCCGGCATCATCGCGAAGCTGCGCGCCGTCGGAGAGCCCGAGGCATCCGCCCTCGCCGACCGGCTCACCCACGCGGCGCCCACTGCTCTCGCCGTCACGCTCGAGGCGGTGCGCCGGGCGCGGGAGCTGCCGACGCTGCGCGCCGTGCTCGAGCAGGAGTACCGCCTCGTGCTCTGGTTCGCACACACCCAGCCCGACATGGTCGAGGGCATCCGTGCCCAGCTGGTCGACAAGGACCGCGATCCGCACTGGAACCCCGCCACCCACGACGGCGTCACGCCCGACACGATCGCCGCCGCATTCTCGTACGAACCGGCCGTGCCGCTCTGGTCATGAGCACGCGCCCGCACCGTCGCGCCTACTCGATCGGCATCGCGTTCGACTGGTTCTTCTTCGTCTTCGCGGGGGTCGCGGCCGTGTGGCTCGCCGTGCTGAGCGCCGAGGAGTCGCTGCGACTCGGCTGGTGGGGCATCGCCGGCGGCATCGTGTTCTGGGCGCTGCTGGCCTACCTCGTGCTGCCGCGGCTGCACCGCATCCTCACCACGATCTACGTGCCCGACTACTTCATCGGACGCACCCGCACGAGCGACGGCCTGCTCGGAGACCCGGTCAACCTCGCGCTGCGCGGGGACGGCGACGCGATCGAACGAGCGCTGACCGCGGCCGGATGGACGAAGGCCGACCCGGTGACGCTTCGCTCCTCGTGGCGCATCGTCGCGTCGACCCTCACGCGACGCAGCTACGGTGAGGCGCCGGTCAGTCCCCTGTTCCTCTTCGGTCGCCAGCAGGACTTCGCCTACCAGCAGGAGGTCGACGGCAACCCCGCCCAGCGCCACCACGTGCGGTTCTGGCGCTGCCCCGACGGCTGGCTGCTGCCCGGCGGTGCGCGGGTCGACTGGCTCGCCGCGGGCACCTTCGACACCTCCGTCGGGCTCTCGCTGTTCACGCTGCAGATCACCCACCGGATCGACGCCGACACCGACATCGAACGCGATCACATCGTCGCCACCCTCACCCGGGCGCATCCCGAGATACGCGTCGATGTGCTCGCCGACTTCTCGACGGGCTACCACTCACGCAACGGCGGCGGCGACACCATCCGCACCGACGGGAACCTGCCGATCATCGACGTCACGCGGGTGGCGGCATGAGCGAGACGCCCCACAAGCGCGCCGCCTTCGAGGCCCCCGCCCGCCTCGCGCAACCGACGCCGTACGACCCCGGGATGCCGCGGCCCGGCGCGACGGTCGCCGGCGCCCTGCTCGTGCTGCTGCGCGCCATCGGCGGCATTGTGGTGCTCGTGTCGCTCGTGCTCGACTGGCCCGAGGTGCTCGCCACCCTCGAAGGCGCGTCGGATGCGGGCAGCCTCGCCGCCGAGAGCGGCGTGCTTCTGACGGTCGCTCTCGTCAGCGGCGGCTTCTTCGTCGTCGTCGACCTCGTGCTCGCCCTGTTCATCTATCTCGGGCGCAACTGGGCGCGGGTGCTCGTGCTCATCGTCTCGACGATCTCCATCGTGTCCGCGTTCGTGTCGTGGTGGGCCCAGGGACAGCAGCTGACCCTCGACGGCTCGCTCACGACGCTCGCCCTCGACATCCTCGTCCTGCTCGCCCTGTCGTCCCGCGCGGCGGCCGCCTACGCCCGCCGGACGGAGCGCCGATGACCGATCCCTTCGCCGGCCCCCTGGGGGCATCCCCCTACGAGGTGCTCGGCGTCGCGGCATCCGCCACCGACGACGAGCTGCGGCGCGCCTACCGCGCCCGGATGCGCGAGACCCATCCCGACACGGGCGGCGACGCCGCCGTGTTCATCCGGGTGCAGCGCGCCTGGGAGCTGATCGGCACCCCCGAGGCGCGCGCCGTCTTCGACCGCGGCCGCTCGTTCTCCTCCGACGATGAGACGGATGCCACCGCCTCGCGTTCCACGCAGACGCGCCCCGACACGCGTCCCCGCGCCCGAGCGTTCGGCCAGCCGGGCGGGTGGCGACGGGAGCGGTACCTCACGCTCATCCGGGAGTGGGTCGGGCGCGGGGCGGAGATCGCCGACCCCTACGCCGCCGACCTCGTGCGGGCGGCGCCCCGCGACATCCGGCACCTGCTGGCCGACGCGCTCGCCGAGGAGGCCACCGCACGTATCGTCGCCGACCTCGGCATGGGCTACACCGTGTGGCACGACGTGGCCGCCGACAAGCGCGGCGTCGACCCCGACGCGAAGCTCGACCACATCGTGCTGGGTCCGAGCGGGCTGTACGGGCTGCTCTCCGAGGACTTCGGCGACCCGATCGGGCTGCGGCGCGGGGAGATCGTCGGGGCGCACATCGCGGGTGCTCCCATCACCGAGCTGATAGGCCGCATCCGCACGGTCGCGCGGCAGGCGGGGGTGCGCTTCACCGGCGCGATCGTGGTCGTCCCCGACGATCAGGTCGCGCAGGCGATCACCGAGCTCGGCAAGGTGCGCGGACTGCTCGTGGTGGTCACGACCCGCAGCGCGCTCGCGACGGTGCTGCGCCGTGGGGCGACCGGTGCCCGTCCGATCGGCGGCACCGAGGTGTTCGACGTGCGCTCGCGCCTGCAGCAGCGCGTCGAGTTCGTCTGACGACGCGCCGGCTCAGCGGGCGCCGAGCAGCTGCAGGGGGTGCGTGAGTCGCCACCACGGCGACGGGTCGACGAGGGGCGCGCTGAGCGTGACTTTCGCCGTCGAGGTGTTCAGCGGTCCGTTCGCCGTCACCGTTCCCACGGTGTCACCGGCATCGCGCGCCGCACCGAGGTCGAACTGCGCCGCGACCGACGGGATCGAGCCGTTCCAGCCGAGCACCGACAGATCGCCGGACGTGACGAGCGAGGTCGTGGCGCCCCACACGGTGGTGACCGTTGCGACGGTCGTGCCGGACGTCAGCGCGGGGGAGGCGACCACGTCGGCCTGGAGCTCTGTGAGCAGGGCGCGGGCCGCGGCATCCCGATTCGCGTGGGAAGTCTGCTCGAGGGCCGCGGCGTACAGGCGCACCGTCACCCCGTCGATCGTGACGTCCTTCGCGACCAGCAGGCTGTACGCGCTCAACGAGCCGGTCTTGATACCCACCACCCCGGCGTCGGCGAGGAGGTCGTTCGTGTTCTCGACCACGCCGGCGCCCGGCAGCGTGACCGACGTCTGGCGCACGATGTCCGCGATGGTCGGGTTGGCCATCGCCAGCTCGCCGAGCTGGATCAGCGCGCTCGGGGTCGCCGTGTTCGCCGGGTTGATGCCGGTGGGCTCCTTCAGCGTGATGCCGGAGATGCTGTGCGCGGTGAGGAACGCCGTGGCGGCGGTCGCGAACGCGTCGTTCGACGGCCAGTACTGCGAGGCGAGCTTGGCGACGTAGTTGCCGGCCGACCCGATGAGGATGCCCTGCAGGAGCTGGTACTGGGTGAGGGAGCTCCCCACCGGCACCGCGAGCGCCGACTCGCCGCTCGCGAGG
>NZ_LMPK01000035.1:99763-106005 GCF_001423825.1 Microbacterium sp. Leaf351
TGAGCGAGGTGACGACCTTCGAGATGCTCGCGATCTCCTGCGGGGTCGAGGTCGACGCGAGCCCGGAGCCGATGCCCTGCACGCCCACCGCTCCGGCGCCGACCGCGGGCCACGGGACCGCCGCGGCCGGGGCCGCCGCTCCCGTGAGCGTCGCCGGAGTGACGGTCGGGGGGATCGCGCTGAGAGGCCAGACGAGCGCGGCGATCACATACGCCGCCACGGCGGCCACGGCCGTCACGATCGGCGCGATGACGGCGACCTTCGGCCGGCGGCGGCGTCGGCGGGGTGCCGCGATGAGATCGACGTCACCCACGGGCGCCTCGGTGACCGGCGCGGAGCCGATGGTGAGCTCTCGCCCGCGGGTACGTGCAGCCACCTGCGCCGGCGAGACCCAGGTGAGCGCCTCGATGTGCGGTTCCTCGACGATGACCGGCACGATGCTGGGAACGGCGAGCCCGTCGCGCGGGACGGTGGGCAGCGCGGTGGCCTCGGGGGCGAGCGGCCCGTCGAGAAGGATCGGGATGTCGCCGGTCTCGGCGGTCGCGACCTCGATCTCGCCGGTGGAGCCCTGCTGGCGTCGAGCGCGCCGAGAACCGGGCGGCGGAGTCGAGGTCATCCCACGAAAATAGCGCGTCTGCGTGGCTATACTCGCGATGTCAACCACGGGAGTCCGGTGTGCCGGGCTGAGAGGAAGCGGATCGCGCTTCGACCGTCGAACCTGATCTGGGTCATGCCAGCGCAGGAAGGGAGTATTTCGTGCATTCCACCATTGCATCCACCACCGGTGTGCGTCTGCGTTGGCGGGTCGTCGACATCGTCGTGGCCAGCGTCATCGGCGTCGCGGCGGGCGTCGTCTTCTGGGCCTGGGGACAGGCGTGGACCCCGCTGAGCACCGCACTGGCGTTCCTGCCGGGTCTCGAGGGACTTCTCGCCGGCGGCTGGCTGTTCGCCGGCGTGCTGGGCGGTCTCGTGATCCGCAAGCCCGGCGCCGCGCTCTATGCCGAGGTCGTCGCCGCCGTCGTCTCGATGGCGGTCGGCACCCAGTGGGGCTACACCGTCCTGATCTGGGGCATCGTGCAGGGCATCGGAGCGGAGCTCGCGTTCGCGATCGTGCGCTACCGCCGCTGGAACCTGCCGGTCGCCCTCTTCTCCGGCGCGCTCGCGGGAGTCGCGGTCGCGTTCATGGACACGACGTTCTCGTCGGTCGCCGCCTACGACCTGGGCCCCCGCACGATCTACGCCGTCTCGGCGGTGATCTCGGGCATCGTGCTCGCCGGACTCGTGTCGTGGCTGATCGTGCGCGGCCTCGCCGCGACCGGTGCCCTCGACCGGTTCGCCGCCGGACGCGAGGTGCGCGGCACCGCCTCCGACGCGTGAGCGCTGCGGCCGTCCGCGCCCGGGGGTGGGGCTGGCGCCACGCCGGACGCGGACGGTTCGCCGTCGACGGGCTCGACCTCGACATCGCCCCCGGCGAACGGGTGCTGCTGCTGGGCGCGAGCGGCGCCGGCAAGAGCACGCTGCTGCGCGGCCTCGCGGGTGTCCTCGGCGGCGACGAGGACGGCGAGGAGCGCGGCGAACTGACCGTCGGCGACCGGCCGGCATCACGCGCCCGCGGCGTCGCCGGTCTCGTGCTGCAGGACCCCGACAGTCAGGTCGTGCTCGCCCGGGTGGGCGACGACGTCGCGTTCGGCTGCGAGAACCTGGGGGTCGCTGCCGACGAGATCTGGCCGCGCGTCGGCGACGCGCTCGACGCGGTCGGGCTGCGCGTGGGGCTCGAGCACGCGACATCCGCTCTCTCGGGTGGCCAGAAGCAGCGTCTCGCGCTGGCGGGGGCGCTCGCGATGCGCCCGGGGTTGCTGCTCCTCGATGAGCCGACCGCGAACCTCGATCCCGCCGGCGTCGTCGAGGTGCGCGACGCGGTGATCGCCGCGGTCGCCGCGACGGGGGCGACCCTGGTCGTCGTCGAGCATCGCGTCGACGTGTGGGCGGCGCACGTCGACCGGGTCGTCGTGCTGGCGGCCGGCGGTGGCGTGCTCGCCGACGGCGCGCCCGACACGGTGTTCCGCACCCATGGCGACGTGCTCGCCGAGACAGGGGTGTGGGTTCCGGGGCGGCATCCCCATCCGGCGCTGACCGCGGCGGCGGATGCCGCGTCCCCCGCGCTGCTGTCGACGCACGGCCTCGCCGTGGGTCGGCGTCCGTTCGGGGCGCGCGAGGCGGTCGTGGCGGCGTCGGGCATCGCGCTCGCCGCCCGGGCCGGACGCGTGCTGGCCGTGACGGGCCCGAACGGCGTCGGCAAGTCGACGCTGGCGCTGACCGTCGCGGGGCTGCTCGCCCCCGCGGCCGGTGCCGTGGTGGCCTCCGACGAGCTGCGCGCCGCGGGCCGGGCGACGATCGGCCCCGATCCGCTGCGTTGGCGCTCGCGGGAGCTGCTCACCCGTATCGGCACCGTCTTCCAGAGCCCCGACCACCAGCTCGCCGCCCGCACCGTGCGCGGTGAGCTCGAGATCGGCCCGCGCGCCCTGCGGCTGCCCCCGGCAGAGGTCGCCGCCCGCGTGGACCCGCTGCTGGAGGAGATGGGGATGTCGCGTCTCGCCGCCGTGAACCCGTTCACCCTCTCCGGCGGCGAGAAGCGGCGGCTCACGGTCGCCGCCGCCCTCGCGACCCGCCCCCGCGTGCTCGTCCTCGACGAGCCGACCTTCGGGCAGGACGCCCGCACCTGGGAGCAGCTCGTGCGGCTGCTCGGCGACCTGCGTGCCGCGGGCACCGCGATCGTCACCGTCACCCACGACGAGGCCCTCGTCGCGCAGCTCGCCGACGATGTGGTGGCGCTCGGGGCCGCGGCATCCGCCCCCGGAGGTGTCGGATGAGCCTCGCCACCCTCGACGAGCGCACCGGGGTGCTCGGCCGTCGCAACGCCCTCGCGAAGCTCGTCGCCGCGACCGTCGTCGGGGTGCCGCTGCTGCTGTCGATCGATCCGGTGTCGGCCGCGGTGGCGCTCGCCGCCGTGCTCGTGCTGCTGCCGTTCGCCCGGCTGTCGGCGCGCGGCCTGTGGCTGCGGCTGTGGCCGATCGTGGTGTCGGCCCTGATGGCCGCGGCCGCCACGGTGCTGTACGGTCGCGCCGGCGGCGAGACCTACCTGCAGTGGGGACTCGTGCACGTCTCCGACGGGTCGCTGCTGCTGGCGGCCGCCATCGCACTGCGCGTGCTCGCGATCGCGGTGCCGAGTGTCGTGCTGTTCGCGACCACCGACCCCACCGATCTCGCCGACGCACTCGCCCAGCTCGCGAAGCTTCCGGCCCGGTTCGTCATCGGCGCGCTCGCGGGCATGCGGCTCGTGGGCCTGCTCATCGACGACTGGAACGAGCTCGCCCGTGCACGTCGCGCGCGAGGGATCGCCGACAACGGGCGGGTGCGCCGCTTCCTCGGTCAGGCGTTCGCGGTGTTCGTGCTGGCGATCCGGCGGGGTTCCGATCTCGCGACGGCGATGGAGGCGCGCGGCTTCGACGCGCCCGTCACCCGCACGTGGGCGCGCACGTCGCGGCTGACGGCGGGCGACGCGGTGCTGGTGCTGCTGGGGCTCGCGGTGGCCGCGGCATCCGTCGGCATCGCCCTCGTCACCGGATCGTGGCGGTTCGTGCTGACCCTCTGAGCCGTCAGGGGGCGTCGACGGTCGCCGAGAGCCGCCGCGCGACGGTCTCCTCCACGACGAGATCGGTGATGATCCCGGCGCGCAGTGCGCCGCGCAGTGCATCGAGCTTCGACTCGCTCGACACGACGCACAGGCGATGCGGGATGCGCTTGACGGCTTCGAAGTCGGGGCCGCTCGAGCGACCGTTCAGAGGGATGCCGTCGGGGGTGCCGTCGCCGCGGTAGAACACCGTCGCGCAGTCGCCCACCACGTCGTAGCGCGCGAGGGTGTGCATGTCGTCGGCGGTGAAGTAGCCGCCGGCGTAGACGTGGGAGGGGACGTCGGCCTTGGGGGAGCCGAGGCCGAACACGAACAGCCCGACCCGCGCCTGCACGTCGAGCACGGAGCGCACCGAGCGCTCCCGCCACATCGCCTGCTTGGTCATGGGGTCGTCGAAGAGGGCGGGAACGGGGAAGTAGTGCACCCGCGCATCGAACGCGCGCCCGAAGCGGTCCAGGATCTCCCCGGCGTAGCCGATGCCGGATGTCTCGACGTTCGCCGCCCCGTTCATCTGCACGACGTGGCTGTTGTGCAGCGCCTTGCGCGGCAGGTTGCGGGCGATGGCTGAGAGGGTGGCGCCCCAGGCGGCGCCGATGACCATGTTCGAGTCGGCCATCATCGCGAGGATCCGCGCCGCCGACATCGCGGTGCGTTCGAGCCGCTCGGCCTCGGTCACCCGTGGCCGGGTGGGCACGACGTGCACGGTGACGCCATAGCGCTCGCCGAGCCGCTGGGTCAGGTGGCTCGCAGTCTCCTGTGGGGAGTGCACGGTGATCTCGACGAGTCCGCTCTCGCGCGCGTACGCGAGCAGGCGCGAGATGGAGGAGCGCGAGATCTTCATCTCGTTCGCGATCGCGTCCATGTTGCGGTCCTGCAGGTAATAGAGCTGTGCGGCCCGCAGGGCGTCGCGCGAGCGCGTGGCGTTCGCATCCTCTGACATTGCGACCATCCTCTTCGCACGAATGTGCAGTCGATTCCCCGGGATGCACATTCTTGCACTTTGGTTGCACGAACGTGCGAACGGGTCCACTCTGAGGGTGTCTGTCAATGAGGAGTTTCACCGTGAGCGTGTCAGAGCCGACCCCCCTACGTTCGTCCGTCGCCGCCCTTCGCGAGCGCCCGACGGCAGACGTGCTCATCATCGGTGGCGGGATCAACGGTCTCGCCACGTTCCGCGACCTGGCCCTGCAGGGCGTGGATGTCGCGCTCGTCGAGCGTGGCGACTTCGTCTCGGGTGCCTCGTCCGCATCGAGCCACATGGTGCACGGTGGCGTGCGCTACCTCGAGAACGGCGAGTTCCGCCTCGTGAAGGAGGCCGTCACCGAGCGCAACCGCCTGCTGAAGACGGCGCCCCACTACGTGCGGCCGCTGCAGACCACCATCCCGATCTTCCGCACCTTCGCGGGCATCCTCTCCGCCCCCTTCCGTCTGCTCGTCACGCACGGCACCGGCAAGCCCAGCGAGCGCGGCGCCCTGCTGATCAAGGTCGGGCTCATGATCTACGACACCTTCTCCCGCGACGGCGGTACGGTGCCACGTCACCGCTTCGCCCGCCGCGCGTCGTCGCTGCGCGAGTTCCCCGACATGAACCCCGACGTCGCCTACACCGCGACCTACTACGACGCCTCGATGCACGACCCCGAGCGTCTGGCGTACGACGTGTTGCAGGACGGCCGTGAGGTCGGCGGCGACCGTGCACGGGCGGCGAACTATCTCGAAGCCGCCGCCTCCGACGGCTCGTCGGTCGTGCTGCGCGACACCGTCTCGGGCGAGCGCTTCTCCTTCACCGCCAAGGTCATCGTCAACACGAGCGGCCCCTGGACCGACCTCACCAACGACGCCCTCGGCACCCCGACCCGCTTCATGGGAGGGACGAAGGGCTCGCACATCGTGCTCGACAACCCCGAGCTGCTCGCGGCCACCCGGGGCAACGAGATCTTCTTCGAGCACTCCGACGGTCGCATCGTGCTGATCTACCCGCTCAAGGACCGCGTGATGGTCGGCACCACCGACATCAACGCAGACCCGAGCAAGCCCGTGGTGTGCACCGACGACGAGGTGGACTACTTCTTCGACCTCGTCGGTCACGTCTTCCCCGGCATCGCGGTCGACCGCTCGCAGATCGTCTACACGTTCTCCGGCATCCGCCCGCTCCCGCGTCACGACGACCTCGCCCCCGGCTTCGTCTCCCGTGACTACCGCATCGAGAAGGGCGCCCTGGGCGGCACCCCGGTGCTCAGCCTCGTCGGCGGCAAGTGGACGACCTTCCGTGCGCTGTCCGAGCACGTGAGCACGGATGTCACCACCATCCTCGGCGTCACGCGCACCGCCTCCACCGCCACCCTGCAGATCGGCGGCGGCAAGGGCTATCCCCGATCCGACGGAGAGCGCCGCTCGTGGGTCATCGACCACGCGGCAGGGCACGACGCGGCCTTCGTCGACCGCATGCTCGAGCGCTACGGCACCAAGGCCGCGCCGCTGCTCGCGGCACTTCCGGTCGGCGAGGCCGACCTGGGTCAGGTTCCCGGCTACACCGCTTCCGAGCTCGCGC
>NZ_LMPK01000035.1:106023-113791 GCF_001423825.1 Microbacterium sp. Leaf351
AGGAGTCGATGCACTGGAGCGACGAGGAGGTGCAGTCGCAGGTCGCCGAGACCGTGCGCACGCTCTCCGAGGCCCACCGCATCGACGTCACCCGATCAGGCGTCGCCTTCCACGCCGCCTGACACCAGCTCCGGTGCGACCTGACACCGGCGGACACATCACTCAGGTCACTCATAGAGCCGGGCCGGCGCCGTCGAGGCAGAGGCGTCGTACCGGAGAAAACGAAAGGTCAACGTCGACATGTCATCAGTCAACCTGGGGTTGTACTTCCTCTCCGAGGTGGTGGGCACGGGGATGCTCATCCTGCTCGGTTGCGGTGTCGTCGCCAACGTCATCCTGGCGAAGAACAAGGGCTTCGGTGGCGGCACGCTCATGATCAACTGGGGCTGGGGCCTCGCGGTGTTCGCGGGTGTGCTCGTCTCGGCGTACTCCGGTGCGCAGCTGAACCCGGCCGTCTCGTTCGGTCTGCTCATCGCCGGCAAGATCGACGGTGCAGAGTTCGGCACCGCCGTCGGCGGCCAGTTCCTCGGTGCGTTCATCGGTGCGGTGCTCACCTGGCTCGCCTACCGCGACCACTTCGATGCCGAGCCCGACCCGGCGGCGAAGCTCGGAGTCTTCTCGACCGGCCCCGCGATCCGCTCGTACTTCTGGAACCTGGTCACCGAGATCATCGCTACCTTCGTGCTGGTCTTCGTGATCTTCGCCTTCGCCGACTACGGCGACATCCAGATCGGTGTCCCCGGTGGCCTCGGCCCGCTGACGGCCGTTCCGGTCGCCCTCCTCGTGGTCGGCATCGGCGCCTCGCTCGGCGGCCCGACCGGTTACGCCATCAACCCCGCCCGTGACCTCGGCCCCCGCATCGCGCACGCGCTGCTGCCGATCAAGGGCAAGGGCTCGAGCGACTGGGCCTACTCGTGGGTCCCGGTCGTCGGACCGCTCATCGGTGGTGCCATCGCCGCCGTCGCGGCCCCCGTGCTCCTGCACCTCGGCCACTGACCCGACACCATCCTTCGAACAGACAAGGAAGTCACCACAACATGAGCACCTACGTCATCGCGATCGACCAGGGGACCACCTCCTCGCGCGCGATCATCTTCGACAAGGCCGGCAGTATCATCGCCACCGGTCAGAAGGAGCACGAGCAGATCTTCCCCAGGGCGGGATGGGTCGAGCACAACCCCGTCGAGATCTGGCAGAACGTGCAGGAGGTCATCGGAATCGCGCTCGCGAAGGCCGACCTGACCCGTCACGACATCGCCGCCGTCGGCATCACCAACCAGCGCGAGACCGCCGTCGTGTGGGACAAGAACACCGGTGAGCCCGTCTACAACGCGATCGTGTGGCAGGACACTCGCACGCAGTCGATCGTCGACGAGCTGGCGAAGGGCGACACCGAGCGCTACAAGGAGATCGTCGGCCTGCCGCTGGCGACCTACTTCTCGGGCACGAAGATCAAGTGGATCCTCGACAACGTCGAGGGTGCACGAGAGCGCGCCGAGGCGGGCGACCTCCTCTTCGGCACGACCGACACCTGGGTGCTCTGGAACATCACCGGCGGCCCGGAGGGTGGCGTGCACGCGACCGACGTCACCAACGCCAGCCGCACGCTGTTCATGGACCTGAAGACGCTGTCGTGGCGCGAGGACATCCTCGCGGACTTCGGCGTGCCGCTGTCGATGCTGCCGGAGATCCGTTCGTCCTCCGAGGTGTACGGCACGGTCGAGGACTCGTCGCTGCTGCGCGAGACTCCGGTCTCGGGCATCCTCGGCGACCAGCAGGCCGCGACCTTCGGCCAGGCGGCGTTCGATCCGGGTGAGAGCAAGAACACCTACGGCACGGGCAACTTCCTCATCTTCCAGACGGGCGAGGAGATCGTCCACTCGAAGAACGGCCTGCTCACGACCCTCGGCTACAAGCTCGGCGACCAGCCCGCGCACTACGCGCTCGAGGGATCGATCGCGGTCACCGGGTCGCTCATCCAGTGGCTGCGCGACAACCTGGGCCTCATCTCCAGCGCTCCCGAGGTGGAGGAGCTGGCGAAGTCGGTCGAGGACAACGGCGGCGTCTACTTCGTGCCGGCGTTCTCGGGTCTGTTCGCGCCGTACTGGCGTCCGGACGCCCGCGGTGCGCTGGTGGGTCTGACCCGCTATGTCAACAAGGGTCACATCGCCCGCGCGGCGCTGGAGGCCACGGCCTTCCAGACCCGCGAGGTGCTCGACGCGGTCAACGCCGACTCCGGTGTGGACCTGACCGAGCTGAAGGTCGACGGCGGCATGATCGCGAACAACACGCTCATGCAGTTCCAGGCCGACATCCTCGGTGTGCCGGTGGTGCGCCCGGTCGTGGCCGAGACCACCGCGCTCGGTGCCGCCTACGCGGCCGGTCTCGCGGTCGGCTTCTGGTCGAACCTCGACGACCTGCGTGCCAATTGGCAGGAGGACCGTCGCTGGGAGCCGAAGCTCGACGCCGACGAGCGCGACCGTCAGCTGCGTCTGTGGAAGAAGGCCGTCACCAAGTCGATGGACTGGGTCGACGCCGACGTGCGCTGAGCGCACACGTCACCGCGGGGCGCGGGCGGCTTCGGCCGCCCGCGCCCTCGTCGTTGCCGCGGCATCCAGCGTGATACTGAGTCCCACGCTGGTCGAGACTCGATTCCGCGACTAGGCTGACGACGGATGCCGCGGGCCCTCGCCCGGGCGGTTCGAAGGAGAACACATGGACATCACCGGAGCGAGCGCGCTCGTCACCGGCGGCGCGAGCGGGCTGGGCTTCGCCACCGCGCAGCGCCTGACCGAGCTCGGCGCCACCGTCACCATCGTCGACCTGCCGTCGTCTCCCGGTGCGGAGCGCGCCGCGGAGCTCGGCGGGTTGTTCGCCCCCGCCGACGTCACCGACCCGGAAGCGGTCGCGGCCGCCGTGCAGCTCGCCGTCGCGGCCGGTCCGCTGCGGGTCGTCGTCAACTGCGCGGGCATCGCCCCGCCCGCGAAGGTGCTCGAGCGCGACGGCACGCCGAGCCCGCTGGCGGCGTTCGAGCGCATCGTCCGCGTGAACCTCATCGGCACCTACAACGTCATCGCGCAGGCCTCGGCCGCGATCGCGGTGAGCGAGCCGACCGCCTCGGGCGACCGCGGCGTGATCGTCAACACCGCGAGCGTCGCGGCGTTCGACGGCCAGATCGGCCAGCCCGCGTACTCGGCGTCGAAGGGCGGCGTGCACGCCATGACCCTGCCGATCTCGCGCGAGCTCGCCCGCTACGCCATCCGGGTGACGACGATCGCTCCCGGCATCATGGAGACGCCGATGCTCGCGGGTCTCCCGCAGCCCGCGCAGGACTCCCTCGGTCAGCAAGTGCCCTATCCGCAGCGCCTCGGCAAGCCCGCGGAGTACGCGTCGCTCGTCGCCGAGATCGTGCGCAACGGCTACCTCAACGGCGAGACGATCCGTCTCGACGGGGCGATCCGGATGGCGCCGCGATGAGCGACCCGCTGCTCTACTCCGTCGAGGACGGCCTCGCCCGGCTCACCCTCAACCGCCCCGAGCGGCTCAACGCGTTCGACGACGCGCTCGCCTACGCCTGGGCCGACGCGACCGCCGACGCGACGGCGCGCCCCGATGTGAAGGCGATCGTGGTGGATGCCGCCGGCCCCGCCTTCTGCGCGGGCGGAGACGTGCTCGCCATGGCCTCGGGCATCGGCTCGGCCCGCGCGCTCGATGAACTCGCGCACGTGATCTCGCGCGGCATCCTCTCGCTCACCGAGTCGAGCGTGCCCGTGGTCGCCGCGGCGCACGGCACGACGGCGGGCGGCGGGCTCGGCATCCTGCTCGCCAGCGACTACGCGATCGTCGGCCAGAACTCGAAGATCGGCAGCCGCTACGCCAGCATGGGCCTCACCCCCGATCTGTCGGTCACGGCGCAGCTCGCCCGCGCTGTGGGGGAGCGTCGCGCGCTGCAGCTCGTGCTGCAGGAGCGGCTGCTGCCCGCCGAGGAAGCCCTCGACTGGGGGCTCGTCGCCGAAGTCGTCGAGCCCGACCGCGTGCAGGCGCGCGCGGTCGAGGTGGCTCGCGAGTGGATCGCGGGAGCCGCCGGCGCGTATGGCCAGGCCAAGCGTCTCGTGCGTGCGGGCACGCGGCGGCCGTTCGCCGATGCCGTCGCCGACGAGGCCGCGTCGATCGGCGCCGCCTTCGACACCCCCGAGGCGCAGGCGCGCATCGCCGCGTTCGCCGCGGCGGCAACCCGGCGCTGACGCCCCATCACTCGACGAGGAGAGACATGACCGAGGCATCCCTTGCCGGCAAGACCATCCTGATGTCCGGCGGAAGCCGCGGCATCGGCCTGGCGATCGCCCTGCGCGCGGCGCGCGACGGCGCGAACATCGCGCTGATCGCAAAGACCGACACCCCGCACCCGAAGCTCGCGGGCACTGTGCACACTGCGGCCGCCGCGATCGAGGCGGCGGGCGGACGCGCCCTGCCGATCGTCGGCGACGTGCGCAACGAGGACGACATCACCGAGGCGGTGCTGAAGACCCAGGGTGAGTTCGGCGGCATCGACATCGTCGTCAACAATGCGAGCGTGATCGACCTGTCGGGCTCGCTCGACCTCGCGACCAAGAAGTACGACCTGATGCAGGGGGTGAACGTGCGCGGCACGTTCCTGCTGTCGCGGGCCGCGCTTCCCGTGCTCAAGGACGCGCCGAACCCGCACATCCTGTCGCTGTCGCCGCCGCTGAACCTCTCGTCGAAGTGGCTCGGCGCGCACACCGGGTACACGCTCGCGAAGTACGGGATGACGATGGTCACCCTCGGGCTCGCCGCGGAGTTCGCCTCGTCGGGCATCGCGGCGAACACGCTGTGGCCCCGCACGACGATCGCGACCGCCGCGGTGCAGTTCGCGCTCGGCGGTGACCGCATGATGAAGGTCAGCCGCACCCCGGAGATCTACGCCGACGCCGCCTACGAGGTGCTGCTGCAGCCCTCGCGCAAGTACACCGGGCAGACCCTCATCGTCGAGGACGTGCTCGAGGACGCCGGCATCACCGACTTCTCGGCCTACGCTGCGGTGCCCGGAACCCCCGACAGCGACCTGTTCCCCGACATCTTCCTCGACTGATCGCCGCCGACGGTCGTCCCTGCGCGGGGCGGCCGCCGGCGACGGGATGCCGCCTGACCGGCGGACTCAGACGAGCCCGTGGCGGGCGAACGCGGCGTACACGCCGCCGTCGTCGACGCTCGCGGTGATCTCGTCGGCGGCGGCCTTGACCGCGGCATCCGCGTTGCCCATCGCGACGCCGACGCCGGCGACACCCAGCATCTCGATGTCGTTCGACCCGTCGCCGATCGCGATCGTGCGCTCGAGCGGCACACCGAGGCGCTCGGCGAGCTCGACGATGCTCGCGCCCTTGTCGATGCCGGGGTAGGTGACCTCGCCGCCGGCCTCGCCGAGGTAGGGCACGGTGCCGGTGATCACGTGGAAGCGGTCACCGAGTCCGTCGCGCACGGTCGCGTACGTCGTCGCCTCGACGCCGAAGAACGTCGACTTCGCGATGCCGGTGAGGGGTGCGGCGCCGCTGCGGGAGAAGCGGTCGGCAAGACGGGCGAGGTCGGCGCGCTCGGCCTCGGTGTCGCCGCCCGCCCGCGCGTGCAGGATCGGGCGCATGCGGTCGAACAGCCCCGCGCTCGGGTACACGTTCTCGAACGCCTGCAGCGTGAACTCGACCTCGTGCCGCGAGTAGAACTCGATGAGCTGCTGCACGGCGTCCTCGGGGAGGGTGTGGGAGGCCACCAGCTCACCCTGGAACTCGGTGAACCCGCCGCCGGCGGAGATGACCCCGTCGAAGCCGATCGCGTGGATGCGGTGCGAGATCTCGACCGGCGAACGGCCCGAGCAGATGAGCACGACGTGGCCGTTTCCGCGGGCCGTGTGCACGGCCTCCGCCACGCGCGGCGAGAACCGCTGGTCGTGATCGAGGATGGTCCCGTCGATGTCGAGGAAGACGAGGCGCGATGCGGTCACGGTGGGGCTCCAGGGGGTCGTGCTCCCAGCCTACGGGCGCGGTCAGTGACCTCCGACGAACAGCAGGGCGACGCCGAGCACGATGATGATGGCGCCGCCGGTCGCCGTCAACGTCTGGATGCGGCGGGGCGAGCGTCCGAACCAGGCGCGCGCTCCGGCGGCCACCAGCGCCCAGACGGCGTCCGAGAGCACCGCCATCGCGACGAACACGAGACCGAGCTCGAGCAGCTGCAGCTGCACCGATCCCGCCGCCGGCGCGACGAACTGCGGCAGTACGGCGACGAAGAAGGCGATGGTCTTGGGGTTCGTGACGCCGACGACGAAGCCCTCGCCGAGCTGCCGCCACCGCGACGCGGGCGGGAGGGTCGCGGCATCCGTCGACGCCTGCCGCCGCCGATGACGGATCGCCTGCACGCCGAGGTAGACGAGGTAGGCGGAGCCCGCGATGCGCACCGCGAGGAACAGCGGCGGCGACGAGGCCACGATCGTTCCCACGCCGAACGAGACGAGGAAGACGAGAGGAACCTGGCCGAGCGCGCCGCCGAGCACGCTCACGAGGCCGCCGAGGCGACCGAGCGCGAGCGAGCGTCCGATGATGAACAGCACCCCGGGGCCCGGCACCACGATGATGACGGCCGCCGCGATGACGAACGCCACGAGGCTGTCGGCGGGAACCACCCGCACAGCGTAATGGCCGCGGCATCCGCCCGACGCCCTACCCTGGAACCATGACCCCCGCAGCCGCAGACGAGCCCGCCGCGACGTCGGGCGTGCGCCAGGTGCGGCCGCGCACCGAGGGCTGGCAGCAGAAGAAGGATGCCACCGGTCGCCCCCTGCTGCAGTTCGCCAGCCCCAAGCGGGGCAAGCCGCCGGTGCACCTCGCCGACCTCACCCCGGCCGAGCGCGTCGCGAAGGCGGTGGAGCTGGGTCTTCCGGGGTTCCGGGCGAAGCAGCTCGAGAAGCACTACTTCGGGCATTACACCTCGGATGCCGCGGCGATGACCGACCTGCCGGCGACCGGCCGCGACGAGCTCGTCGCCGGACTCCTCCCGCCCCTGCTGACCGAGGTGCGACGCCTCGAGACCGACCGCGGCGACACGATCAAGTTCCTGTGGAAGCTGCACGACGGTGCTCTCGTCGAGTCGGTGCTGATGCGGTATCCGGGCCGCATCACCCTGTGCGTGTCGAGTCAGGCCGGATGCGGCATGAACTGCCCGTTCTGCGCGACCGGGCAGGCGGGCCTCACCCGCAACATGTCGGCCGCCGAGATCATCGAACAGGTCGTGCGGGCGAACCGGCTCATCCGCGACGGCGGCTTCGGCACGGCCGCCCACCCCGATGAGCGCGTGACGAACATCGTGTTCATGGGCATGGGGGAGCCCCTCGCCAACTACGCGCGCCTCATGCAGGCGGTGCGGGTGATGGTCGACAAGGACCACGGTCTCGGTATGAGCGCCCGCGGCATCACCGTCTCGACGGTGGGTCTCGTCCCCGCGATCCGCAAGCTCGCCGACGAGAACATCCCGGTCACGTTCGCGCTGTCGCTGCACGCGCCCGACGACCACTTGCGCGACGAGCTCATCCCGGTGAACTCGCGGTGGAAGGTCGACGAGGCGCTCGACGCCGCCTACGCCTACTACGAGAAGACCGGTCGGCGGGTGTCGATCGAGTACGCCCTCATCAAGGACATGAACGACCACGCGTGGCGGGCCGACCTGCTGGCGGAGAAGCTCAACCAGCGCGGGCGCGGCTGGG
>NZ_LMPK01000035.1:113831-126191 GCF_001423825.1 Microbacterium sp. Leaf351
ACGACGCCGGGGTGCCGACGACCCTGCGCGACACCCGAGGCAAGGAGATCGACGGCGCCTGCGGGCAGCTTGTCGCGACCGCCGAGGACGAGGCCGCCGCAGCGGGCGCGCCTGTCGCCTGACGCGCTCGTCGCCGCGCGCGAGGCGGCCGCGTCTCGGGCGGCATGACCGTGCCGGGGCACCGCTCAGGCGGGTGGGTCGACCGATGGCGCCGTCTGCTCGACGCGGGCGAGGATGCGCTGCGCGAGCCGCATGAACTCCCGGGTCGCGGGGGAGATCGCCCCCGACCGGCGCGTCACGAACGCGTAGTGCTCGACCACGGGCGGGTCGAGTGGCGCCCAGAACATCCCGCGCCGAGCGATCATCGATCGGCCGACGTGGAACGACACCAGCGAGTCGCCGACGCCCTGGGCGGCGAGCTCGAGCGCGTGCGTCTGGAACTCGACCTCGACGATCGGCTCGACCGTCACGCCAGCGCTCTGCGCCCGCTCGAGCAGAGAGACGCGCAGCGGATCGTCGTTCGACCACCGTGCTTCAGAGAGGATGAGGCGGCGCTGGGCGAGCGTCGTGATGTCGATCGGCCCGCGGGCGTTGTCGGGGTCGACGGTGACGTACACGGCCTGGTCGACGAAGACGCTCGGGGTGACGGTCAGCTCGCGGTCGTCGATCGGCAGCTGCACGAGCCCCGCTTCGAGGTGGCCGTCGCGAACGGCGTCGGCGACCTCGGCGGAATTGAGACCGGTCACCCGGATGCGCACGCCGGGGAACCGGGTGCGGAACTCCCTGATGAGGTCGGTCAGCAGATAGAGATGTGCGCTGTTGAAGGTGCCGAAGGACACGGTGCCCTGGTCGACCGATTTCACCCGGCGGCTCATGTCGGCGACCTCGGTCACGTTCGCGACCGCGCGTTCGGCGAGAGGCAGCAGTTGTTTGCCGGCGTCGGTGAGCAGCAGGCGACGTGAGGTTCGGGTGAAGAGTGCCAGGTCAAGCGACTTTTCGAGCACGGTGATCTGCTCAGACAGGCTCGGCTGTGCGACGTGATGCGCGGCGGCCGCGGCCGCGAACGTGCCGAGGCGCGCGGCGGTCACGAAGTACTCCAGCTGGCGCACGGTGGGCAGTCCCATGGGATCTCCTTCTCAAGGCTCTGCCTATATCTATCAAAAGATAGTCAGGCTTGCCCTGTCTTTCGTCTGCTGGTGCACTGTCTTCACACCCCCGACGAAAGGTCCCCCGCCGATGTCCGCCTCGCCCCGCACCATCCTCATCACCGGCTCCTCGAGCGGGATGGGGCTGACCACCGTGGAGGCGTTCCTCGCCGACGGATGGCACGTGCTCGCTGTCGACATCACCGCGCCTGCAACCGGACCCGCCGATGCGCTCGTGCCACTCGTCGCCGATGTGCGCGACCGCGACGCCCTCGAGGCGGCGCTCGCCGCAGCCCTCGCCCCCGGCTCCCGCATCGACGCGATCGCGAACATCGCCGGCATCTACCCGCCCACGACCCTCGACACCTACGATGAGGCGACCTACCGTCGCATCTTCGACATCAACGTGCTCGGTGTGCTCAACGTGATCGCCGCCGCTCGGCCCTACCTCGGTGACGGCTCGGCGATCGTGAACTTCGCCTCGGTCGATGCCTACGAGGTCTCCCGCGGCCAGCTGCTGTACGGGGCCTCGAAGGCGGCCGTCACGATGCTCACCAAGTCGCTCGCCCTCGAGCTCGCCGGCGCCGGCATTCGGGTCAACGGCATCGCCCCCGGCTGGGTGGCCACCCCCGGCAACGCCGCAACCGGACGAATGGATGCCGCGGCCGCGTCGATCCCGCTGGGTCGCGTCGCCCGCCCGGAGGAGATCTCCGCGTGGGTGCGCATCCTCGTCGACCCGGCATCGGTCGCGTTCATGACCGGCGAGACCGTGGTGCTCTCGGGTGGAGACGTGATCCGATGAGCTCCGCCGGGACGGTCGTGATCACCGGCGCCGCGCGCGGCCAGGGCGCCGCCCACGCGGCCCGCCTTGCGCGGCGCGGGGTGCGGGTCATCCTCGCCGACGTGCTCGATGAGGCCGGCGAGGCGGCCGCCGCCGAGCTGCGCGCCGACGGCCTCGACGCCGAGTACCGCCATCTGGATGTCACCAGCGAGACGTCCTGGCAGCAGCTCGCAGACGAGCTGGGGGCCGCGGCATCCGTCGTCGGTCTCGTCAACAACGCGGGCGTGCTGCGGTACGCGGCGCTCGCCGACGTCACCGTCGCCGACTGGGATCTGCAGCAGCGGGTCAACGTGCTCGGCCCCCTGCTCGGCACGCGCGCGTTCGCGCCGCTGCTGCGCGAGTCCCGCGGCGCGATCGTCAACGTGTCGTCGACGGCCGCGCTCGTCGGCTCGGCGGGCTACGCCGCCTACGCGACCACGAAGGCCGCGCTCATCGGACTCACTCGGGCCACCGCGATCGAGCTCGCCCCCGAGGTGCGCGTCAACGTCATCTGCCCCGGCGGCGTCGCCACCGCGATGAACGACGACGAACCTGCCGGCGGCACGAGCGACGCGACCCCGCTCGGCCGTCGCGCGCGCCCGGAGGAGATCTCCCCCCTCGTGGACTACCTGCTCTCGGACGACGCCTCGTTCGTGACCGGTGCGGTCTACGCCATCGACGGCGGACTCACCGCCCACTGACCCCCTGGAAGCCCCACCACCCCCACCCCGCATCACCCGACCCCGAAGGAACAGCACGTCATGAACCGCCCCCAGCCCTCCGCCCGTGTCCTGCGCACGGCCGCCGCGGTCGTCGCCGCGGCCATCCTGCTCACCGGATGCGCCACCACCGCCTCGTCGAACACCCCCTCGGCGAACTGCACGCCCAAGGACGCCGGTCTCACCACCTTCACTCCCGGCACCCTGACCGTCGGCGTACCGGAGAACCCGCCGTACACGAAGCTCGACGGCACGACCGCGTCGGGTGAGGAGATCCAGATCATCGAGAAGCTGGCCGCCGCCGAGTGCCTCTCGGTCGCCTATGTGCCGATCACCTACGCCAACGGCATCGCGATGATCACGAGCCAGAAGCGCACCGACATCATCACCGGCGGCTGGTACGTCACCGCCGCCCGCGCGGCGCAGGTCGGCTTCACCACCCCGACGTACTACGACCAGATGGCGATCATCTCGAAGTCCGGCATCGACACGGTGTCGGGCCTGGAGACCATCGGCGCGGTCGGCACCGGCACGGGCTTCTCGTGGCAGGACGACGTCACCAAGATCCTCGGCGACAACCTGAAGCTCTACCCCGGCACGGCGGAGATGAAGCAGGACCTCGAAGCCGGCCGCATCCAGGCGGCGCTCGACGGCTACGCGGTCGCCGCGGCGGCCTACAAGGGCAGCGGCTTCGAGGTGAAGCCCGCGCAGGCGGACTCGCGCGTCGCCATCACGACCAACATGCCGATCATCGCCTTCCCGATCGACAAGGACAACACCGCGTTGTCCAACGCCTTCAGCGCCCTGATCGACCAGTACCGCACCGACGGCACGCTCGCCTCGATCGTCGAGGCCGATGGCCTGTCCGCCTCGCTGGTGGTGCCGGCCGACAAGGCCGCGACCGCCCTGCGTTGACATCGAGTGGGGCGCCGGCGACCCCGGCGCCCCACTCCCGAGCGAGAAGCCGACATGAACCAGAACCTCATCACCGAATCGAACGAGATCGCTCACGCGGGGGTCGTGATCGAGCATCTGTCGAAGAGCTTCGGCTCGAACCGCGTCCTCGACGACATCTCCATCATCGTCAAGCCCGGCAGCGTGACCGCCCTCATCGGCCCGTCGGGCTCGGGCAAGAGCACGCTGCTGCGCTGCATCAACCTGCTCGAGACCCCGGATGCCGGCACCGTCACCGTCGGCTCCCAGGTCGTGACCGCGGGACGCCGGATCCCCGAGCGGGAGCTTCTCGCGCTGCGCCGCCAGGTCGGCATGGTGTTCCAGTCCTTCAACCTGTTCCCGCACTTCTCCGTGCTGCGCAACGTCGCCTTCCCGCAGGAGCGCATCCTCGGGCGCAGCCGGGCCGAGGCCGAAGAGCGGGCGCTGACCCTGCTCGAGCGCGTCGGTCTCAAGGACAAGGCGCACCACCACCCCGCACAGTGCTCGGGTGGTCAGCAGCAGCGCATCGCCATCGTGCGCGCGCTCGCGCTCTCCCCCCGGGTGATGCTGTTCGACGAGCCCACCAGCGCCCTCGACCCGGAGGTGGGCGTCGAGGTGCTCGCCGTGATGCGCGAGCTCGCCGACGCGGGCATGACGATGATCGTCGTCACCCACGAGATGCAGTTCGCCCGCGAGGTCTCCGACCACCTCGTCGTGATGGCCGACGGCCACATCGTCGAGGAGGGCGACCCGGCCGGCATCATGGCCGACCCGCAGGAGGAGCGCACCCGCCGGTTCCTCAACGCGGTGCTGGAGCGTTGACGTGGAGGTGATCGGAATCGTCCTGCTGGGGCTGCCGATGACGCTTCTCGTCACCGCGGCATCTTTCGCCTTCGGGGCGATCGGCGGCATCCCGCTGATGCTCGGGCTGCGCTCGCGTCACCGCGTCGTGCGGCTCGCTGTGCGCCTGGTGGTCGACGTGATCCGCGGCGTGCCGACGATCGTCTGGCTGTTCCTGCTGTACTTCGGGTTCGCGATCGGGGTGTTCCGCTTCAGCTCGCTGGGCGCCGCGATCGTCGGGCTCGGCGTCATCTCGAGCGCGTACCTGGCCGAGATGTACCGCGGCGGGTTCGCGACCCTTCCGAAGGGGCAGCTCGAAGCGGCGCAGGCGCTCGGGCTCGGCCGGCGCACGACGTTCGTACGGGTGCTCGCACCGCAGGCCCTGCGCACCGCGCTGCCGTCGGCGGCGACATACCTGATGGCCCTCATCAAGGATTCGTCGATCGCGTCGACGGTCGGCGTGATCGAGATGGTCGCCGCGGCGACCGCCTACTCACGCCAGAACCCCGGCACGGCGGGTCTCACGCCGTTCCTCGCGGCCGCGGCGGTCTACGTCGTGATCAGCGTCCCGCTCGCCATCGCGACCCGGCGCCTCGACGCCCGCCTGTCGAGGAGTCACGCATGAACCTCGCCGACTACCTCCCCCAGCTCGGCCAGGGCCTGCTCGTCAGCCTCCAGCTCACCGTGATCTCGGTGGTCGCGGGGTATGCGATAGGCCTCGCGTTCGCGCTCGGCGTCGCCTCGCGCAATCCCTGGCTGCGCTGGCCGGCTCTCGTGCTCGTCGAGGTGGGCCGCAGCATTCCCGCCCTCGTCGTGCTGTACATCGTCTACTACGGCCTGCCGTCGGTGGGCATCCTGCTCGACTCGTTCCCGGCCGCGGCCGCCGGTCTCACCTTCACCGTCGCGGCGTACTCGTCGGAGATGTTCCGTGCGGGAATCCGCTCGGTGCCCAAGGGGCAGACCGAGGCCGCCCTCGCTCTCGGGCTCTCGCGCCGGTCGGTGTTCGGCCGAGTGGTGCTGCCGCAGGGGCTGCGCTCGGCGATCCCGCCGCTCATGGGGCTCGCCATCCAGTCGTTCCAGGGAACCTCGCTCGCCTACTCGATCTCGGTCAACGAGTTGATGAGCCAGGCGTATCAGATCAGCGCGGTGACGTTCCAATACCTGCAGGTCTACGCGATCACGGGTCTGATCTACGTGATCATCGCGGTGCCGTCGACGTGGGCGTCTGTCTACGTCGAGCACCGCCTCGCCCGTGGACAGGCCTGAGGAGAGAGATGACCCACCTCACCTGGCTCGAGGCCACGCACGGCGACGAGCGGTACCGGCCCCTGTGGGAGTTCCTCGACCGACAGGTGCGTGCCCTCGTCGCGGGTCGCGCCGAGGTCGCCCTGACCCATGTCGGCGTCGATGCGGGCGGCATCCGCACACCCGCCAACCGCATGATGTCGGATGCCGCGATCCTCGCGACCGCGCTCGAGATCGATGCCCGCACGCAGACCGACGCGGTCGTGATCGGATGCTGGGGTGCGCCGACCGAGATCGTGCGCTCCGGCGTCGCCCGGCCCGTGTCGAGCCTGCCCGACGGCAGCGTTCGCGCGGTCGGCTCCCTCGCCCGTCGGGCCGTGCTCATCACCGTGTCACCGACGCTGGTGCCGATCTTCGCCGACGACCTGGTGCGCCTCGGTGCCACGGGATTCCTGCCGGAGCGGCCCGTGCGTGCCTACGACCCCGAGTCGACGCTCGATGACGTCGTGGCCGCGATCGACGATCCGCGGGCGTTGATCGCGAGATTCGACGCGGTGGCGAAAGCGGCGGTTGCCGACGGCGCCGACGCGATCGTCGTCGGCTGCGGCTACCTCGCCCCGCTGTTCACCTGGCACGGCTACACGCACGTGTCGGGCCACCCCGACGTGCCCGTGCTCGACTGCAACCGCCTCGCCGTGGAGCACGTGTTCGCACTCCTCGCGCTGGAGGCGGCCGGCATCTCGCCGACCGGTCGCGGCTACCCGCGCGCGCGCGGCGCCCGGGCCGCGGCGCTCGCCGCGACCGGCGGCCGCCTGCGGGGCCCCGAGACATCCCCCGACCTCTCCACCCTCACGATCGAAGGAACACACGCATGACCCGCTACTGCGTCATCGGTGCCGGTGCCGCCGGCATGTCCGCCCTCCGCCAGCTGCGCGACGCCGGGTACGACGTCGACTGCTTCGAGAAGACCGACCGCGTCGGCGGGCACTGGAACACCGATTACGACGCCCTGCACCTGATCACGTCCCGTGACATGACCGGCTTCGAGGGCTTCCCGATGCCGAGTGACTACCCGCACTTCCCGCGGCGCACGCAGATCCGCGACTACCTCAACGCCTACGCCGACGAGGCCGAGCTGCGGGACGGCGTCACGTTCAGCGTCGAGGTCGAATCGGTCGTGCCGGTCGCGACCGACGGCCCGGTCGGGTCCGCCGGCTGGACCGTGACGCTCACGGGCGGCGAGAAGCGCGACTATGACGGGGTCGTGGTCGCGAACGGTCACCTCTGGGACCCGAAGGTGCCCGCGATCGCCGCACGCTTCACCGGCACGCAGCTGCACTCGGGTCGCTACCACAACACCGACGACATCGTCGGCGACCGCGTGCTCGTCGTCGGTGCGGGCAACTCGGGCTGCGACCTCGCAGTGGACGCCGCGCAGCACCGCATCGACGCCGACATCGTCGTGCGCGAGGGCATGTACTTCCAGCCGAAGAGCTATTTCGGGGTGCCGCGGCAGGAGGTGACGTGGATGGCGCAGTTCTCCGCCGACGAGCAGGACCTCATCGCACGCCTGCTCGCACGGGTGTCGATCGGCGAGTGGAAGGACTACCCGGGTCTGCCGGAGCCCGCCTACCGCACGCTCGCCGAGGGCCGCACGGTCGTCAACGACCTGCTGCTGTACTGGATCCACCACGGTCGTGTGCGCGTGGTCCCCGGCATCGCGGACATCGAGGGCACGTCGGTGACGTTCACCGACGGCACCTCGCGGGAGTACGAGACGATCCTGTGGGCGACGGGCTTCCACGCCTCCCTGCCGTTCCTCGACGACGCACTCGTGCCCCGCCGGTCCGGCACCCCGCTGCGCTTCGCCGCGGGCATCGTGCCGCAGGGGCTCGAGAAGCTGTATTACGTCGGGCTCTCCGCTCCGCGGGGGCCGCAGCTTCCGGTCTACGGCGTGCAGTCGAAGGTCGTGCTGCGCATCATCGGGCTGCACGAGGCATCCGCCGAAGGCTTCGCGCCCGTCGCCGACTACCTCGGCCGCTTGCAGGAGGCCGACGACCGCATCGACATCGTGCGCGCCGTCTGGAACGACCAGCTCGCCGACACCCATCGTCTGCTCGACGCGCTCGTCGCCGCACGCGAGGAGGCTGCGTCTCCGACGGCATGACCGTGCCGGGGTGCGGGGTCTAGCCTGACCCCGTGCCCCCTGCCGTCTCCGCCGGTCTGCTCGTGCACCGCCGCGGTGCGGCCGGGCTCGAGGTGCTCATCGCGCACATGGGTGGCCCGTTCTGGTCGCGCCGCGACGAGGGGGCGTGGTCGCTTCCGAAGGGCGAGTTCGATCCCGACGCCGAGACGCCGGCGGATGCCGCGGTCCGCGAGTTCCGCGAGGAACTGGGCGTCGACCCGCCCGCGGGCGATCGTGTGCTGCTGGGGGAGTTCCGGTACGGCAGCGGCAAGCGCGTGACGGTGTTCGCCGTCGCCGCGGGGGAGTGGGAGGCATCCGATCTCGTCTTCGGCGAGTTCGAGATGGAGTGGCCGCCGCGCTCGGGGCGCGTCGCGCGCTTCCCCGAGGTCGACCGGATCGCGTGGGCGGCACCGGCCGACGCGGAGCGCCTGCTCGTCGCCGCTCAGCGTCCCGCGCTCGTCGCGCTGCGCGCCCGTCTGGGCGGCGCCTGAGGAACCGCGCTATGCGCCGCCGCGCGCCCGCCATTCGTCGATGAGCGCGGGCATGCGCTCGGCGAGGAAGCGGAAGAACTCCGCGAGATCGCGTGCCCGGGCGACCGCGTCGGCGTCGGTGTCGTCCTGGGCGTCGCCGATCTCGTCGATGGCGGTCGCGAGGCGCGCGTACACGGGCGCGTTGAGGGCGACGGAGCTGTAGAAGCCGTCCTGCACGATCTCGTAGCGATCGCGGCGGTCGCCGGGAACAGAGCGTCGGTGCACGAAACGCAGTGTCACCAGGTAGCGCACCGCCCCCGACACCGCCGCGGGGCTCACTCCGAGGCGGTCGGCGAGCTCGGCCGCCGTGTACCCCGTGGCCGGGGCCGCGACGAGCGCCATCATCACGCGGGCCGGCATCCGTGCCATGCCGGCCGCGGTCATCATGGCCGCGGCTTGCTCGGCGGGCTCAAGGGCGCGATGGGCGGGGAGCGTCATCCGTCACCGGCCAGTTCGCGGCGCCGCATGAGGGCCAGGGATGCCGCACCTCCGATGAGGACCGCGGCCACCAGCCACCACAGCCCTTGCACGTCGGTTCCCGAGCCGGTGACGGTGGGCGCCGCGGCGATCGGCGCAAGGTGCACGATCCAGTCGGGCAGCCGGTAGAGCGGGCCGAAGAGGCCGACGACCGTGGCCAGCCCGACGAGCGTCCAGCCGACGGCGAGCGTCGCCCGGGGCAGCACCGTGAGCACGAGCGCCGTGACCACGATGAACACCAGCGCGGCGACGAACTGCCCGGCGCCGACGACCACCGCGTCACCGAACAGCGACCAGTCGGGCGCGCTCTGTCCGGCCAGGCCCGCCGCCGCCCCGACGATCGCGCCGCCGACGGTCGCCGCCGCGCCGATCGTGGCGATCGCGACGTAGTCGGCCAGCCAGCGCACCCGCCCGACCGGGGTCGCGAGCAGAGCCTCGACCGTGCCGTGCGCCTCCTCCTGGCGAGCGCGCCCGACGATCTGCACGCCGCAGCAGGCAGCGAGCACACCCACGAGCGTGAAGAAGATGACGATCGCGCCGACCGCGAGCGAGCCGCCCTGCGTCAGCGCGGCGAGCAGTTGCTCGACGGACGGCAGCTGGGTCGCCGCCTGGGACAGCACCGACGACAGGCTCGTCGCGAGTAGCCCCGACACGAAGCCCCCGATCGCCCAGCCGAGGATCGCCGGCCACGTGAGCGCCCATACGAGCCCGGTCGAGCTCGACAGTGCCGCGCCGGCCGTCGCGCGCGCCCGCCGTTCGGGCAGCAGGCTCTCGCCAAGGTCGCGCACCGACTGCAGGGCGACGGATGCCGCGGCCAGCCCGGCCGCGACGAGTGCGCAGAGCGCGACCGGCCACAGGTTGTCGTCGGCCCAGGGTCGCGCGTTCTCGATCCACCCGTACGGCGAGAACCAGGCGAGCGGGGCGCTCTGGATGCGCTGGAGGTCGGCGGAGGGTGTGCCGAGCGCGTTGCCGAGCCCCGCCACCAGGTAGGCGACGAGCATCACCCACACGCCGAACGCGTTGGCGCTGCGGCCCGACGCGAAGACCTGCGCGCCGATCAGTCCGACCCCGTAGGCGAAGAACCCGAGCGCTCCGCTGCCGAGACCGGCGACGAGGCTGCCGGTGGCGGGCAGCCCGCACGCGAGGAACGCGACGGCGACGAGCATGGCGAGCAGCGCGTTGGCGATGAGGCCGTGCACGATCGTCGCGACCAGCGGGGCGACGCGCCCGGCGGGGGTCGCGGCCACGAGCTCGGTGCGGCCGGCGTCCTCGTCGGCGCGGGTGTGGCGCACGGCCATGAAGGAGCTCATGAACGCGGCCATCATCGCGAGGAACGGGAGGATCAGGAACCCCGTGAACGCGCCGAGGTCCGCGCCCGACGGCAGCCCGCGGAACAGCATGATGACGGGGTTCGCGGCCGCGGTGGCGAGCAGGTTCACGCGGTCCGTCTCGGTGCCGTACGACCCGTTCACGGCCGAGACCGTGAACGCCGCGAGCACGGCGGTGCCGCCGATCCAGATGACGAACTGCCAGAGGTCGCGCCGCAGCCGCTGGCGCAGCAGGGTGATCATCGCGTCGACCCGGCAGTGAGGTCGTCACCGTAGTGCCGCAGGAAGAGCTCCTCGAGCGAGGGCGGCTCGATGCGCAGGCCCGTCACCCGACGGGTCGCGAGCTCGGGCAGCACGGATGCCACGGCGTCGCTGTCGACGGTGAACCGCACCCGGCCGTCGGCGACGCTCACGTCGTGGGCCTCGGCGATGCCGTCGGCGGTCGTGCCCGCCGCGTCGAACGACACCTCGGTGCGGGTCAGGTGCCGGAGGTCCGCGAGCGTGCCGGCCTCCACGACCTTCCCGGCGCGGATGATGCTCACCCGGTCGCACAGCTGCTCGACCTCGGAGAGGATGTGGCTCGAGAGCAGCACGGTGGCGCCGGCATCCTTCACCCGGGTCACCTCGCGTCGGAACACGACCTCCATGAGCGGGTCGAGGCCGCTCGTCGGCTCGTCGAGGATGTAGAGCTCGGCGGGCACGCTGAAGGCCGCGATGAGCGCCACCTTCTGCCGGTTCCCCTTCGAGTACGCGCGGCCCTTCTTGCGCGGGTCGAACGCGAACACGTGCTCGAGGCGCTCGCGCTCGGTGCGGTAGGCGGCCGAGCGGGTGTCGGCGCCGCGCAGGCGGGCGAGTACGTCGATCGACTCGCCGCCGGAGAGGTTCGGCCACACGTTCACGTCGCCCGGCACATACGCGAGTCGCCGGTGCAGTGCCACCGCGTCGCGCCACGGGTCGCGGCCGAAGACCGCCGCGGTGCCGCCGCTCGCGCGGGCAAGCCCCAGGAGGATGCGGATGGTGGTCGACTTGCCGGCCCCGTTGGGTCCGAGGAAGCCGTGGATATCGCCGGCGCCGACCGCGAGGTCGAGGCCGTCGAGGGCGTTCTGGCGCCCGTAGCGCTTCACGAGTCCGGTGGTGCGGATGACATCGCTCATGGCGCTGAAGCTACGCCGATTTCACAAAACTGTGAAGAGTGCGGACCGTGTCAATCCAGTCGCTCGATGACCGTCGCATTCGCCATGCCCGCGCCTTCGCACATCGTCTGCAGGCCGAACCGGCCGCCCGTCGCCTCCAGCTCGCCGACGAGGGTCGTGAGCAACCGCGTGCCCGAGGAGCCGAGGGCGTGTCCGAGGGCGATCGCGCCGCCCCGAGGGTTGAGCCGCGCGGGGTCGGCGCCGGTCTCGGCGAGCCAGGCGAGCGGCACGGACGCGAACGCCTCGTTGACCTCGAACGCGTCGATGTCGTCGATCGACAGACCCGTGCGCTGCAGCACCTTCGCGGTCGCCGGGATCGGTCCCGTCAGCATCATGATCGGGTCGTCGCCGACGACCGAGAAGCCGACGAAGCGGGCGCGGGGTCGCAGCCCCAGGCGCTGTGCGGCCTCGCGCGACATGATGAGCGCGGCCGAGGCGCCGTCGGTGAGCGGCGACGAGTTGCCCGCGGTCACCCGCCAGCCGATCTGCGGGAACCGCGCCGCGATCGCCTCGTCGACGAACGACGCCGGCAGACCCGCGAGCCCGCCGGCGGTGGTCGCCGCCCGCACGGTCTCGTCGGTGCGGTGCACGACGGGGGAGCCCGCGGCATCCGTCACCGTCACCGGCACGATCTCGTCGTCGAACAGACCGGATGCCGCGGCCGCCGCGGCGCGCGCGTGGGAGAGCGCGGCGACGTCGTCGAGCTGCGCGCGCGAGAGGTTCCACTGCGCCGCGATGAGCTCGGCCGAGATGCCCTGGTGCACGAGGCCGTCGGGGTAGCGCTCCCGCAGGCGCGGTCCGAGCACGTCGCGGCCGATCGCGGAGGTGCCGAGCGGGAGGCGGCTCATCGACTCGACGCCGCAGGAGATCACGATGTCCTGGCTGCCGGAGATGATCGCCTGCGCCGCGAACGTCGCCGCCTGCTGGCTCGACCCGCACTGGCGG
>NZ_LMPK01000035.1:126201-130583 GCF_001423825.1 Microbacterium sp. Leaf351
TGGAGGACTGCTCGCCGACCTGCGCGACGCAGCCGCCGATCACATCGTCGACGAGGGCCGGGTCGATGCCGGTGCGGTCGACGAGCGCGGTGAGCACGGTCGCGAGCAGGTCGACGGGGTGCGTGCCCGAGAGCGCTCCGCCGGGCTTTCCCCGACCCGATCCGGTGCGCACGACGTCGACGATGACGGCTTCGGCCATGGGAGCTCCTTCGCGGCAGGGCGGATGCCGCCAGCCTACGCCCGGGCGGCGCCGGCGGCGCGGGTCCCCTGCGTATACGCAGAGCGCGACCTGCTCGAACCTGCTGGCGGAATCAGGGGCTGAGTGTATACACTAACGATGGCCAGCGACGAGGGAGGAGCGGCATGCGCGCCAGCGATCACACCTACACGACCCTCCTCGATGAAATCCAGTCCGGAGCCCTCGCCCCCGGCACGGTGCTCGCCGAGCCCGCCCAGTCCGCCCGCCTCGGGGTGAGCCGCACTCCGCTGCGCGCGGCGCTCGCGCGCCTCGCCGCCGACGGCCTCGTCACGCAGGCCTCGCCGCGCGTGACCGTCGTCACGGGGGTGGATGCCGCCGACATCCGTGCGCTCTTCGAGATCCGCCGAGCGCTGGAGGAGACCCAGGCGCGCCTCGCCGCCGAGCGCGCCGACGCGGCCGTGTTCGCGGCGTTCGCCGCCGACTTCGACCACGCCCGCCTCGAGGGCGGCGAGGGGCGGGACGCCTACTACGCGCTCATCGCCCGGTTCGACGCCGCGCTCGACGCCGCCGTCGGCAACGACTACCTGGTGGCGGCCCTGCGCACCGTGCGCACCCACCTCGTGCGCGTGCGCCGGCTCGCCCGCGACAAGCCCGAACGCCTCGCCGCCTCGGTCGCCGAGCACCGCGTCATCGCCGACGCGATCGCCCGGCGCGACGCCGACCTCGCCGCCCACGCCACGCACGTGCACCTGCACAACGCGCTCACCAGCATCCTCGCCTCGCTCGCCGCCGACGCCGCATCCGCCGACGCATCCGTCGCCGAGCCCGCCCACCCCGCCGATCAAGGAGCAGCATGACCGTCACCCACCACGTCCGCGTCTACCGCAGCGACGAAGAGCTTCCCCGCACCGACCAGCTCGCCTGGAAGATCGCCGAGGTCGCCGCCGACCCGGTCGCTGTCACCGACGAGGTGGCCGACATGATCATCAACCGCATCATCGACAACGCCGCGGTGGCCGCGGCATCCCTCACCCGCGGGCCGGTGAGTGCGGCCCGCCAGCAGGCGCTCGATCACCCGGTGTCCGTGTCGGGCCCGGGTTCCACGGTCTTCGGCTGCGCCCTCGAGCGCACGACGAGCCCCGAGTGGGCGGCCTGGGCCAACGGGGTCGCGGTGCGCGAGCTCGACTACCACGACACCTTCCTCGCCGCCGAGTACTCGCACCCCGGCGACAACATCCCGCCGATCCTCGCCGTCGCCCAGCACGTCGGCGCGACCGGCGCACAGCTGCTGCGCGGCATCGCCACCGGGTACGAGATCCAGATCGACCTCGTGCGCGCCATCTCGCTGCACAAGCACAAGATCGACCACGTCGCCCATCTCGGCCCCTCCGCTGCGGCAGGCATCGGCAGCCTTCTCGGCCTGCCGGTCGAGACGATCTACCAGGCCGTCGGCCAGGCGCTGCACACCACCACCGCGACCCGGCAGTCCCGCAAGGGCGAGATCTCCACGTGGAAGGCCCACGCCCCCGCCTTCGCCGGCAAGATGGCCGTCGAGGCGGTCGACCGCGCGATGCGCGGCGAGACCAGCCCGGCGCCGATCTACGAGGGCGAGGACGGCGTGATCGCATGGCTCCTCGACGGGAAGGATGCCGCCTACGACGTGCCGCTCCCCGACCGCGGCGAGGCGAAGCGGGCCATCCTCGACTCGTACACGAAGGAGCACTCCGCCGAGTACCAGGCGCAGGCGTGGATCGACCTCGCCCGCAAGCTCGGCACCGCGCGGCCCGAGCTGCGCGACCCCGAGAACATCGAGGCGATCGTGCTGCACACCAGCCACCACACGCACTACGTGATCGGCTCGGGCGCGAACGACCCGCAGAAGTACGACCCTGCGGCCTCCCGCGAGACCCTCGACCACTCGATCCCCTACATCTTCACGGTCGCCCTGCAGGATGCCGCGTGGCACCACGTCGACTCCTACCTGCCCGCGCGCGCGGCCCGCCCTGACACGGTGGCGCTGTGGCACAAGGTCACCACCGCTGAGGACGCCGAGTGGACCCGCCGCTACCACTCGGAGGACCCCGACGAGAAGGCGTTCGGCGGCCGCGTGGAGATCCGCCTCGCGAACGGCGAGACCATCGTCGACGAGATCGCCGTGGCCGATGCCCACCCGCTCGGCGCCCGCCCCTTCACCCGCCCCGACTACGTCGCGAAGTTCCGGCTGCTCGCCGAGCCCGTGCTCACCGCCGACGAGATCGAGCGCTTCCTCGACCTCGCCGAGCGCCTGCCCGAGCTGACCCCGGCCGAAGTGCGCGAGCTGTCGATCGTCGCGGCCCCCGGCGTGCTCGCCTCCGCCCCCGCCCCGAAGGGACTCTTCTGATGCTGTACAGCCAGACCCCCGCCGCCGAGAAGCGGCGCCTGTTCCGCGAGCGGCTCGCCACCGGCGAGCTGCTGCGGTTCCCGGGCGCGTTCAACCCGCTCTCGGCCCGGCTCATCGAGCGCAAGGGCTTCGAGGGCGTCTACATCTCGGGTGCGGTGCTCTCCGCCGACCTCGGGCTGCCCGACATCGGCCTCACGACCCTCACCGAGGTCGCCGGCCGCGGCCAGCAGATCGCCCGCATGACCGAGCTGCCGGCGATCATCGACGCCGACACCGGCTTCGGCGAGCCCATGAACGTGGCCCGCACGATCCAGACCCTCGAGGACGCCGGCATCGCCGGCACCCACATCGAGGACCAGATCAACCCCAAGCGGTGCGGTCACCTCGACGGCAAGGCGGTCGTCGACCAGGACACCGCGATCAAGCGCATCCGCGCGGCATCCGATGCCCGTCGTGACCCGAACTTCCTCATCATGGCGCGCACCGACATCCGTGCCGTCGAGGGGCTCGATGCCGCGATCGACCGCGCCAAGGCGCTCGTCGACGCCGGGGCCGACGCGATCTTCCCCGAGGCGATGCGCGACCTCGGCGAGTTCGAGGCGGTGCGCAACGCCGTCGACGTGCCGATCCTCGCCAACATGACCGAGTTCGGCAAGAGCGACCTGTTCAGCGTCGACCAGCTGCGGGACGTGGGAGTGAACATCGTCATCTGGCCGGTGTCGCTGCTGCGCATCGCCATGGGTGCCGCGGGCCGTGCGCTCGACACCCTCGTCGACGACGGCCACCTCACGTCGAAGCTCGGCGAGATGCAGCATCGCGCCGACCTCTACGACCTGGTGGACTACGAGGACTACAACCACTTCGACACCTCGGTGTTCAACTTCCAGATCACCCGCTGACGTCCGCGAAGGAGCAGACATGTCCGAGATCGAGATCAAGAAGGGCCTCGCCGGGGTCACGGTCGACTACACCGCGATCAGCAAGGTCAACCCCGACACCAACAGCCTGCTGTACCGCGGCTACCCGGTGCAGGAGCTCGCGGCGACCCAGTCGTTCGAGTCCGTCGCCCTGCTGCTGTGGAACGGCGATCTGCCGGATGCCGCGGCCCTCGCCGCATTCGAGGGGTTCGAGCGCACGCACCGCGGGCTCGACGCCGACGTGAAGACGGTGATCGACCTGCTGCCGCTCGAGTCGCACCCGATGGACGTCGTGCGCACAGCGGTGTCGGTCCTCGGCGCGCAGGATGCCGCGGCATCCGACAACTCGCCCGCCGCCGACCTCGCCAAGGCGCAGCTGCTGTTCGCGAAGATCCCCGCGATCGTCGCCTACGACCAGCGCCGCCGCCGCGGTCAGCAGCCGGTGCCGCCGCGGGACGACCTCGGCTACGCGGCGAACTTCCTGTGGATGACGTTCGGCGAAGAGCCGGCCGACATCGTCGTCGACGCGTTCAACGTGTCGATGATCCTGTACGCGGAGCACTCGTTCAACGCCTCGACGTTCACCTCACGGGTGATCACGTCGACCACCTCCGACCTCTACTCTGCGGTCGTCGGTGCGATCGGTGCGCTCAAGGGCGCCCTGCACGGCGGGGCCAATGAGGCCGTCATGCACATCTTCGACGAGGTCGGCACGGCAGACAACGTCGGCCCGTGGCTCGACGAGGCCCTCGCCGCGAAGCGCAAGATCATGGGCTTCGGGCACCGGGTCTACAAGAAGGGCGACTCGCGCGTGCCGACCATGAAGGCCGCCCTCGACGACCTCGTGGAGTACTACGACGCCCGTGACCTCGCCGCGCTCTACGAC
>NZ_LMPK01000035.1:130674-132915 GCF_001423825.1 Microbacterium sp. Leaf351
CCGCCGCCAACGCGCTCATCCGTCCGCTGTCGGCCTACAACGGTCCCGACGAGCGGCACATCGACGGGTACGTCGCCTCGGCGGCCGACCGTGCGGCGGCGAGCCGCGAGGCGGAGTCCGCCGACTGACGTGGACATGACGAGGGGGTGGATGCCGCGGCATCCACCCCCTCGTCATGTCATCAGTGCGCTCGTCGCCGGCGCGTCATCAACAGCAGCACGGCGCCGCCGAGCAGCGCTGCCCCGGCGAGGACGAGCAGCCCCGAGAGGTCCGGAGCGCCGGTGCGCGGGAGCGTCGCGGCCGGGTCGGCGATGGTGATGCCCTGGGACAGCGTCACCGCGGTGCCGTCGGCCGAGGTTCCCGTCACGATCACCGTGTGCGACCCCGTCACGCCCGAGGGGAGCGCGGTCGTGAGCGTCGCGACACCGGTGGACGAGACCGTGACGGTACCGAGCACGATGGGGTTCGAGTGCAGCACGAACGTCGCATCGGTTCCGGGCAGCAGCCCGGACGCGGTGAAGGTCTGGTCGCTGCCCGTCGTCACCGGGCCCGAGGGGACGGTGAGCGCCGACGCCGGTGCGGTGGTGACGACGATCGACACCACCACGGGGACCGCGTGGCTGTAGGCCGCGTCACCCGCTTGGATCAGCCCGACCACACAGGTGCCCGGAGTGAGGAGGCTGATGGTGAGTCCGCTGACGGAGCACGCTCCGGGGTCGCCGGCGTCGCCCAGCTCTGCCGTGACCGGGAGACCCGAGGTGGCGGTGGCCGCGAGGGTCACGGTCGTCCCGGTGTACCCCGACTCCGGTGCGCCGACGACCGAGATCGTCTGCGAGCCGTGCGGCGTGAGCCGCCCGCGGTAGAACACGGACGCTCCGTTGCCCGCCGACGTCACCGGAACGACGGCGACGGTGTAGGCCGTGCCGTTGACGAGGCCCGTGATCGTGCACGGCGACCCTGCGCAGCTGATCGTGACGGGTGCCGTGCCGCCGCGAGCGGTCACCGAGTACGACAGGATCGGCGCGCCACCGGTGTTCACCGGAGGAGCGAACGCGATGCTCACGGTCGTGTCGCCGGACCAGCCCTCGCTCAACCGCACGGCGTCGGAGGCGACGGCCGTGATCGAGAACGTCTGATCCACCTCGGGAGCAGGCGCCGTCGCGTCATCGCCGTCCTGGTGCGCGGCGATGGTGCAGTCGCCCGCGCTCACGGGAGTCAGTCCGCCCGCACGGGTCACCGTGCACACGTCCGGGGTGAGTGTCGTGAACGTCACCGGAAGGTCCGAGGTGGCTCGAGCCATGAGATTGGCCGTCATCGTGAAGGGAAGGCTCCCCGGGTTCGCGAACTCGATCGTCTGCGTGGCGAGCGGAGTCACGGTTCCTTCGTATTGCGCCGCGGGGCCGGTGTTCAGCTCGTTCTGGGCGGCGACCGAGACCTCGTAGGCAGATCCGTTCACGAGCCCGCTGACGGTGCACGGGGACGCATCGCATTCCTGGGAGCGCTGGCCCGCGGAGACGAGGTATCCGACGATCGGGCTGCGGCCGGTCTCGGTCGGCGGAGTGAACGACACCGTGACGGACCCCGACGCCGTGGTCACCGAGGTGATGGTCGGGGCGCCCGGCGTGCCCGGGTCGACCTGGAAGCTGCGCTCGACCGTCGTCGCCGGAAGGAACGCGTCGTTACCGGCCTGGTCCGCGTCGATCGTGCACGTGCCGTTCGCGTGGAACGTCGTGACGCCCGAGGGGGTGACGGTGCAGACGGCGTCCGTGGTGCTGGAGAAGCTCACCGGCAGATCGGAGTCCGACGTGGCCACCGCCGTGAACGGGGTGCCGTAGGTCTGGGTCTCCGGCTGCGCGAAAGTGATCGACTGCTCAGCCGCCGGGGTGACCGACGACGAGGCGCTCGAGGCGGGACTCGTGCCTGCGAGGTTCGAGGCAGTGACGGTGAACGTGTACGGTGTGCCGTTGGTCAGCCCGCTCACCGTGCAGGGGGAGCTGGAGCATCCGACACTCGTCAATCCTCCGGGCGAGGACGTCACTGTGTACGCCGTGATCGGAAGCCCGCCCGTGTTCGCGGGCGCGTGGAAGGAGACAGTCGCGGACGCGTCGCCGGCTGTCGCGCTGACGTTCGTCGGGGCCACAGGCGCCGACGGCACCTGGGCGACTGCGACGTCGTCGACGCGCACGTAGGTCGATGCCCCCGAGGCGGACAGCACAATGCGCGGCGTGCCGCTGGCGGCGG
>NZ_LMPK01000035.1:132973-134585 GCF_001423825.1 Microbacterium sp. Leaf351
CGCCGTACCACCAGACGCCGAACTGGTAGGTGCTCGACGGCTGCAGGTGGGGCAGCGACTGCGTGACCGTGTCGGGGTCGTTCCCGCCCGCCGGTTGGAAGACGAGCACCCCGCTGCCCGAATGCGGGAGCTCGGTCGTCGGGCCGAGCGTGAGCGCCGACTCCGATCCGTCGCCGAAGGTGACTCCCCATCCCGGCACGATCTCGTCGCCGACGGGCGCCTGTTCGAAACCGCAGTTGTCGACGAGATTGGGCGGCAACGCCGTGCAATCCCGATAGGGCGCCGCGTTCTGCGCCAGTGCGGGCGCGGCCACGATGGGCGCCGCCGCGATCAGAGAGCCCAGCAGCGCGCCGAGCGCGACGACCGAGCCCATGACNTCGCGAACGGACAAGCTGATGCCCAACAATCGCCCCACGCGATCGCCGCTGATCATAGGGGCTTGCGCTATCAGTTCGTTCACAGGTTTCGCAGGCCCGATTCCGCACCATCTCATCGATGGCTCATCGGCGCTCGCCATCCCACGTTCGGCGCGGCAGGATCGAAGATGTGCGCACCGATGAGGGTGCCCCGCAGACGGGAGGACCCATGGCCGAGTACGAGACGATCCTGGTCGAGCGCCGAGGGCGCGTCGGGTGGATCACCCTGAACCGCCCGCACGCGCTCAACGCGCTGAACGCCCAGCTCGCGAGCGAGCTGGGGGCGGCGGCATCCGATTTCGACGCCGATGACCAGATCGGATGCATCGTCATCACCGGCTCCGAGCGGGCCTTCGCCGCCGGCGCCGACATCAAGGAGATGGCCGACAAGACGCCGCTGGAGATGGAGCAGGGGAACCCCTTCGCGGGACTCGAGCGCCTCTCGCAGCTGCGCACGCCGCTCGTCGCGGCGGTCGCGGGCTTCGCCCTCGGCGGCGGGTGCGAGCTCGCGATGACGTGCGACATCATCCTCGCGGCCGACACCGCCCGCTTCGGGCAGCCTGAGATCAACCTGGGCGTGATTCCGGGGCTCGGCGGCACGCAGCGGCTGCCGCGCGCGGTCGGCGCGTACAAGGCGGCCGATCTCGTGCTCACGGCGCGCACGATCGACGCGGTCGAGGCGGAACGTGCGGGCCTCGCCTCCCGGGTCGTTCCCGCCGCCGAGCTGCTCGAGGTGGCTCAGACGGTCGCCGACGAGATCGCGGCGAAGTCGCTGCCGGTCGTCTACGCGGCGAAGGAGGCGCTGCGCGTCGCGCGCGAGTCGACCTTGACCGAGGGACTGCGGTTCGAGCGCCGGGTGTTCGTCTCGCTGTTCGGGCTTGAGGACCAGAAGGAGGGCATGACCGCCTTCCGTGAGAAGCGTGCGCCCGAGTTCCATCATCGGTGAGACTCAGTGTCATCGTTCGCCGTGATTCCGTTAGACTCTGCGATGGCGTAAGGAGTGCCCCGTGAAGATCGTCGTGCTGGTCAAAGAAGTCCCCGACACCTACGGTGACCGCAAGCTGTCTCTCGAGACCGGGCTCGCGGATCGCGCCGCGAGCGATGCGGTCATCGACGAGATCGGTGAGCGTGCCCTCGAGGTCGCGCTGAGCTACGCCGACAAGAACCCGGGCACCGAGGTCGTCGTGCTCTCGGTC
>NZ_LMPK01000035.1:134627-135266 GCF_001423825.1 Microbacterium sp. Leaf351
CGCCGGAAACCAGTCGACCGACGGCTCGGGCGGTGTCATCGCCTCGATGCTCGGCGAGCTGCTCGACGTGCCGGCGGCCACCAGCCTCAGCACGGTCGAGATCGGCGACGGCGTCGTCACCGGCGAGCGGGCGATCGACGGCGCGACCACCACGGTCTCGGCGACCCTGCCCGCCGTCATCTCCATCACCGAGCGCCTGCCCGACGCCCGTTTCCCGAACTTCAAGGGCATCATGGCGGCCAAGAAGAAGCCGTACGAGACCTGGAGCCTCGCGGACCTCGACGTCGACGCGACGGATGCCGCGGCATCCCGATCGATCGTCATCGCGATCTCGGAGAAGCCGGCCCGCGCGGCCGGGACCAGGATCGTCGACGAGGGCGACGCCGGCACCAAGCTCGCCGAATACCTGATCTCGAACCGACTGGCCTGAGGAAGACGACGATGACCGACTTCGCGCCCGACACCATCCTCGTGCTGCTCGACGTGACCCCGTCGGGGGAGCTCGCCAGCTCGTCCGCCGGACTCCTCGGCGCCGCCGCCCAGGTGGGCACCCCCGTCGCGCTCGTCGTGCACGAGAACGCCGAACTGGCAGCGGATGCCGCGGCTCTCGGGGCGACCGCCGTGCTCATCGTGCCGACC
>NZ_LMPK01000035.1:135292-139903 GCF_001423825.1 Microbacterium sp. Leaf351
CCACTCCCTCGACGGCCGCGACGCCGCCGCCCGCTTCGCCGCCCGCACCCGCTCGGCGCTCGCCGTCGACGCGGTCGGCGTCTCGCGCGACGCCGAGGGCGTCGTCGCCCACCACTCCGTCTACGGCGGCGCATACAACGTCGACTCGGCCGCCACGTTCGGCGCGCCGGTCATCACGGTGCGTCAGGGGGCGATCGACGCGCGCGCCGAGGCGCAGACCGTCCAGAGCGTCGCCCTCGAGGTCGCCGCATCGGGTAGGGCCGCGGCATCCGTCACCGCCGTCGAGCCGGCGCAGGCCACGTCGAGCCGGCCCGAGCTGCGCGGCGCCGCCAAGGTCGTCTCGGGCGGCCGGGGCATCGGATCGGGCGAGAACTTCGCGCTCGTCGACCAGCTCGCCGATGTGCTGGGCGCCGCGGTCGGCGCCTCCCGCGCGGCCGTCGACGCCGGCTACGTGCCCCAGTCGTACCAGGTCGGCCAGACCGGGGTGTCGGTCTCGCCGCAGCTGTACATCGCGCTCGGCATCTCCGGGGCGATCCAGCACAAGGCCGGTATGCAGACCGCCAAGACGATCGTCGCGATCAATAAGGACGGCGACGCCCCGATCTTCGACATCGCCGATTTCGGTATCGTCGGCGACGTGTTCACGGTCGTGCCCCAGCTGATCAGCGCCCTCGAGGCGCGGAAGGCCTGAGCGTGGCGACCTACGCGCGCACGGTGCGCCGCGGGCTGCCGCGCACGCCCGGTGGCGACCCCTGGCCGCCCGCGGGCGAGGCCCCGATCGACGCGGCCGTCGCGGTGACGGATGCCGCGGCCCCCTCGGTCGCGGCGGTCGCGGGTGTCGCGGCCCCGACCGCGGAGGCGCGAGCCGTAACTCCGGAGAATTCGCCGTCTGCTGGGCTGCCGACCGCCTCCGACCCGATTTCTCCGGAGATCGAGCACGGTGCCCCGGCTGCCGCCGTCCCCGCCGCCGGTGCTGCCCCCGCGGCGTCGGCTGCCGCATCGGCGCCCGCCGCGGCCGGCCCGGCTCGCGCCCTGCGCCGCGGCCTGCCGCGCACGCCGGGCGGGGAGCCGTGGCCTCCTGCGGGCGCGGCCCCGATCGCCGCGGCGACGACCGATGCCGCCGAGGTCCCTGTCGCGGCACCGCCTTCGGTCGGTGACGTGACGGTTCCCGCGCCGGTGGCCGCCGTCGCGCCGACCGGTTACACCGCCGCATCCCCGAGCACCGCCACCACCCGCGCCGCCGCTGCGAGCGACGTGCCTCTGCGCCGCGGACTCCCGCGCGTCGCCGGCGGAGACCCGTGGCCGCCCGCGGGCTTCGCCCCGGGTGCACCGGTCGCCGCGGCATCCGACCCGACCGCAACTCCGGAGATTGAGGCTGTGGCGTCGTCCGCAGGCCCCGCGGCGGTCGATTCTCCGGAGATCGCGCACACCGCGGCCCTCGCCCCCGCAGCCCTCGCCCCGGAAGCCCCCACCGCCCCCGACTCGATCGCCGCGCGCGTCGCCGCCGGTCCGCTGCCCTTCACCCCCACGGTGTTCCCGGGGCGCTACGCGTTCGAGCGTCCCGCGCCGAAGCCGGAGCCGCGTCGCATCGGTCCGTTCACCGCCGGTCAGTGGGTCGGCGCGGCGATCGTCACGGTCGTGGGTCTGCTGTTCGCGGGCGCGATGGTCGTGTTCGCGGTGCGCTGGCTGCTGAGCCTCGACGCACTGCGCGACTGGGTCGCCACCTACCCCGGCGAATACCACCTGCCGGTGGGCGCACCGGTCGGCTTCCCCGCGTGGGTCGGCTGGCAGCACTTCTTCAACGTGTTCCTGATGGTGCTGATCATCCGCTCGGGGCTGCAGGTACGGCACCAGAAGAAGCCGCCGGCGTTCTGGAGCCCGCGCTGGAACCCGAAGCGGAAGATCAGCATCGCGCTGTGGCTGCACCAGTCGCTGGACATCCTGTGGCTCGTCAACGGACTCGTGTTCGTCGTGCTCCTGTTCGTCACCGGTCAGTGGCTGCGCATCGTGCCGACCAGCTGGGAGGTGTTCCCGAACGCCGTCACCGCGGTGCTCAAGTACATCTCGCTCGACTGGCCGACCGAGGACGGCTGGGTCAACTACAACTCGATCCAGCAGCTGACCTACTTCGCGACCGTGTTCCTCGCCGCGCCCCTCGCGGCGATCACGGGCGTGCGCATGAGCGGCATCTGGCCGAAGAACGCGACGCGACTGAACAAGATCTACCCGGTCGAGTGGGCCCGCAAGGTGCACTTCCCCGTGATGATCTACTTCGTGCTGTTCATCGTCGTGCACGTGACGCTGGTGTTCGCGACCGGGGCGCTGCGCAACCTGAACCACATGTACGCGGGCAGCGACGAGGTCAACTGGGTCGGCTTCTCGATCTTCGCGGTCTCGATGCTCGTGATCGTCGGTGCGTGGGTCGCGGCGCGGCCCCTCGTGCTGGCGCCGATCGCGAAGCTGTTCGGGTCGGTCAGCTCGCGCTGAGCGCGCTCAGGAAATGACGGATGCCGCGCCCGCGGCATATCCGTCGGCGTAGGCCTCGTCCGCTCCCAGCCGGAAGAAGTCCCGCTCCGGCGGCCGGACGATCGACCGCGCTCCCGGACGGTCGAGCGCACCGACGAGATCCGCGCGCCCGCGCACGACCGCGACGGGAAGCCGCGTGGCCTTGCCCTTGACGAGGTCGGCGGCGCCGCACAGCTCGTCGGCCACGCACGGCTGCGTCACGACGAGCGGGCGGCCCTCGGCGTCGACGCCGCCGCGGAGATCCTCGAACACCTGCACGCCACCGGCGCCGATCGCATGGTCCGTCTGCCCCTCGCGCCAGGCGCGCCCGAGCGTGTCGGAGACGAGCACCCCCACCTCGACCCCGAGCGCGGCCCGCAGCCCCGCGGCGAGGCGGCGGGCCGAGGCATCCGGATCAACCGGCAGCAGCAGCACCGTGCCCTCGGGGGTGTTCGACGCGTCGACGCCGGCCGCGGCTGAGACGATGCCCAGCCGATTCTCGACGATGCGCGTCGTGTGGCCGCTGGGGGCGGTGCGGCTGGCGACGAGGCGCACCGTCTCCGCGGTGATGGCGTCCTCGCGGTCGTCGGCGAGGACGAACCGTCCCTCGGCCTTCGACACGATCTTCGACGTCACGACGAGGATGTCCCCATCGCGCAGCTGATCGGATGCCGCCGCCCCGATGAGCGCGACGAGGTCGTCGCCCGCACCGATCTCGGGAAGCCCGGGCAGCGCCCAGATCTGCAGCACGTCGGGTCAGCGCACGAAGCGCACCTCGGTGAGCGTCTCACCGAGGAAGGGCTCCGTGTGGGTGTCACCGTCGAGGTGGAACCCGTTGCGCTCGTAGAAGCGGTGCGCGCGGGGGTTGTCGGAGGCCACCCAGAGGTAGAGCGGCTCGCCCTCGTCGACGGCGGCGTCGAACAGCTGCTGGCCGATGCCGGTTCCCTGCCATGCGCTCAGCAGGTAGATGAAATAGAGCTCGCGCTCACGAGGGGCGTCGCGGTCGCGTGCCGGGCCGGAGCCGACGAAGCCCACGATCTCGCCGTCGACGAGGGCCGCGCTCATGCGGAACTCGGGCCCCTGCGCGGCCCAGTGGGTCCACAGTTCGGCAAGGCGGCGGGGGGAGACCTTCTCGAGAGCGGCTTTGCTGATGAGGTGGTCGTACGTCTCGTGCCAGCAGGTGGCGTGCACGCGTCCCAGGGCTTCGGCATCGACGTCGCGCACGGGGCGGACGATCAGATCGATCTGCAGATCGGCGTTCATGGCCAGACTCTAACCGGCCGCGGCGGGGCCGCGAAATCGGCTGTGCATGCCGCACGAACCTGTAGGCATCCGACAACGGAATGCGTGCTGACATCCACGATCAGTACGATCCACGGTCGTGAACGTGATCTGGCGCACCCTGCTCGTGCTGTTCGTCGCTCGGCGTCGTCTGCGTCGTGACGGCGTCATCGCCGACGCCTCGTTCGTGGGCCGTGTGCGGCTCACGACCCTCCCCACCGACCTCGACCTCGTGGGGCACATGAACAACGGACGGTACCTGTCGTTGTTCGACCTCGGCCGCTTCGACCTCATCATGCGCTCGGGTCTGTGGGATCTCATGCGCGCTCGCGGCTGGTACCCGGTCGTGGCGAGCTCGACGATCACCCACCGTAAGTCGCTGCACCTGTGGCAGCGCTTCGACATCGAGTCGAAGGTGATCTCCGCCGACGACAAGGCGATCTATCTCGAGCACCGCGCGGTGGTGCGCGGCGAGATCTACGCCCGACTGTTCGTGCGCTCCCGCTTCGTGCGACGAGCCGGCGGGGTGCTGCCCACCTCCGAGGTGTTCGAGGCCATGGGCATCGACCCGGCGACCGTGCCCGCCCCCGAGGCGTGGCTCAGCGAGTGGGCGCTCGACGTGGCGCTGCCGCCGACGAAGGCCCCCGCACCGAGCGTCTGGGGCTGATCAGGCGGATGCCCCGCCCCGCCCGCCGCCCGCGACCGCGGAGGTGCGCGCGGTGAGGGCGTCGGCGAGCGCATCGACGACGGCGCCCACGCGCCGACGCGTCCCCGAGGCCGCGCGGGTGGCGACGAACACCTCGCGCGTCGGTGCGTCGGGAAGGG
>NZ_LMPK01000035.1:139978-142904 GCF_001423825.1 Microbacterium sp. Leaf351
CCGGTTCGAAGCCCGCCGCCCGACACTGCTGCACCGCCCACTGCCGCGCGGCGGTGCCCTCCGGCTCCAGCACCCACGGCCGGTCGGCGAGGTCGCGCAGTCCCCGTGCCCGGTCGCCGCGCGGGACGGCGAGACGGATCGGGTCGCGACCGAGGATGCGACGGGTCAGCCCGTCGCGGTGGGCGCGGGTGTGACCGGGGTACTGCTCGGCCACGACGAGGTCGAAGCGTCGGGCGGACAGCTCGAACAAGCCCTCCTCGGGCGGCACGGCGGCCGCCTCGAGGCGCAGGTCGGGCTCGCGCGCAGCGAGGAGCGCGAGGGCGTCGGGCAGCAGGGCGAGGGCCGCCGTCTGCATGAGTGCCACCCGCACGGGCGCCGCGCCCGGACGCAGCGCCTCCAGTTCGCCGCGCACGCGTTCGTCTTCGTCGAGGGCTCGTTCGGCGTACGCCGCGAGCAGCTCGCCGTGCTCGGTGAGGCGGAGGCGCCGGCCGTCGGCGACGAACAGGGGCACCGCGGCATCCTTCTCAAGCTGGTCGAGCTGCTGCGAGATCGTCGACGGGCTGTACGACAGCGCATCTGCCACGGCGGCGAGGGTGCCGCGCAACGCGAACTCGTGCAGCATGCGCAGGCGCCGGAGTTCGAACATGGCATCCATTCGATAGGACCGATGTGTATTGATCATAAACAGTCGCTTTTCTCGAAGGATGCGTGCCGCCACCCTGGGATCACGGGTCACGAGTGGCAGGGTGGAAGGGACGGAAGCGTGGTGCGGCAGATGACGGATGCGGTCGGGACGGAACTGAGCGGGCAGGCGGTCGAGCTCGCGCACCGGTGGGTGCGGGAAGCGGCGGCGGCCGACGTCGATCCGGCGGCGGAACGCCTCGCCGGAGTGCTGCGGGACCCGAACGGACTGCCCTTCACGATCGGCTTCGTCGACGGCGTCATGCGTCCCGAGAGCCTGGCGGCCGCGGCATCCCATCTGTCGCGAATCGCCCCCCTGGTGCCCGACTTCCTGCCCTGGTACCTCCGCAGCGCGGTGCGCACGGGCGGCGCCCTCGCCCCCGTGGCGCCCGCTGCCGTCGTGCCGATCGCGCGGCGCGTGCTGCGCGACATGGTCGGCCACCTCATCGTCGACGCGCGCGCCGAGAAGCTCGGCCCCGCCCTCGCGGCCCTCCGCGCCGACGGCGCCCGCCTCAACCTCAACCTGCTCGGTGAGGCCGTGCTCGGCGAGCACGAGGCGCTGCGGCGACTCGAGGGCATCCACGAGCTGATCCGCCGCCCCGACGTCGACTATGTGTCGGTGAAGGTCTCCGCGATCGCCAGCCACATCTCGATGTGGGCATTCGACGAGACCGTCGACCTCGTCGTCGAACGCCTCCTGCCCCTCTACGTCAGCGCCGCCACCGACGGCACGTTCATCAACCTCGACATGGAGGAGTACCGCGACCTCGACCTCACGATCGCGGTGTTCACCCGCATCCTCGAGGATCCACGTCTTGCCGGACTCGAGGCGGGCATCGTGCTGCAGGCCTACCTGCCCGACGCGCTGCCCGCGCTGCAGCAGCTGACCGCGTGGGCGGGAGAGCGGGTCGCCGCGGGTGGCGCGCGCATCAAGGTGCGGCTCGTGAAGGGCGCGAACCTGGCCATGGAGAAGGTCGACGCCGTGCTGCACGGTTGGCCGCAGGCGCCCTACGAGACGAAGCTCGACACCGACGCGAACTACCTGCGCTGCCTCGACTGGGCGCTCACCCCCGCACACGCCGACGCGGTGCGCCTCGGTGTCGCCGGGCACAACCTCTTCGACGTCGCCTACGCATGGCTGCTCGCCGGCGAACGCGGCGTGCGCGACGCGATCGAGATCGAGATGCTGCTCGGCATGGCGCAGGGCCAGGTGCAGGCGGTCACCCGCGAGGTCGGTCATGTGCTGCTGTACGTGCCGGTCGTGCGCCCCGACGAGTTCGACGTCGCCATCAGCTACCTCGTGCGCCGCCTCGAAGAGAACGCGTCGAGCGAGAACTTCCTCTCCGCCGCGTTCGAGCTCGCCGACGACGAGAGCCTCTGGGTGCGCGAGCGCGACAGGTTCCTCGCCGCGCTCGAGAGGTCGTCGGATGCCTCGCTGCGCACCGGTGCCGCGCGCACCCAGCAGCGCGGCGACGCGCCCGCATCCGGTGACCCGTCGATCCTTCGCGAACCCGCTCCGCCGCTCGGCTCCGCCGGTCTCACCCAGGCGGTGCTGGGCATCGCCCACGACGGCGCCGAGGACGTGCGCGGCTTCGGCGGAGCCGACCTGGTCGAGACCGCGGTGTTCTCGCTCAAGGAGAGCGGCGAGCATGCGGTCGGCGCCCCCGGGTTCCGTAACGCGGCCGACACCGACCCCGCGCTGCCGCAGAACCGCGACTGGGCGCGGCAGATCTTCGCGCGCATCGGCGTCTCGCACGTCGGCGACGTGACCCTGCGCGCCGCGCGGATCGACGACCGCGCACGCCTCGAGGATGCGATCGCCCGCGCCCGGAAGGCGGGCATCGCCTGGGGTTCGGTGCCCGCCGCCGACCGCGCGGTCGTACTGCAGCAGGCCGCGCGCGCCCTCGAGGCCCGTCGCGCCGAGCTCATCGAAGTCGCCGCGGACGAGACCGGGAAGGTGTTCGCCGAGGCCGACGTGGAGGTCAGCGAGGCGGTCGACTTCGCGAACTACTACGCCGCCACCGCCCGTGAGCTCGACGCCGTGCCCGGTGCGGTGTTCGAGCCGGTCGGTCTCACCGTCGTCGCCCCGCCGTGGAACTTCCCGCTCGCGATCCCGGCGGGCGGCGTGCTCGCCGCGCTCGCCGCCGGGTCCGGCGTCATCTTCAAGCCCGCCCCTCAGGCGCGGCGCTGTGCTGCCGTCATCGTCGAGGCGCTGGCGACCATCGGCCTCCCCGACGGCCTCGTC
>NZ_LMPK01000035.1:142940-147982 GCF_001423825.1 Microbacterium sp. Leaf351
GCGTCCCGACCTTCCCCTTCTCGCGGAGACGAGCGGCAAGAACGCGATGATCGTCACCGCGACGGCGGACCTCGACCTGGCGGCATCCGATCTGGTCAAGAGCGCCTTCGGGCACGCCGGTCAGAAGTGCTCGGCGGCGTCGCTCGCGATCCTCGTCGGGTCGGTGGGCCGGTCGGAGCGCTTCGCCCGGCAGATCGTCGATGCCGCCCGCTCGCTGCGCGTCGGCACCCCCGCCGACCCCCGCACCGAGATCGGCCCCGTCGTCGAGATGCCGCAGGGCAAGCTGAAGTGGGCGCTCACCGAGCTCGAGCCGGGACAGCGCTGGCTGCTCGAGCCGCTGGAGCTCGACGCCGTGCCCGAGCTGGCCGGGCGGCTGTGGTCGCCGGGCATCCGCACCGGTGTGGCGCCGGGGTCGCGGTTCCATCGCGAGGAGTTCTTCGGCCCCGTGCTCGGCATCATGCACGCCGCGACCCTCGGCGAGGCGATCGCCCTGCAGAACGCCGTCGACTACGGGCTGACCGCGGGCCTGTACACGCAGAGTCCCGAGGAGCTCGGCATCTGGCTCGACCACGTGCAGGCCGGCAACCTCTACGTGAACCGCGGCACGACGGGTGCGATCGTGCAGCGTCAGCCGTTCGGCGGCTGGAAGCGCTCGTCGGTCGGCGCGGGCGCCAAAGCCGGCGGCCCGAACCACCTCGTCGGCCTCGGCGGCTGGCGGGCATCGACCGGCACCGCGTCGGGCACCCTGCACCTGCGCGGGCTCGACTCGCGCATCACCGCGCTCATCGAGGCGTCCCAGCCGTCGCTCGACTACCCGCGCTTCGACTGGCTGCGCCGTGCCGCTCTGTCGGACGCGATCGAGTGGGATCGGGAGTTCGGCCAGGTTCGGGATGTCTCGCACCTCGGCATCGAGCGAAACCTGCTGCGCTACCGGCCGGTCGAGGTCGGCCTTCGCGCCACCGCGGGCGCCGAACTGCAGCAGGTGCTCCGCGTCTCGATCGCCGCGATCCGGGCCGCGGGTGCGACCGTGCTGTCGGTCGCGGCCGGCCTCCCGCCCGCCGTGCGACGGGGACTCGTGGAGGCGGGCATCACCGTGTTCGTCGAGAGCGACGACGAGTGGACGGCGCGCATCGTGGGCGGGCCGGAGGCCGCGGCATCCCGGCCACCGAGGGTGCGCCTGATCGGTCCCCGTGCTGAGACCGCGGTGCTGCACACCGCACTCGCGCGGGCCGTCGGCGGCGACCCCGATCTCGCGATCTACGCCGCAGACGTGACGACCGCGGGGCGGCTCGAGCTGCTGCCGTTCCTGCACGAGCAGGCCATCGCGATCACCGCGCACCGCTTCGGCAACCCCGACGACTGGTCGCAGACGGTGATCTGACCGCGGTGCCGGTCGGCCGAGCGGCGCTCGGGTTGTGCGACCGCGCGCGCAAGGTCGGAACTTTTCGGGGACACGCCGGTGGGGGCGCTGCCGGGCGGCGTGCCGGGCAGGAGTTCCGACCTTGCGCGAGGCGTACGGCTATCGGAGGCGGCGGCTCTCATCTGCGTGCGATGGCAGGCGGTGGCGGGCGGCGATGGCTCGCTGCCGTCGTCGCCTGCGGCCCGACGCGCGCTGCCCGAAACGCCGGTGGGGGCGGATGCCGCGGCATCCGCCCCCACCGGCGTCAGGGTCAGTCCTGGTGCGTCTCGCGGTACTCGCGGCGCGTCATGCCGGGCTCCACGTCCTCCTCGGCGTCGCCGGCCGGCTCCTCGTCGCGGGCCGTCGGGCCGACGAGCGCGCCCGCCTCGGCGGCGGCGAGGGCCGCTTCGGCCTCGAGGGAGGCGGCATCCTTCTCGGCATGCCGCTGCTCGTCGTGGGCCTCCTGCAGCGCCGACTTCTGGCGCAGCGGCGGCGTGCGGAAGAACAGCGTCAGCACGAACGCGATGAGCACCACGAACATGGCGACCCAGTAGACGAGCACGGTCGACTGGTTGAACGCGGTCAGCAGCGGCTTCGACAGACGCGGGTCGGCGCCGTTGAGGAACGCGGTGTCGTCCATCGTCGAGTTGTCGAACGACGATCCCGACGACGAGCTGGCGTTGTCGATGATCGTCGGCACGATCGTGTCGACGAACGACTGGCGGGCGGTGGCGTCCGAGAAGTCGAGCGTCACGGTGCCGTCGGAGGCCACCTTCGCGACCGGCAGCTCCTGCTGGATCTGTGCGGCGGCGGAGGTGATCGCCTGCGCCTGGGCGGCGGCGGTCGCCTGCGCCTGCGCGGAGGCGGGGATGGCGCCGGCGGCGACCTGCTGCGCGACGACGGACGCCGCTGCGGCCTTGGCCTGGTTCACGCCGTCCTGCGCCTGGGTCAGCGCGCCGTCGGTCACCTTCGAGACGATCGGGTCGTAGACCTTCGTCATGATGCCCTGGTTCTCGGGAGCCTGCGCGACCGTCGGGTCGAGCGCGGCGTCGAGCGCGGCGGTCAGCGTCGCCTTGTCGGTGAAGTTGGTCTGCAGGTTCGCCGGCATGACCGTGAACAGCAGCGACAGCAGCACGGCGGTGCCGAGGGTTCCACCGATCTGGCGGAAGAACGTCGACGCCGACGTCGCCACACCCATGTCGCGCAGTCCGACCGAGTTCTGCGACGCGATCGTGAGCGTCTGCATCAGCTGGCCGAGGCCGAGGCCGATCAGCAGCATGGATCCCGCGATCTGCCAGTACGACGTGTCGTACTTCATGAGCGTCAGCGTGAAGAAGCCCGCCGCCATGAAGAACGTGCCGATCGTCGGGAAGATGCGGTAGCGACCGGTGCGGGAGATGATCTGGCCGCTCGCGATCGAGGAGATCATGAGGCCGAGGATCATCGGCAGCAGCTGGAAACCGCTCTCGGTCGGCGAGGAGCCGAGCACGAGCTGCAGATAGAGCGGCAGGGTCAGCATCGCGCCGAACATGCCGAAGCCGACGAAGACGCCGATCACGGTCGCCATCGAGAAGGTCGACGAGCGGAAGAGCTTCAGCGGGATGAGCGCGTCATCCTTCATGATGCTCTCCACGATGATGAAGGCGATGATGCCGAGGCCGCCGACCACGTAGCAAGCGATCGAGATGGGCGAGCTCCAACCCCAGTCGCGACCCTGCTCGGCCACGAGCAGCAGCGGCACGAGCGCGATGATGACGGTGGCCGCACCGAACCAGTCGATGCGCACCGAATGCCGCGGCTGGCGGGGGATGTGCAGGAAGCGCATCACGATCGCGAGGGCGATGATGCCGATCGGCACGTTGATGAGGAACACCCAGCGCCATCCGGCGATGAACAGGATCTCGGATGCCCCGGCGAACAGTCCGCCCACGAGCGGGCCGATGACCGACGAGATGCCGAAGACGGCGAGGAAGTAGCCCTGGTACTTCGCGCGCTCACGGGGCGCGAGGATGTCGCCCATGATCGCGAGCGGCATCGACATGAGGCCACCGGCGCCGAGTCCCTGGATCGCGCGGAATGCAGCCAGCTCGATCATCGACGACGAGAAGCTCGCCGCGACGGATCCGATGATGAAGACCACGATCGCGAAGATGAACAGCGGCCGGCGGCCGAAGATGTCGGACAGCTTGCCGTAGATGGGCGTTGCGATCGTCGACAGGATCAGGTAGGCGGTGGTCACCCACGCCTGCTGGCTGAGCCCGTTCAGGTCGTCGCCGATCGTGCGGATCGCGGTTCCCACGATCGTCTGGTCGAGAGCGGACAGGAACATTCCGGCCATGAGCCCGAAGATCACGAAGAGGATCTGCCGGTGGGTCATCACCGGGTTGCTCTTGGTGACCAGGCTCTTCACAGCGACGTCAGTCATGTTTCCTCAGGGGAGAGAAGGGAAGTGGGGTGCAACGGCCGAAGAGATCGGGCGGGCGCGTCAGTGGCGCCCGATTCGTTGTGTCAGGTCAACGATAATACGCGTAACATCCGCACCTCCACGACCGGCATAGCGAACTCACGGGGAACGACGCAAGGACTGGATGCCGCGGCATCCGCTCTTCTCGCACCGATACTGCGCCACCGCCCGGCTCCGTGAGACAATGCGGGTGGCGTGCCCGGAACGTCGGCTTCTTGCTCCGCCGGGCCTCTGGACAGCGTCCGCCGCCCCCTCACAAGGAGCACAATGACGCACCCGACCGGTTCCACCCGCATCGCCCAGCACCGCACCTACCTGATGTGCAAGCCCACCCATTTCACGGTGAGCTACCGCATCAACCCGTGGATGGAGCCCGCCAACCCCACCGACACGCAGCTCGCCGTCGACCAGTGGCAGGCGCTCTACGACACCTACCTCGACCTCGGTCACGAGGTGCAGCTCATCGACCCGGTCGAGGGACTGCCCGACATGGTCTACACCGCCAACGGCGGCTTCGTGATCGACGGTGTCGCCTACGGCCCGAAGTTCCGCTTCGCCGAGCGCGCCGGCGAGGAGCAGCCGTTCATGACCTGGTTCCGCGAGAACGGCCTCACTGTCGTCGAGCCGCGCGAGACGAACGAGGGCGAGGGCGACTTCCTGCTGGCGGGAGACATCATCCTCGCCGGCACCGGCTTCCGCTCCACCGGTGACAGCCACCGCGAGGTCGCCGAGGTGTTCGACCGCGAGGTCGTCTCGCTGACCCTCACCGACCCGCGGTTCTACCACCTCGACACGGCGATCTCGGTGCTCGACCCGGTGCAGGGTCCCGGCGGCGTCGAGCGCGCGAACATCGCCTACCTGCCCACCGCGTTCGACGCGGCATCCCGTGCGACCCTGCAGCGCCTCTTCCCCGAGGCGATCGAGGTGTCGGATGCCGACGGCGCGGTCTTCGGCCTGAACTCCGCCTCCGACGGTCGCAACGTGTTCATCTCTCCGCGGGCGACCGGCTTCGAGGCGCAGCTGCGCGAGCGCGGCTACAACCCGGTGCTCGTCGACCTGTCCGAGCTGCTGCTCGGCGGCGGCGGCATCAAGTGCTGCACGCTCGAGATCCGGAGGAGCGCATGAGCGACCTCACGACCGACGCGCTGACCGCGGGCTACATCGCCCACGAGGACGAGC
>NZ_LMPK01000035.1:148029-148120 GCF_001423825.1 Microbacterium sp. Leaf351
GGATGTCGAGGGCCGCCGCTACCTCGACCTGCTCTCCGCCTACTCGGCCGTCAACTTCGGACACCTGCACCCGGCGATCACCGCCGCCCTC
>NZ_LMPK01000035.1:148183-148525 GCF_001423825.1 Microbacterium sp. Leaf351
TCGCCGCGGCCCTCGCCGAGCTGTGCGGCAAGGATCTCGTGCTGCCGATGAACACGGGCGCCGAGGCCGTCGAGACGGGCATCAAGGTCGCCCGCGCCTGGGCGTACCGGGTGAAGGGCGTGCCGGCGGGCGCGGCCGAGATCATCGTCGCGCACGACAACTTCCACGGCCGCACGACCACGATCGTCGGGTTCTCCACCGACGAGTCGGCCCGGGATGGCTTCGGGCCGTTCACCCCCGGCTTCGTGGGCGTGCCGTACGGCGACGCGGCGGCGATCGATGCGGCGATCGGCGAGAACACCGCCGCCGTGCTGATCGAGCCGATCCAGGGCGAGGCGGGGG
>NZ_LMPK01000035.1:148571-152176 GCF_001423825.1 Microbacterium sp. Leaf351
CCTTCGCCTGCGATCGCGAGGACGTGGTGCCCGACGTGTACCTGCTCGGCAAGGCGCTGGGAGGGGGCATCCTGCCCGTCTCCGCCGTCGTCGCCGACCGTGACGTGCTCGGGGTCATCCGCCCCGGTGAGCACGGCTCGACCTTCGGCGGCAACCCGCTCGCGGCGGCGGTGGGCCTGCGGGTCGTCGAGATGCTGGCGTCGGGAGAGTTCCAGCAGCGCGCGCTCGCACTCGGCGAGCACCTGCGCGCCCGGCTCGACGACCTCATCGGGCACGGCGTCGTCGCGGTCCGCAGCGCCGGGCTCTGGGCCGGCATCGACATCGATCCCGTCGTCGGCACCGGACGCGAGATCGCCGAGCGCCTGCTCGCGCGCGGCGTGCTCGTGAAGGACACGCACGGCCAGACCATCCGCATCGCGCCACCGCTCGTCGTGCGCGCGACCGAGCTCGACTGGGCCATCGAACAGCTGAAGGTCGTGCTCGCGGGCTGAGCCCTCGCCGCTGTGCGGGCGGCGGCCGTGCGGTCCGGGCGCCCCTCGCCCGGGCGCCGCGGTCATGCGCTCCGCCGGCCGCAGCGTGGCATCGGCACCGTGCCCGACCACCGCCGCGCTGCACCCGCGCCTTGCCGACGCGCCGCGGCATCCGGTATACGGAAGACGGACGAGAGGATCGCACCATGACCGTCGATGCGAGTGCGGGCGCCCGCCCCGAGGTCTCCGCCGCCGAGGCGGCCGCCGTCGCCCGCGAGCTGTGGGGGCTCGACGGCGAGGTGCGCGAGCTCGGCAGCCAGCAGGATCGCAACTATCGGGTGGATGCCGCATCCGGCCGTGTCGTCGTGAAGATCGCGCATGCGGCGACCGACCGCCGCGACCTCGAGGCCCAGCACGAGGCGCTCCGGCTGCTGCGCCGGGCGGGGCTGCGGGTGGCGTCCGCGGTGGCGGCGCGGGACGGCGAGCACATCGTGCCCGTCGGCTTCGCCGGAGGACCTCACCTCGTGCGCGTGCTCGAGTACGTCGACGGCGAACCGCTCATCGAGACGGCCGGCTACGGCGAGGCCGAGGCCGCTCTCGTCGGCGACACCGCCGGGCGCGTCGCCGCGGCGCTTGCGGCGCTCGACGTCGAGCCGGCGGCGCACGCGTCGCAGTGGGACATCCGCGAGGGTGCCCGGGTCGTCGACGACCTGATCGACGCGGTCACCGACCCCGGCCGCCGGGCGCTGGTGCGCGCGGCGACCGACAGCGCCGCCGCCCGCGTCGCGGCGCTCGCCGACCTGCTGCCCCCGCAGCCCATCCACGCCGACGTCACCGACGACAACCTCGTGCGGGACTCCGACGGCCGGGTCGGGGTCATCGACTTCGGCGACCTCATGGTCACGTGGCGCGTGGCCGAGCTCGTCGCGGCATCCGCCTGCGCCTACATGCGCGACGATCCCGACGCGCTGTTCCTCGCGACCGTGCGCGGGTTCGCCGCCCATGTCGCCCTCACAGACGCCGAACTCGACGCGCTCTGGCCGCTCGTCGTGCTGCGCTGCGCCGTGCTCGTGGTCAGCGGCGAGCACCAGGTCGCCCTCGACGGCGACAACGACTACGCCGACGAGCGCCGCGGCGCAGAGTGGCGCGCGTTCGCCGCGGCGGCGGCGCGCGACGCGGGCGAGATGGCGTACCTCGTCCGCGCGGTCGCGCGCGGGCTCGACGATCCCCGAGCGGATGCCAGGGCCACCCTGCTGCCCGCGGGGATCGCCGCGGCATCCGTCGATCTCTCCGTCACGAGCGACGCGCTGGCAGCGGGGGACTGGCTCGAACCGGGAATCGAGGAGCGCGTGCTGCGCGCCGCCGGTGGGCTCGCGCACACGCGCTGGGGCGAGTTCCGGCTGACGCGCACGCGGCTGCTCGCCCCCCGCGGTAGGGCGGCGACCCGGGCGCTGGGTGTCGACCTCGTGGCTCCCGAGGGCTGCACGCTCGCCGCCCCGTTCGCGGGACGTGTCGTCGCGACCCGCACCGGGCTGGCGCTGCACGGCGACGACGCCACCCTCTGGGTGGACGGGGTCGCACCGTTCGTCCTCGGCGAGGTCGCGCCGGGTGCCCGGCTCGGCGACGCATCCCGGGGGGACGTCGTGCACGTGCAGCTCGGGCCCGCCGACGATCGCCGTCCGCCCGCGTGCGTCACCCCGCGGCTCGCGGACCTCTGGCGCCGCATCAGCCCCGACCCGTCGCGCGTGCTCGGGGTGGCGGCATCCGCGCCGGTCATCGCGCCCGCCGACACTCTCGCCCGCCGCGACGCTCACGTCGCCGCAGCGCAGGAGCACTACTACTCGCGCCCGCCGCAGATCGAACGCGGCTGGCGCGAGCACCTCATCGACACCGAGGCGCAGACCTACGTCGACGTCGTCAACAACGTCACGATCGCGGGCCACGCCCACCCCGGCATCGTCGATGCCGCCGCGCGGCAGTGGACGCTGCTGAACACGAACTCGCGCTTCCACTACGCGGCGATCGCCGAGCTGTCCGAGCGTCTCGCCGCCCTCGCGCCCGCCGGGCTCGACCGGGTGTTCCTCGTCAACAGCGGCAGCGAAGCGGTCGATCTCGCGCTGCGGCTCGCGTTCACCGCCACCGGGCGCGGACGCATCCTTGCGGCGCGAGAGGCGTACCACGGGTGGACGATCGGCTCCGACGCCGTCTCGACCTCGATCGGCGACAACCCGCGCGCCCTCGAGACGCGACCCGACTGGGTCGAACTGCTCGACGCCCCCAACCCGGTGCGCGGCACGCATCGCGGGCGAGGATCGGCGGCCGCCTATCTCGCCGACGTCGACGCCCGCCTCGACGCGCTCGGCGCCGACGGACGCGCACAGCTCGCCGGGGTCGTCATCGAGCCGATCTTCGGCAACGGTGGCGGCGTGCTGCTGCCCGACGGCTACCTCGCGGGCCTCTACGAACGGGTGCGGGCGCTCGGCGGGGTGTGCATCTCCGACGAGGTGCAGGTGGGCTACGGGCGGCTCGGCGCGCACTTCTGGGGTTTCGAGCAGCAGGGCGCCGTGCCCGACGTGATCGCGGTGGCGAAGGCCATGGGCAACGGCCAGCCGCTCGGGGCTGTCATCACGACCGCCGCGATCGCCGAGGCGTTCGAGCAGGAGGGCAGCTTCTTCTCCTCCGCCGGCGGCAGTCCGGTGAGTGCGCGGGTCGGCGTCGCCGTGCTCGATGCGCTCCGCGACGACGACCTGCAGGGCAACGCGCAGCGGGTCGGCGCGCTGTTCGGTGACGCGCTGCGGGCCCTGGGGACGCGGCATCCGTCGATCGGTGCGGTGCACGGCATGGGCCTCTACCTCGGGGTCGAACTCGTCGTCGACGCCGACCTGACTCCCGCCCCCGAGCTCGCGCGGCGCGTGTGCGACCTGCTGCTCGACGACGGATGCATCGTGCAGCCCACCGGCGACCACAAGAACGTGCTGAAGATCAAGCCGCCGCTGTGCATCACGGCCGAGTCGGTCGCGTGGGTGGTCGCCGCGCTCGACCGCGCCCTCGCCGCCGCGTAGCGCGCGTCGCCCTCGCTCGCCGCCGCCGCGTAGCGCGCGCCCGCCCTCTCGCCGCCGCCCCGCCCCCGCCCTC
>NZ_LMPK01000035.1:152231-154814 GCF_001423825.1 Microbacterium sp. Leaf351
GGGGGAGAGGGGGGAGAGGAAAGGGGGAGGGGGAAGGGGGGGAAGGGCGAGACGGGCGCGCTACGCCACCTGCACCTGGATCGTGTGCCAGCCGGTCGCGCCGTCGGGCGCGGGGGGCGCCTCGGTGACGGTCTGCACTTCACCGGTCGCGCTCGTCGCGCGGCAGCGCACCGTGTGAGAGCCGGATGCCGCGGCCCACGGCACGCTCCACTGCACCCACGTGTCGGCGCTGATCGCCGAGGCGAGGGTCGCGGGGGTCCACGGTCCGTCGTCGACCTGCACCTCGACCCCCTTCACGCCGACGTGCTGCTGCCAGGCCACCCCCGCGATGACGGTCTCGCCCGCCGTCACCTGCGCGCCCGCGCGGGGCACGTCGATGCGGGACTCGAGCTTCACCGGGCCGTGGTCCGACCATCCCCGGTCGGTCCAGTAGGCGGTGGCGTCGGCGAACCGTGTGACCTCGAGGTCGGTGACCCACTTGGTCGCCGACACGTAGCCATAGAGGCCGGGCACCACCATCCGCACCGGGAACCCGTGCTCGATCGGCAACGGTTCGCCGTTCATCGCGACGGCGAGGATCGCCTCGCGGTTCGGGTCGGTGAGCGTCTCGAGCGGGGTCGAGGCGGTGAAGCCGTCGACCGACATCGACAGCACCATGTCGGCGCTCGACTGGGGCTTCGCGCGGGCGAGCAGCTCGCGGATCGGATATCCGAGCCACACGGCGTTGCCGATGAGGTCGCCGCCTACCTCGTTCGAGACGCAGGTGAGGGTCGCGACGCTCTCGGCGAGCGGGAGCGCGAGCAGCTCGTCCCAGGTGATGACGACCTCCTGGTCGACGAGTCCGTGGATGCGCAGCTGCCACGTCGACGGATCGACCTGCGGCACGACGAGCGCCGTGTCGATGCGGTAGAAGTCGGCGTTCGGCGTGATGACGGGGGACAGGCCCGACAGTCCGAGCTCGGCGCCCGCGGGGACGGCCACGGTCGAGACAGGTGTGGGGAGCGTGATCGCCCGCCGCACGGCGGTGACCGCGCGGCTGCCGGCCTGAACGGCCACGCTTCCGAGCAGGGCGGCGAGGCCGACGACGGCGGTCGCGCCGCTCCAGACGAGGAAGTCGCGACGCGTCGGCAGCGGGCCCTCGAGCGGGGGGATGCCGCGGGGGATCCGCGCGACCAGCAGCCGCAGGGCGATCACGCCCACGGCCCCGGCGACGGCCGACGGCAGGAAGGAGAGGGTCGCGGCATCCGCTCTCGTCATGGCGGCCGCGATGCCGGCGAGTCCGGCGAGACCGAACAGCGCCTGCCCGACCCCGCGCCAGCGCAGCTCGAGCACCCCGGCGGCGGCCGCGACGATCGCGGCGACGATGCCGACGAGCGTGAGCAGTGCCGCCTTGTCGCCGGTGCCGAACAACGAGATCGTGGCGTCCTTCGCCCACGGCGGCGCGATGTCGATGAGGAACGACCCGACGGCGGCGAACGGGCTCGCACCGGGCGCCGCGAGTCCCGCGACGAGCTCGCCGACACCGGATGCCGCCACTCCCGCGACGACCCCCGCGAGCGCCGCCCGTGCGGCCTCGCCGCGTCGTGCCGCGTGGGGGGATTCGCTCACGCGCCGAGCCTACGACCGCCGCCACGGTGCACGGCCCGGATCGCGCGGATGCTGGCGGAACGCGCAGGTTGCGCCGCGGCATCCGCCCGTGTCGGCACCGCCGTGCATCGGTAACACTCGCGCAACATGCCCCCGACTAGGGTGAGTGCATGGGCGACCTGTTCGACGGCTACGGCTCCACTCTCGCCCCGCGAAAGACGTCGCAGGGCCTCCCCGCGTTCGACGAGATGTTCGGCCACCCCGAGCACACCGGCGACGCCGTGGCTTCGCGGCAGACCTACCGGGAGCTGCACCAGGCACTGGCGCGCATGACGCAGGACGAGCTGCGCGGACGCACCGAGTCGCTCGCGAACTCGTACCTCGCGCAGGGTGTCACCTTCGACTTCGCGGGCGAGGAGCGGCCCTTCCCGCTCGACGCCGTGCCGCGGGTCATCGACTACGCGGAGTGGTCGGAGATCGAAGCGGGCGTGAAGCAGCGCGTGCGGGCGCTGGAGGCGTTCCTCGACGACGCCTACGGCCGGCAGAACTGCGTGCGCGACGGGGTGATCCCGGCGAAGCTCATCGCCTCGAGCCAGTACTTCTATCGGCAGGCCTATGGCATCCACGCCGCGAACGGCGTGCGCATCCAGGTCTCGGGCATCGACCTCATCCGCGACGAGAACGGCAAGATGCGCGTGCTCGAGGACAACGTGCGGGTGCCGTCGGGCGTCAGCTACGTCATCTCGAACCGTCGGGTCATGGCGCAGACCCTGCCGGAGCTGTTCGTGTCGATGCGTGTGCGCCCGGTGGGCGACTACCCGAACCGGCTGCTGGCGGCACTGCGCGCCTCGGCGCCCGCCGGTATCGAGGACCCCAACGTGGTCGTGCTGACCCCGGGTGTGTACAACTCGGCCTACTTCGAGCACACGCTGCTCGCCCGCCTCATGGGAGTCGAGCTCGTCGAGGGCCGTGACCTGCAGTGCATCGGCGGCAAGG
>NZ_LMPK01000035.1:154844-158140 GCF_001423825.1 Microbacterium sp. Leaf351
GATGCTGGGCGCACCCGGCCTCATGCTGGCGGCCCGCCTGGGCAACGTGACGATCGCGAACGCGGTCGGCAACGGCGTCGCCGACGACAAGCTGCTCTACACCTACACGCCGGACCTCATCCGCTACTACCTGTCCGAGGAGCCGCTGCTCCCGATCGTCGACACGTGGCGGCTCGAGGACGCGGGAGCGCTCGAAGAGGTGCTCGACCGGCTCGACGAGCTCGTGGTCAAGCCCGTCGACGGGTCCGGCGGCAAGGGGCTCGTCGTCGGGCCGGATGCCTCGAAGGCCCAGCTCGAGACGCTGCGCAAGACCCTCATCGCCGACCCGCGCGGCTGGATCGCGCAGCCGGTCGTGATGCTCTCGACCATCCCGACGCTCGTGGAGGACGGCATGCGCCCCCGCCACGCCGACCTGCGCCCGTTCGCCGTCAACGACGGTGACGACATCTGGGTGCTCCCCGGCGGTCTCACCCGCGTGGCGCTGCCCGAAGGCCAGCTCGTCGTCAACTCCAGCCAGGGCGGCGGATCGAAGGACACCTGGGTCGTCGGCGGAGCCGCACCCTCCCACGTCGAGTACGGCCAGGGCCAGGGGCTCGCGGGCCTCGTCGCCGATCAGGCGTCGACCGTCACGCAGGCGCTGCCGGTGATCCCGACGGATGCCGCGGGTCGCGCCGTCGCGCCGAGCGTGAGCGTGGCGAGCGCACCGAGCAGCGCGGCATCCGCTCCCGAGAACGGCCCCGAGGTCACCCACTCGCCCCAGGACCGCCCGCGCACCACGCAGGAGCAGCAGGAGCAACAGCAGCAGGCGCGCGCCTGCGCCGAAGGGGGCGCGTCATGCTGCTGAGCCGCATCGCCGAGAGCCTGTTCTGGATCGGCCGCTACGTCGAACGCGCCGACGGCACCGCGCGCATCCTCGACGTGCACCTGCAGCTGCTGCTCGAGGATCCCTGGATCGACGAGGACACCGCCTGCCGGTCGCTGCTGGCCGTGATGGGCTCGTTCCCCGCCGACACCGCCGCGCCCGTCACCCGCGAGGACGTGCTCGCCCGCCTCGCCGTCGACCGGGCCAACCCGTCGAGCATCGTCTATTCGCTCAACGCGGCGCGCGAGAACGCCCGACGCGCACGCGAGATCGTCTCGACCGAGCTGTGGGAGTGCCTCAACACCACCAATGCCCGGATGCCGCGGCGGCTGCAGACCGAGAAGGTGCACGAGTTCTTCCAGTGGGTGCGCGAGCGCTCGGCGCTCGCCGTGGGCGTCGTCGACTCCTCGACGAGCCGCGATGAGGCGTGGCAGTTCTTCACGCTGGGTCGCAGCATCGAACGCGCCGACATGACCGCGCGGCTGCTCGCGACCCGGTCGCTGACCGAGGCGTCGGGTCCGTCCTGGACGACCATCCTGCGCTCCTGCGGCGCCTACGAGGCCTACCTGCGCACCTACCGCGGCATGCCGAGCGCCCGCAATGCGGCCGAGTTCCTGCTGCTCGACCGGCTCTTCCCGCGATCGATCATCTACTCGATCCTGCGCGCCGAGGAGTGCGTCAGCGCGATCGACCCGCGCGAGGACCGCGTCGGCGTCTCGAACCCCGTGCTGCGGGCTCTCGGACGCATCCGCAACGACCTCGAGTACAGCCCCATCGCCGAGATCCTCGCCGAGCTACCCGAGCACATGCGGGGAGTGCAGCGGGTCACCCGCGAGGCATCCGACGCGATCCGCCAGCGCTTCTTCCCGACGCAGGCCGAGCCCAGCTGGATCGGAGACACCCCGTGAAGCGCCTACGCATCGAGCACATCACCGGCTTCAGCTACGGCGGCGAGGTCGCCGCGTCGTACAACGAGGCCCGCATGCTCCCCGGCACGACCGACAGTCAGTTCGTGCTGAGCTCGTCGCTGGAGATCGACCCCGCGACATCCATCAACTCGTACATCGACTACTTCGGCACGCGGGTGTCGAGCTTCGACGTGCAGTCGCGGCATCCGTCTCTGCGGGTCACCGCCCGCTCGCTCGTCGAGGTGCGTCCCCGCCCGATCGAGCACGCGGGCATCACGTGGGAGCGCCTGCACGTCGAGGCGTCGCGGCAGATCGAGACGGTCGAGCAGCTCACCGTGACAGACCGCACCCGGCCCCACCCCGAGGTGGCCGAGATCGCGGCCACCATCGCCGGCCGCCACGACGACCCGGGCGAGGCCGCGCACGAGATCACCGCGGCCATCGGCGACGCCGTCGAGTACGTCTACGGCGTGACCGGCGTGCACTCCACGGCCGCCGACGCGTGGGTCGCACGCAAGGGCGTCTGCCAGGACATGGCCCACATCGCGATCGGAGCCCTGCGGTCGGTGGGTATTCCCGCGCGGTACGTGTCGGGCTACCTGCACCCCAAAGCCAACGCCGAGATCGGCGTCGCCGTCGCCGGCGAGTCACACGCCTGGGTCGAGTGGTTCGCCGGCGACTGGCAGGGCTTCGACCCGACCAACAACATCGAGATCGGCGATCGGCACGTGCTGGTCGGCCGGGGGCGCGACTACAACGACGTGCCGCCGCTGCGAGGCGTGTACGCGGGCGGCCACGCCTCGCAGCTGTCGGTGAAGGTGACGATCACGCGCGAGGCGTGACCGGCACCTCCGCGCCCGCCTGACCGCGGGTGAGGCGGTGGAGCTGGGTGACGTGCGCCGGCTCGAGCTCCGCGAGCGTCGAGACGCCGAGCAGCTTCATGGTGCGCTCGATCTCGGTGCGCAGGATCTGGATCGTGCGGTCGACGCCCGCGCGTCCGCCGGCCATGAGGCCGTAGAGGTAGGCGCGGCCGATGAGCGTGAACCTCGCGCCGAGGGCGACGGATGCCACGATGTCCGCGCCGTTCATGATGCCCGTGTCGACCATGACGGTCGCATCGCGGCCGACCTCGCGCACGACCTGCGGCAGCAGGTGGAACGGCACGGGAGCGCGGTCGAGCTGACGGCCGCCGTGGTTGGAGAGCACGATGCCGTCGACGCCGAGGTCGACGAGGCGAACCGAGTCCTCGACGTTCTGCACGCCCTTCACGACGATCTTCCCCGGCCAGATCTCACGGATGACCGCCAGGTCGTCGTACGAGATCGTCGGGTCCATCGCCGCATTCAGCAGCTCGCCGACGGTGCCGCCCGTGGTCGACAGCGACGCGAACTCGAGCTTGGGGGTCGTGAGGAAGTCGTACCACCACCACGGGCGCGGGATCGCGTTCACGATCGTGCCGAGGGTGAGCTGCGGCGGGATCGAGAACCCGTTGCGCTTGTCGCGCAGGCGGGCGCCGGCGACCGGGG
>NZ_LMPK01000035.1:158151-168602 GCF_001423825.1 Microbacterium sp. Leaf351
GTTGCGCATGACGTAGAGCTGGAACCAGTTGCGTCCGGTCGGGTTCGCCGCCTTCACTCCCTCGATCGAGGTGGTGCCGAGGGTCGAGAGGGTGAACGGGATGCCGGCGGCCTCGGCCGCTCCGGCGCCGGCGATCTCACCCTCGGTCTGCATCAGGCGCGTGAACCCTGTCGGGGCGATGCCGAACGGCAGGGCGGATGGCCCGCCGAGCACGTCGACCGACGTGTCGACGGACTCGGCGGGACGCAGCACCCGCGGGTGGAACTCGATGTCCTCGAAGGCCTGGCGGGCTCGGGCGAGCGAGAGCTCGCCCTCGGCCGCGCCGTCGGTGTAGTCGAAGGCGGCCTTCGGGGTGCGGCGCTTCGCGATCGTGCGCAGATCCGCGATCGTGAGCGCGGACTCGAGCCGACGCTTCTTGAGGTCGAAGGACGGCTTCTTGAACTGCATCAGTTCGAGCAGCTCGGCCGGGTTGGGAAGCTGACGCTGAACCATGTCTCTCCTCAGGAGGTCGCGGTCGGGGTGTAACGAAGCGGCGCATGGGTGCGCCGTACGAGGTCGCGGAGCGCCTCGAGGGAGCCGGCGGCGAAGCCCGCCGCGCGGGCCTGCACGAGAACGTTACCGAGCGCGGTGGCCTCGACGGGACCCGCCTCGACGACGAGTCCCGACCGGTCCGCCGTGCGCTGGCACAGCAGGGTGTTCAGGGCGCCGCCGCCGACGATGTGGATCGTCGCGACATCGACCCCCGCGAGCTGCGCGGCGGTGTGCACGTTGCGCGCGAACGCGTCGGCGAGCGACTCGACGATCGCGCGGGCGTACTCGGCGCGGGTGCGCGGCGGTCGCACGCCGTGCTCGTCGCACCACGCGTCGATTCGGCCGGGCATGTCGCCGGGGCGCAGGAACCGCGGGTCGTCGACGTCGAAGACCGGCACGGATGCCGCGGGCACCTCGGCGGCCGAGTCGAGCAGCGTCGGCAGGTCGATCGCATGACCCTCCTTCGCCTCCCAGCCGCGCACGGTCTCGCTGAGGATCCACAGGCCCATCACGTTGTGCAGGAACCGCACGCGGGAGTCCACGCCGCCCTCGTTCGTGAAGCCGGCCTCCCGGGCGGCGTCGGTGACCACCGGCGAGGGAAGCTCGAGGCCCACCAGACCCCACGTGCCGCACGAGATGTAGGCGGATGCCGCGGCATCCGCCATCGGCACCGCGACCACCGCCGAGGCGGTGTCGTGCGAGCCGATCGCCGTGACCGGCACCGCGCCGGGCGCACCGATCTCGACCCGCACCTCGTCCAGCAGCACGCCGTAGCTCTCGCCCGGGGCGATGAGCGGCGCGAGCAGCGAGCGGCGCAGCCCGAGACGGTCGAACAGGTCGTCGTCGAGACGCTGGTCGTCGACCCGCAGGAGCCCGGTGGTCGATGCGTTCGTCAGCTCGGTGCGGGCCTGGCCGGTCAGCCAGTACGCGACGAGATCGGGGATGAGCAGCGCGGTGTCGGCGAGGTCGAGCACGTCGCGGCGCTCCGCGGCGAACTGGTAGAGCGTGTTGAACGGCAGGAACTGCAGGCCGTTGCGGCGATAGAGATCGGGATGCCGCATCCGGCTGTGCACACTGAGCACCCCGCGTGCGGTGCGCTCGTCGCGGTAGTGGTACGGGTTGCCGAGCAGCACGCCGTTGCGCAGCAGACCGTAGTCGACCGCCCAGGAGTCGATGCCGATGGAGGCGATGCCCGGCGCCTGCCGGAACGCATCGCCGAGGCCGCGCACGGCCGCCCCGTACAGCCCGAGCACGTCCCAGTGCAGCCCGTCGGGCGTGCGCACCGGGGTGTTCGGGAAGCGCGCCACGGTCTCGGCCCGCAGCTCGCTCCCGCTCACGTGCGCGAGCACGACCCGGCCGCTCGTGGCGCCGAGGTCGATGGCGGCGACGTGGCCGCCGGAGACCGCTGACGTCATCGCAGGAACGCCGCGGCGACGCCCGAGTCGACGGGGATGTGGAGACCGGTGGTGCGGCTGAGTTCGGGGCCGGTGAGCACGTACACCGCGTCGGCGACGTTCTCGGGCACGACCTCGCGCTTGAGGATCGTGCGGTTCGCGTAGAACTGGCCGAGGTCCTCCTCCTTGACCCCGTAGGTCGCGGCGCGGTTGGCGCCCCAGCCCGAGGCGAAGATGCCGGAGCCGCGCACGACGCCGTCGGGGTTGATGCCGTTGACCCGCACGCCGTGCTCGCCGAGCTCGACGGCGAGCAGGCGCACCTGGTGGGCCTGGTCGGCCTTGGTCGCCGAGTAGGCGATGTTGTTCGGACCGGCGAACACGCTGTTCTTCGAGGAGATGTAGATGATGTCGCCGCCGAGCTTCTGGTCGATGAGCGCCTTCGCGGCCGCCTTCGACACGAGGAACGAGCCCTTGGCCATCACGTCGTGCTGCAGGTCCCAGTCCTTCTCGGTGGTCTCCAGCAGCGGCTTCGAGAGCGACAGGCCGGCGTTGTTGACGATGAGGTCGATGCCGCCGAAGGCGAGCACGGCGGCATCGATGGCGTCCTGCACGGCGGCGCCGTCGGCGACGTTGGCGGCGACGCCGATCGCGACATCCGATCCACCGAGCTCGGCGGCGGCGGCCTGCGCCTTCTCGAGGTCGAGGTCCGCGACCACGACGCAGGCGCCCTCGGCGGCGAGACGGGTCGCGATGGCCTTGCCGATGCCCGACGCCGCTCCCGTGACGAACGCGATGCGGCCCTGGTGGGTCTTCGGCTTCGGCAGGCGCTGCAGCTTGGCCTCCTCGAGCGCCCAGTATTCGATGCGGAACTTCTCCGCGTCGGAGATGGGGGTGTAGGTCGAGAGGGCCTCGGCGCCGCGCATCACGCCGATCGCGTTGACGTAGAACTCGCCGGCGACGCGGGCCGTCTGCTTGTTCGCTCCGTAGCTGAACATGCCGACACCCGGCACGAGCACGATGAGCGGGTCGGCGCCGCGGATGGCGGGCGACTCGGATGTCGCGTGCGCGTCGTAGTACGCCTGGTAGTCGGCGCGGTACTCGACGTGCAGCTCGGCGAGGCGGGCCAGCTGCTCCTCGAGCGTCGCGGTGGCCGGAAGGTCAAGCACGAGCGGCTTGACCTTCGTGCGCAGGAAGTGGTCGGGGCAGCTCGTGCCGAGACCGGCGAGGGGGAGGAGCTTCTCGCGCGAGAGGAAGTCGAGCACCGGCTCGCTGTCGGTGAAGTGGCCGACGACGACCCGGTCGGTCGAGGCGAGGCCGCGGATGGTCGGGGCGAGGGCGGCGGCGCGCGCGCGGCGCTCGGCCTCCGGCAGCGGCTCGTAGCCGGGGACGACGGCTCCGAACGGCTCCGCGGCACCGTGCTCGGCGATGTAGGCGGCCGCGGTGTCGATGATCCACAGCGAGTTGCGCTCGGCCTCGTCGGAGGTCTCGCCCCACGCGGTGATGCCGTGGCCGCCGAGGATCGTGCCGATGGCCTGCGGGTTCTCGGCCTTGATGGCGGCGATGTCGAGTCCGAGCTGGAAGCCGGGGCGGCGCCACGGCACCCAGACGACCTTGTCGCCGAAGATCTTCTCGGTCAGGGCGGGTCCGTCGGCGGACGTTGCGATCGCGATGCCCGAGTCGGGGTGCAGGTGGTCGACGTGCGGGGCGTCGACGAGGCCGTGCATCGCGGTGTCGATCGACGGGGCCGCGCCGCCCTTGCCGTGCAGGCAGTAGTCGAAGGCCGCGACCATCTCGTCCTCGCGGTCGATGCCCGGGTAGACCTCGGTGAGCGCGCGCATGCGGTCAAGACGCAGCACGGCGAGACCGGACTCGGTGAGCGTGCCGAGATCGCCGCCGGATCCCTTCACCCACAGCAGCTCGACGGGCTCGCCGGTGACGGGGTCTGTCGCCGTGCCTTTGGCGGACGTGTTGCCGCCCGCGTAGTTCGTGTTCTTGGGGTCGGCGCCCAGACGGTTGCTGCGGGCGATGAGCTCGGATGCGGCGGAGTTCGACATTCGGTGATCCTGTTCGTGTTCTCTTCTGTGAGATCAAACAAAAGATAACAAAATCAGACGATCTGCACCAGAGGGCGATACGGATCGAGACGGGTGTCGTCCGCGGCGAGATCGGTCACGAGCAGATCGATCTGCGACCAGTCGAGCGCGGACGCCAGCGCACGATCGCCGAGCTTGGAGGAGTCGATCAGCAGCACCGTCTCATCGGCCGCCGCCGCGAACGCCGACTTCATGGCGGCCTCCTCGGCCGTCACCTCGCTCGACCCGCGCAGATCGATCGCCGCCGCCGAGGTGAAGAAGCGGGCGTAGGTCGCCGCGGCCACGGCGCGCGTCGCGAACGGACCGACGTAGCTGCCGGTGCGGTCCTCGCGCTCGCCGCCGACCAGGATCGACCTGACGCCCGCGATCTGTCGTGCCGTGGCGGCGTTCTCGACCGAGTTGCTGACGACCAGCAGATCGTCGGCCTCCGCAAGATGGGCGAGCAGCACGCCGGTCGTCGACGAGGCATCCATCGCCACCGCCCCCGAGCGGGGGACGAGCTCGGCGGCCTTGCGGGCCAGCACGGCCTTCTGAGCGCCGCGCGTGGCCCGGCGCTCTTCGAAGGGGCGGGGCGTGATCGCCGCCACCGCACCGCCGCGCACCCGGCGCACGGCGCCCTCGGCGGCGAGGNCATCGCGATGCAGGATGGCGAGCAGAAGCGCCCGTCGTTCTTCTCCGAGCAATCCAGCCATGGGGCCTGAGCGTATCGGTTCGGTGTGGTGCGCCGGGGAGACCGCGATCGGCGGTGCGATCTCCCCGACGGGTCTGGGTGGGTCAGGCGCCCCAGCCGGCCTGCACGCCGCCGACGCGCTCGGCCTCGATGCGGGCCTGGTAGCCGGAGGCGAGGTAGGCGGCCATCGGGTCGGCGGGAAGCCCGCGACCCTCGCGCCACTCGGCGAGAGCCGGACGCACGTCGGTGTAGAACGCGTCCATGTAGACGGCCTGGGCGGCCAGCACATCGTTCGCGGTCTGCGCGGCGGCCAGCGCCTCACGGTCGACGAGCAGCGCACGCGCGGTCATCTCCTGCACGTTCAGCACCGAGCGGATCTGACCCAGGATCTTGTTCTCGATGTTGTGGCACTGGTCGAGCATGAAGACCACGTCGGGGTTGTCGAGCCCGCCGCCGCGGATGACCTCGCTGAGGATCCGGTAGAGCTGGAACGGGTCGGCGGCGCCCACGATCAGGTCGTCGTCGGCGTAGAAGCGGGAGTTGAAGTCGAACGACCCCAGCTTCCCGAGGCGCAGCAGCTGCATCACGATGAACTCGATGTTCGTGCCGGGCGCGTGGTGGCCCGTGTCGAGGCAGACCATCGCCTTGTCGCCGAGCGCCGCGACCTGCACGTAGGAGGTACCCCAGTCCGGGACATCCGTGTGATAGAACGCCGGCTCGAAGAACTTGTACTCCAGCACGAGACGCTGCTCGTCGCCGAGGTGGGCGTAGATCTGCTGCAGCGAGTCCTGCAGGCGGTCCTGGCGGGCGCGCATGTCGTTCTGGCCGGGGTAGTTCGAGCCCTCTGCGAGCCAGATCTTCAGGTCGCGCGACCCCGTCTCGTGCATGACGTCGATGCAGGTGAGGTGGTGGTCGATCGCCTTCCGGCGGATGCGGTCGTCCTCGTGGGTGAGGGCGCCGAACTTGTAGTCGTCGTCCTGGAAGGTGTTGGAGTTGACGGTGCCGAGGGTCACGCCCTCGGATGCCGCGTGCTCCCGCAGGGCGCTCCAGTCGTCGACGAGGTCCCACGGGATGTGCAGGGCGACGGCGGGGGCGAGGCCGGTCAGACGGTTCACCTGCGCGGCATCCGAGATCTTCTCGAACGGGTCGCGCGGGGTGCCCGGCGTCGTGAACACCTTGAAACGGGTGCCCGAGTTGCCGAACGCCCAGCTGGGCAGCTCGATGGCCTGCTTCTCGAGAGTGGAGCGGACGGCGGGAGTCAGGATGCTCACTGTGCGCGGCTTTCTGCGGTCGTAGGGACGGGCGAGGAGCCGCTCTCGGCGAGCTGGTCCTCGAGGTGGAAGATCTCGGTCAGTGCGGTCGCGGCCTGGTCGGGCCGCCCGTCGAGACCGAGGAAGAAGGGGGCCATCTCCGCTTCCCAGCGGGTGGCGATCTCGGATGCCGCGAGGTACGCCTGCGCGGCCACGTCGTCGTCGACCTCGTAGTAGCCGACGAGCCTGCCGCCCTCACCGAGGAAGAGCGAGTAGTTGCGACGACCGGATGCCGCGATCTCGGCGAGCATCTCCGGCCAGACGGGGGAGTGCCGTGCGAGGTAGTCGTCGAGGCGCGCGGGGTCGATCCGCAGCTCGAAGCTCACGCGTGGCATGGGGTGGTCCTTTCGGGTGGCACGGCCGGCCGCACGGGGCGGCCGGCCGGGAGGGGAGACAAGATCAGAAGTTGAAGTTGTCGATGTTGCTGGCGTCGAACACGAACGGGTCGCCCAGCAGCACGGTGCCGTCGGCGCCGACCGTGAACTTGCCGAGCTTGCCGGCGGTGAAGGTGTCGCCCTGCTTGCCCGTGATCTCGCCCTTGATGAGCGCCTCGGCGGCGTAGGCCGCGAGGTAGCCGAGGTCCTCGGGGTTCCACAGTGCGAACGAGGTGACGGTGCCGTCCTTGATGTAGGCCCGCATCTGGTTCGGGGTGCCGAGACCGGTCAGCGCGACCTTGCCCTTGTAGGCGGACGTCGACAGGTAGCGAGCCGCGGCGGCGATACCGACCGTCGTGGGCGAGATGATGCCCTTCAGGTTCGGGTGGGCCTGGAGCAGAGCGGCGGTCTTGTCGAACGAGGTCTGGTCGTCGTCGTTGCCGTAGACGACATCGACGAGCTTGATGTTCGGGTGGTCGCTGGCCAGCAGCGCCTTCATCTTGTCGATCCACGCGTTCTGGTTGGTCGCGTTCGCCGCGGCCGAGAGGATCGCGATCTCACCCGAGTCGCCGATCTGCTTCGCGATCAGGTCGACCTGCACCTTGGCGATGCCGTCGGACGTCGCCTGGTTGACGAAGATGTCGCGGCACGAGGTCTCGGTGTCCGAGTCGAAGGTGACGACCTTGACGCCCGCGGAGCGGGCCTGGTTGAGCGAGTCGCAGATGGCCTTCGGGTCGTTCGCCGAGACGACGAGCGCTCCCACGCCCTGCTGCGTGGCCGTGTTGATGTAGCTGACCTGACCATCGGGCGAGGCCTGCGCGGGGCCGACCTGGTTGAAGGTGCCGCCGAACTCGGCGACCGCGGCCTGGCCGCCCTTCGCCGAGGTGTCGAAGTACGGGTTGCCGAGGTTCTTCGGCAGGAACGTGATCGACAGGTTGCCGCTGCCGCCGCTCGAGCCGCTGGTCGGCGACGACGAGCCGGTGTCGGCACAGGCCGTGAGGGCCAGCGCCGCCGTCACGGCCACAGCCGCGAGGGCCAGGACGCGCTTGGGTGCAAACGTCATTGTTCGTTTCCTTTCATGGGTGGCGCCGCGACGGGACGTCGTCGGCTGGTCGTGCGGGCTCATGAAGCTGCGGAGGCCGCCACGGTGGGTGTCGGCGCCGGTCGGCGGCGCCGGGACTGGAGGAACGCGAGCACGCTCGCGCCGATCACCGAGAGCACGAGCAGCGTGCCGGTGATGATGTTGATGACGTCGGAGGTGACGTTCACGAGGCGCAGGGCGCTGGAGAGCGTGCCGATCAGCAGCACGGCGGCGATGACGCCGTACAGCTGGCCACGACCGCCGAACACCGACACCCCGCCGAGCACGACCGCGGCGATGACCTGCAGCTCGAGCCCGGTGGCGTTGTCGCCGCGCGCACTGCCGAAGCGCAGCGTGTAGAAGATCCCCGCGAAGGCCGAGACGACGCCCGCGAGCACGAACAGCACGAACTTCGTGCGCTCCACGTGCACGCCCGAGAATCGGGCGGCGTCCTTCGAGAGGCCGATCGCGTAGACGCCGCGACCGAAGGGGGTGAAGTGCAGCAGCAGCGCGAAGATCACCAGGAGCACGAGGAACGGCACGATGATGTACGGGATCGCGGTGCCCGCGATCTTCGCCTTCGCGAGCGCTGTCCACTCGACGGGGAAGCTCGTGACGGCGGTGGTGCCCAGTAGGCCGACCGCAAGACCTCGGAACAGCGCGAGGGTTCCGATCGTCACGGCGAGGGAGGGGAGCCCGACGACGGTGACGAGGAAGCCGTTGATCGCGCCACCGATGACGCCGACGAGGAGCGCCGCGAGGGCGGCGACCCCGAACGGGGCCCCCGCCTGCACGAGCACTCCGGTCGTCACACTCGACAGACCCACCATGCTTCCCACCGACAGGTCGATCTCGCCGGTGATCATGATGAGGGTCATCGGCAGTGCGATCAGAAGGATCGGCGCGACGTCGAGCAGGAGGAAGGTGAGGGTGAGCGGCTGGTTGAACCCGCGCACGGTCGAGGCCGACACGATCGCCACGGCGATCAGGAGCACGACGATCGCCGTCTCACGCGAGAGCAGCACGCGGCGCCAGAACGGCTTGTCGTAGTTCTTCACGACCCGCACGGTGGCAGTGGTGGTGGGGGCGGTCATGCCTGGTCCCTCGTTTCGATGAGACGCCGTTTCTGTCGCACGGCCAGGACGCGGTCGAGCACGATCGCGCCGATGATGAGGACGCCGACGACGGCCTGCTGCCAGAAGTCGGGGATGCCGAGCACCGGAAGCGCACGGTTGATGGTCAGCAGCAGCACGGCGCCGAGGGCGGCACCCCATACGGTGCCGACACCGCCGACGATCGCGACGCCACCGACGACCGCGGCGCCGACAGCCTGGAGTTCCCAGCCGGTGCCGGCCTGGGAGTCGACGGTGCCGTAGCGCGCGGCGTAGAAGACGCCCGCGAGGCCCGCGAGTGCTCCCGAGAGGATGAAGGCGGTGAGGATGCGACGGGTCACCCGGAGTCCGTACAGGTGCGCGGCTGCGGGGTCGGAGCCGATGGCGTAGAACTCGCGCCCGCCCCGGGTGTTGCGCAGGTACCACGCGGCGATCCCGAGGACGACGACCGCGACGATCGTGAGGATCGGGATCGTGAGGATCTGCCCGGTGCCGAGCCCGAGGAACGAGCTTGGCATGTCGGAGGCGTTCACGCGGTTGCTGCCCGCCCAGACGACGCCGATGCCGCGGTAGGCGTAGAGCGTGCCCAGCGTGATCACCATCGCGGGAACCTTGCCGAAGGCGACGAGAGCTCCGTTGACGAGTCCGAGAACCGCGCCCGCCGCGACGGCGATCAGCACGACGAGCGGAATCGGGATTCCGGGGATGTCGCTGAACAGCCGGCCGGTGAGATACGCGGTGAGACCGATCACGGAGCCCACCGAGAGGTCGACGTTGCGCGTGATGATCACGATCGCCTGTCCGACGGCGACGAGCAGCAGGATCGACGGGGTGAGGAGCAGGTCGCGCCAGCCGTCGGAGCTGAACAGGAAGCTGGGGTTCTTCACCGTGCCGGCGGCGACCACGAGCACGATGGCGAGCAGGATGCCGAACTCACGTGCGCGACCGAGGCGACCGATCGTCCTCGACACGGCCGAGACGGGGATGTTGGTGGTGGTCATCGGGCGTGCTCCGGAGCGTGGGTGGCGGCGTGCATGACGTTCTCCGAGGTGGCCTCGGCGCGGGCGATGTCGGCGGTGAGGCGACCCTCGCGCATGACAAGCACGCGGTCGGCCATGCCGAGCACCTCGGGAAGCTCGGACGAGATCATGAGGATGCCCATGCCGCGGCCGGCGAGCTCGGAGAGAAGGCGGTGCACTTCGGACTTCGTGCCGACGTCGATGCCGCGCGTGGGCTCGTCGATGATGAGCACGGTGGGCTCGGTGGCGAGCCACTTCGCGAGCACGACCTTCTGCTGGTTGCCGCCCGACAAGGTCGCGGCGACGGTGTCGAGGGCGTGGGTCTTCACCTCGAGGCGCGACGCCCATTCGCGTGCGGCACGGTTCTCGGCACGCTGAGTGAGCAGTCCGAACTTCGTGAGCCGGCGGCGGATGGCGAGCGTGATGTTCTGTCCGACGCCCGACTCGACGACGAGTCCCTGCTTGCGGCGGTCTTCGGGGACGAGGGCGAGGCCGGCACGCATGGCCGCCGTCGGGCGGCCCGAGGGCACGATCTTGCCCTTGAGCTTCACGGTGCCGGCGGAGTACGGGTCCACGCCGAACACGGCACGGGCGACTTCGCTGCGCCCGGCACCCACGAGGCCGGCGAGGCCGACGATCTCGCCGGCGCGCACTGTGAACGAGATGTCCTGGAAGACGCCGGGGCTGGTGAGATGCTCCACCTCGAGCAGCGGCTCGCCGATCTCGGCGGGCTGCTTGGGGAACAGCTCGGTGATCTCACGTCCCACCATCTGACGAACGATCGCGTCGACGGTGGTGTCGGCGATCGCGCTGGTCGCGATGTAGGCGCCGTCGCGCATGACGGTGACGGTGTCGCAGAGTGCGAAG
>NZ_LMPK01000035.1:168610-169173 GCF_001423825.1 Microbacterium sp. Leaf351
TCGTGAACAGGCGCTCGACCTCGATGCCCGACAGGGCGGCCGTCGGCTCGTCCATGATCAGCAGCGACGCGTCGAGGGAGACGGCCTTGGCGATCTCGATGACCTGCTGGTCGGCGATGGAGAGACCCTCGGCCGGCCGATCGGGATCGATCAGCACGCCGAGTCGGGTGAAGAGGCGCTCCACCTCGTGGCGCATCGCCTTGCGGTCGATGCGGCCGAATCGGCTGGTCGGCTGGCGCCCCATGAAGATGTTCTCGGTCACCGAGAGATCGGGGAAGAGCGTGGGCTCCTGGTAGATGACCGCGACGCCCGCCGCCTTCGACTGGGCGGTCGACGAGAAGTCGACCGCCTCGCCGCGGAGGCGGAACACGCCGGCGTCGCGCTGGTAGAGGCCGGCGACGATCTTGACGAGCGTCGACTTGCCGGCACCGTTCTCACCCACGAGGGCGTGGATCGATCCGCCGTCGACGGAGATCGTCCCGGAGCGCAGTGCGACGACGGAGCCGAAGGACTTCTGCACGTCCCGCAGTTCCAGCACGGGGCTGTCGGTCATGAGATAACTC
>NZ_LMPK01000035.1:169178-171183 GCF_001423825.1 Microbacterium sp. Leaf351
GATGGTGTCAAGGCGAATTTGCCCGTAGTCTTCCGGCGTTATTGATTCGTTTCACTCTCACCGCCCGAGGACGTGAGGAGGAGAGCTGTGGCCGTCAGCGTGCGCGACGTCGCCGAAGCCGCCGGGGTGTCCGTCGGCACCGTCTCCAACGTGCTCAACCGCCCCGACAAGGTGTCGGCGGAGACGGTGGCCCGCGTGCACCGCGCCATCGACCTCCTCGGGTTCGTGCGCAACGACGCCGCCCGCCAACTGCGCGCGGGTCGCAGCCGCAGCATCGGCCTGGTCGTGCTCGACATGCGCAACCCGTTCTTCACCGAGGTCGCCCGCGGTGCGGAGGAGCGCGCATCCACCGACGACCTCACCGTGCTCATGGCCAACAGCGATGAGAAGCAGGATCGCGAGGACCGGCACGTCGAGCTGTTCGAGGAACAGCGGGTGTTCGGCATGCTGGTGACCCCCGTGTACGACAGCGTTCCCAAGCTCCGTGCCGTGCGCGACCGCGGCACGCCGACCGTGCTCGTCGACCGCGAATCGCGCGACGGCTCGTTCGCGTCCGTCGCCGTCGACGACCTCGCAGGCGGCACCCTCGCGGCATCCCATCTGCTGGACGTGGGGCGCCGTCGACTGATGTTCGTGGGCGGACCGGTCTCGATCCGTCAGGTCGCCGATCGTCTCGAGGGCGCTCAGGGCGCCGTCGCCGCACACGGCGGAGCGTCGCTCGAGTTCGTCGGCACGCGGGCGCTCACCGTCGAGGAGGGGCGGGTGGCCGGTGCGCAGATCCTCGCGCGCCCCGTCAGCGCGCGGCCGGACGCGATCTTCGCGGCGAACGACCTGCTCGCCCTCGGTCTGCTGCAATCCCTCGTGATGACCGCGAGCGTGCGCGTGCCCGAGGACATCGCACTCATCGGCTACGACGACATCGACTTCGCGGCAGCCGCTGTCATCCCGCTCACCTCGGTGCGTCAGCCCGCCGTCCTCATGGGCACGACGGCCGTCGAGCTGCTTCTCGCGGCGGCGGAGTCGCCCGGCGGACCCACGGAGCGGGTCGTGTTCGGGCCTGAGCTCGTCGTCCGCTCCTCCACCGCGACCTGACCGCGCCTCGCGCCCTCAGCGGCGCAGGCCGCGATCGACCAGGCGGGTCGGCTGCAGACGGGTCCGCGGTTCGGTCTCATCCGCTCCGCTGATGCGATCGAGCAGGGTGCGGGCGGCGCGGGCACCCAGCTCGGCGACGTCGTAGTCGACCACGCGGATCGGGCGCGGCACGAGACCGGACAGCTCGAAGTCGTCGAAGCCCGTGAGCGCCACCGGCGCATCCGCCGCGAGGATCGCCTCGAGAGCGCCCACGGTCGAGCGGTTGTTCGCGCAGAACACCGCCGTCGGCGGCCGTTCGGCGTCGAGCAGGCGCTCGAGCGCCGCGCGCGCCGCCGCCGGAGTGTGCAGGTCCTCGACGATCAGCCGCGGATCCGCCGCACGGCCGAGCGCGGCGAACGCGTCGAGGGCGCCGGCCCTCCGCTCGCTCATCGTGAAGATCGTGGGCGCGTCCAGGAGCACGGCGACTCGTTCGTGGCCCGCGGCCAGCAACTCGGCGACCGCGGCCCGTGCGCCCCCTCGGTTGTCGATGAGGAACTCGTCGGCGACGATGCCGCGACCCGGACGGTCCAGGAACACCACGGGCGTGCCGCGCGCCGCCTCCGGGGCGAGGTAGCGGTGATCGCTCGCCGTCGGCACGACGAGGAGTCCGCCCACCTGGCGCTGGCAGAGGTCGAGCGTGAGCGTGCGTTCGGCCGCGGCATCCTCTTCGCTCGATGCGACGATCAGGCGGATGCCGCGCTCGAGCGCGGCGGCGGCCGCGGCGGCCGCGACCCGCATGTAGAAGGTGTTGGAGAGGTCGGCGGACACGAATCCGATGGTGTCCCGTGCCCCCGATCGCAGCGAGGCCGCGAGGGCATTGCGCTGGTACCCGAGTCTGTCGATGGATGCCGCGACCCGCTCCGCCATCGCGGGG
>NZ_LMPK01000035.1:171230-172090 GCF_001423825.1 Microbacterium sp. Leaf351
TGTTCCTCCTGCTCACCGCGAACCGACGCGCGCGGCGCGAGCGGGATCCATTCTGCCGCGCCCGCTCAGCCGCCTCGGACTATCGGACCCCGCTCGTTCAGTCTGCGGGGGCGGTCAGGCGGCCGTCCTCGTGCGACGCGATCGCTGCGGCGAAGATGCGGTGGGTGAGCGCCGCCTCCGCGGGTCGCACGGTGCCGAACCGGTCGCCGAGCTCGCCCACGTACTCGGCGAGGAACGCCGCCCACATCTGCAGGATCGCGTCGGAGAATCCCGATTCGAAGTTCGGCCCCGTCACCGTCGGCCACACCGACTGGCTGCCCGCGTCGATGCGCTGCCACGACTGCTCGCGGCCGACCCCGGGCACGTCGATCAGCGCGAACACCTCGACCTGCTTGGGGTTCTTCGTGCTGAAGCGCACGCCGCCCGACATCCCGATCGCCTCGAACTCCCAGGTGTTCTTCTCGCCCGGAGCGATGCGCTTGGTGACGGTCGTGAGCGGGAACTCGGCGCCATCGTGACGTGCCCGCGAGTGGATGATCGCGTTGTCCCAGGTGTCGCAGGGCACCAGGTCGCCGCCCGGTCCGGGCCGCTCGGTGACGATGTCCTGCAGCACGCCGAACACCCCCTCGGGCGCCCACCCGAGTCGCAGCGGCACGTGCCACGTGTGCATGCCGAGGTCGTTCATCACGCCCGCGACACCGCAGAACTTCTGCTGCCGCTTCCAGTTGAGCGGCTTGTTCACGTCGAGGTCGCTCGCGTGGAGGAAGCCGCAGGTCGCTTCGACGATGCGCCCGAGCGCGCCCGAGCGCACGTAGTCGATGGCCCACTGGGCGCCGGGGAAGAACGGCATCTCGCTCGAG
>NZ_LMPK01000035.1:172121-178186 GCF_001423825.1 Microbacterium sp. Leaf351
CGATGCCGAACGGCTTCTCGGCGAGCAGGGCCTTGCCCGCGCGGATCGTGTCGACGTAGAGCTGCTCGTGCAGGTCGTGGCGCACGGCGATATAGACGACGTCGATCTCGGGGTCGGCGAGCAGCTCGCGGTGATCCGTCGTCTTGAGGCGCACGGTGTCGATGCCGTCGAACCACTCCATCGCGGCCGGGTTGATGTCGCACACCGCGACGAGCCGCGGCTCGACGGGGTGGTCGACGAGGGCGGGCCACCGCCGCAGGGCCGCGGCGATCTCGCGGCCCATGAGTCCGCCGCCGATGATGCCGACGTTGACGATGCGGGCGCTCATGCGGCACCGCCGATGAGGGAGAGGGCCTGGTCGGTCGTGGCGTCGTCGTGCACGACGGCCATGAGCGCGGCGGTGATGCCCGCGGGGTCGTCATGCTGGATGACGTTGCGGCCGTAGACGATGCCCCGCGCGCCCTGCGCGAGCACGGCCCGGGTGCGATCGAGCAGCGTGCGATCGTCGACGCGCCCGCCGCCGCGGACGAGCACCGGGGTCGGCCCCGCCGCCTGGATGACCTTGTGGTAGTCGTCGATGTCGTCGGTCGGGTCGGCTTTGATGAGATCGGCGCCGAGTTCTCGCGCCTGGCGCACGAGGGTGACGATCTTGGCCGTGTCGCCGTCGACGGCGTATCCACCGGCGCCGGGTCGGGTCTGCATGACCAGCGGCTCGATCATGAGCGGCATGCCGTAGCGGGCGGCATCGGTGCGCAGCGCCAGGATCGAGCGGATGCACTGCTCGCGCACCTCGGGGTGCCCGGGCAGGTCGAGCAGGTTGACGCAGACGGCGACGGCGTCGAGCCGCACGGCGACCTCGATCGCGTCGGGCACGTGGATCGAGTGCAGCGGCGACTCGAGCGGGTCGCCGTAGACGTTCGCGATGTCGGTGCGCAGCACGAGACCCGGCTTCTGCTTGCCCGGCGTGGCCTGCAGCAGCGGGGCCTGGCCGAGCGTCAGCTGGATCGCGTCGGGACCGGCGGCGACGAGGGTGGCGACGGTCGCGGCCATGTCCTCGATGCCGGTGATGAACGAGTGCTCGTGGAAGGCGCCGTGGTCGACGGCGACGTCGAGGGCGCGTCCGGAGCGCGCGTTGAAGAGCCGATTGAGGCGATACGTCGACATCGAGTGATCTCCGTGAGGTGTCGGTTCGGGGGACGCATCGGTGCGTCCGGAGACAGTATGGGGACTTCGAGACAACGTTGTCAATTGGTCGCTGGGAGCGGGTCGACGACCTGCTACCGTGACGCTGCGCGCGCGGCGCCGATGCCGTGCCCTTGCGAGGAAGAGGATCCGAATGCCTCCGGAGCTGTACGGTCGGCCGCTCGATCAGGCCGTGGACCGGCTCGGTTCACTGACCCAGGCGGTCGCCGTCGAATCGTCGACGCGTACCGACGGGCCGGATGCCGGTGCCCGCCGCATACGTCTCGTGAACGGGCCGCTCGAGGTCGAGCTGCTGCCGGACCGCGGCCTCGATCTCGCCCAGGTGCGGGCCGACGGGGTGCCGCTCGCGTGGCTCTCGAGCACGGGGTTCCCGCCGCTGTCGTCGGGCGACGCCGACGGGCGCGGCTGGCTGCGCGGCTTCGGCGGCGGCCTGCTCACGACCTGCGGGCTGCTCAACGTCGGACCGGCGCAGTCGGGCGAGGAGCAGCATCCGATGCACGGCCGGTACTCGTCGCTGCGCGCGACGGTGACCCGGGCCGAGGCGACGCGCGACACCGTGGTCGTCGAGGGCATCGTGCGGGAGGCGACGGTGTTCGGCGACGATCTCGAGCTGCACCGCCGCATCGTGCTGCCGGTGGGCGAGCGGGTGATCCGCGTCGACGATCGGCTCGTGAACCGCGGCCGGCGGGAGGCGTTCCCGATGGTGCTCTACCACGTGAACCTCGGCTGGCCGTTGGTCGACGCCGGCACACGCATCGTCTCGCCGGCGGTGGAGATCGTGCCGCGGGATGCTGCGGCCCGGGCGGGCCTGGACAGCTGGGACGTGTTCCCTGAGCTGGCGGCCGAGTACCCCGAGCAGGTGTTCCGGCACGTGCTCGACGCGGTAGCCGAGCCGGGGTCGCGCACCGAGGTTCGCGTCGAGTCGGCGTCCGGGATCGGGGTGCGTGTCGGCTTCGATCCGGCCGTTCTGCCCGGGCTCTTCCAGTGGCGGGTGGCGGAGCCGGGCCAGGTGGTGCTGGGCATCGAACCCGCGACGGCGCCGACGATCCTGGGTCGTGCCGACGCCCTCGCCCGGGGGCTCGCGACGCCGCTCGCCTTGGGCGAGGAACGGCTCCTCGGCATCAGCATCGCGGTCGATCCCTCGGGCGGCTGACGCCGAGGGCGCTCGGGAGTCGTTTCGATAACAGGGCTTGACAACGTTGTCGATGCGGCCCCAAGATGATGTCCGCCGGGATCGCAAGGCCCGGAAAGTTCCGAATGACAACGATGTCGAGGTTGCGATGACGCACGATGAGCTGCAGACCGCCGGTGCGGTCGGTGAGGGCCCCGCGCCCCGCCCGCGGGCGCGCATCACCGATGTCGCGGAGCGCGCCGGGGTGAGCATCAAGACGGTCTCCCGCGTCGTGAACGACGAGAAGGGCGTGCTCCCGGAGACCCGCGAACGGGTGCTCGCGGTCGTGCGCGAACTCGGCTTCGTTCCCGATGTGCGGGCCCGTGCGCTCAAGCGCGGTGACACCGACACGATCGGCATCGTCATCGACGCGATCTCCGACCCGTTCGTCTCGGCGATCGTGAGCGTGATCGAGGAGCTCGCCCTCGCCCAGGGCCTGAGCGTGCTGTTCGCGAGCACCGGCTACGACGCCGCGCGCGAGCGGGAGCAGCTCGCCCGGCTCACCGGGCACCGCCTGCGCGGGCTGATCGTCGCCCCCGTCGCCGTGTCCTCCGAGGAGCTCGCCGCCCTGCACACCCGGGTGCCCGTCGTCTGCGTCGACCGCTCGCGGGACGGCATCGACTCGATCGTCGTCGACGACTTCGGCGCGACCTACCAGGCCACCCGCTCCTTCATCGACCACGGTCACCGACGTATCGGATTCATCGGCGAGGCCACCGCCTACCCGACCGTCGCCGCACGCTTCGCCGGATTCCGCGCGGCCCTCGACGAGGCGGGCATCCCGTTCGACCCGACGCTGGTCGCCGAGCACGAGCGCACGCGCGAGAGCGGCGCGACGGCGGCAAAGACCCTGTTGCAGCGCCCCGATGCGCCCACCGCGCTGTTCTGCGCGTCGAGCCCCGCCGCGATCGCGACGATCCGCGGCATCCGCTCGGGCGAGCTGTCGATGCCGGCCCTCATCTGCTTCGGCGACTTCGAGCTCGCCGGGGCCATGACCCCGGGCATCACGTGCGTCGACCAGGACCCGCTGCTCATCGGCGAGGCCACCTTCCGCCGGCTCATGCAGCTCGTCGACCACCCGGACGCCGCCCCCGAGCACATCGTCGTCCCCACCCGCCTCATCCACCGCGGATCCGGCGAGATGCCGCCGCGCGCCGCCGCGGACCCGTCCGCCGCCCCGCAGCACTCGACCGGAGCCGATCGATGATCCCCGTCCTCCTGCCCCCCAACCCGGTGCAGCACTTCTACCGCGGCGGTGACCGCATCGCCGCGTTGCGCGGCATCGTCCCCGAGACCGACCGGCAGCCGGAGGAGTGGCTCGCCTCCACCGTGTCCCGGTTCGGCGAGGAGCCGATCGGCCTCGCGATCACCGCGGACGGCCACGTGCTCCGCGACCTCGTCGCGGCGGACCCGCGTTCGTGGGTCGGACCCGAGCAGGGACGGGATGCCGCGGACGTCGGCATCCTCGTGAAGCTCCTCGACGCGCGTCAGCGCCTCCCCGTTCACGTGCACCCCGAGCGCGGCTTCGCCGCCAGGCACCTCGACTGCCCCTACGGCAAGACCGAAGCCTGGTACGTGCTCGACGCCGAACCCGACAGCGCGTTCTACGTCGGGTGGAGCGCACCGGTGGATCGAGACGAGCTCGATCGTCGCCGCGACGCGCAGGACAGCGAGTGGATGCTCTCGCACATGAACCGGGTCGTGGCGCGGGAGGGCATGGCCGTGCTCGTGCCGTCCGGCACCGTGCACGCGATCGACGGCGGCATCTTCGTCGCCGAGGTGCAGGAACCCACCGACTTCTCGATCCTGCTCGAGTGGTCGGTGACGACGGCCACGCGCGACGAGTCCCACCTCGATCTCGGCTTCGACGTCGTCATGCCCGCGGTCTCCACCGCGCAGCTCACCGAGGCCGAGCTCTCGGGGCTCATCAGCCTGGCGGGCGCGGAGCCCGCGGCATCCCGATTCCGGTCGCTGCTGCCGGCGGCCGCCGACCCGTACTTCCGTCTCTGGGATGCCGCGGCCCACGGCGACCGCACCGACGCGCGTGAGGCGGGCTTCGCGGTCGTGCTGGTCACCGCGGGCTCCGGAGCACTCGTCTCCGACACCGGCCGCGTCGCCCTGCAGCGCGGTGAGGTGTACGCCCTGCCGCACGCGTTCGGCGCCTGGCACGTCGAGGGCGACGTCACCGTCGTCGTCGGAGCGCCCGGAGCCGGGTGGCCGCGCACCCTCCACGAGGGCGGTGTGCGATGACCGCGTACGTCGCGGGGCTCGACATGGGCTCGACGAGCATCAAGCTGCTCGTCGCCACTCCCGACGGGCGCGAGGCCGCCGTCGTGAGCCGCCGTTCGCCGTGGACCAATCTTGAGGGCGGACGCGCCGAGATGCCCCTCGAGCTCGCCGTCGATGTGGTGCGCGAACTCGCCGCCGAAGCCGATGCGATGCTGCCCGCCGGGTACCGCATCCTGTCCCTCGGCATCTCGGGCATGGCCGAGGCCGGAGCTCTTCTCGATGCCGAGGACCGTCCCGCCGCGCCGATCATGGCCTGGTTCGACCCGCGCGGCGAGGCGCAGATTCTGTCCACGCCCGCCGCGTTCCGCGACGAGTTCCTCGGGCGCACCGGCTTGCCCGTCGGTCCCCTCGCGTCGATCTCGAAGCTGCTGCACCTGCGCGACGAGGGGGGGATCGACCTCGCCGGCACCACGTTCCTCAACGTGCCCGAGTCGATCGTGCGGGCCCTCGGCGGCCCCCGCGTCGCCGAGCACTCGCTCGTCTCGCGCACCGGCCTCATCGACCAGGACGACAGCACGCCGTGGCAGGCCGCCCTCGACGTGCTCGGCACCGACGACACGATCCTCGCCGAACGGGTCGACGCGGGCACGGCGCTCGGTCCGATCACGGACGATCGGATGCCGCAGGGCTTCCGCGGCGCGCTGCTGACGGTCGCCGGACACGATCACCTGGTGTCGGCCGTCGCCGCCGGCGCGACCGACAGCGGTCAGATCTACGACTCGATGGGCACAGCGGAGGCGCTCGTGCGCGTGCTCGACCACACCCTGCCGTTCGATGCGCGCGAGCGCCTCGCCCGGGCGGGCATCAACACGGTTCGCCACGTGCTCCCCGGCAAGTTCGTGCTGCTGGCCGGAACGAAGTCAGGCCTACTGATGCGCCGGGTGCTGCAGCTTCTCGGCATCGCCGACGAGCGGGGCCGCGCGCAGCTCGATGCGGCGGTCATGGCGATTCCCGTGGCGGGCACGCTCTCCCACGGCGGCCTGACCGTCGACGGCGCGCGCAACGACGACGGCGTGCTGAAGGTCGTGGCCGACAGCGACGGCCTCTCGCCCGCCGAGCTGTTCACCGCGGCGCTGCTGCACGGCAACGACATGTGCGCAGAGCTGATGACGGTCATGGATCGCGAGGTTCCCGCGCCCACCTCGACGCTGCTCACGGGTGGATGGTCACGGATGGAGAGCGTCGTCCGCGCGCGGGCCCTCGTGCTGCCGCCGCTCACCGTCTCGTCCCATGACGAGGGCACGGCCTACGGCGCGGCCCTCTTCGCGGCCTACGCGGCCGGCGACGACTCGATCGGTTTCGACGCCGCCGCGGCGGCATTCTTGGCGGGCCATGCCGGTCCCGCCTCACTTACGAAGGAGAGGAGTTGACCATGGCGGTTCCGGTGTTGGAGGCGCGGGGG
>NZ_LMPK01000036.1:0-844 GCF_001423825.1 Microbacterium sp. Leaf351
CGAACTCCTCACCCGCCACACCGGGCCCGCCGGCATCGCCCTCTCCCGCCAGAACCTCCCCGTGTTCGCACGCGGAGAAGGCGACGCGACAGCAACCGAGCTCGCCTCCGCCGCCGGCGTCGTCAAGGGCGCCTACATCCTCGCCGACACCGACGACACCCCCGACGTCATCCTCATCGCGACCGGCTCCGAAGTGCAGCTCGCCCTCGCCGCCCGCGACCAGCTCGCCACCGACGGCATCGCCGCCCGCGTCGTCTCCGCCCCCAGCCTCGAATGGTTCGCCGAACAAGACGACACCTACCGCGAACACGTACTACCCGCCGCCGTCAAAGCCCGCGTATCCGTCGAGGCAGGCTCCGCCCTCAGCTGGCACGCGATCGTCGGCACCACCGGCCGCACCGTGGCGATCGACCACTTCGGCGCGTCGGCCGACTACAAGACCCTGTACGCGAAGTTCGGGTTCACCGCAGAGGCGGTCGTCGAGGCCGCCCGTCAGACCATCCAGGAGAACAACGCATGAGCACCCCCACCGAACAGCTCGCCTCCGCGGGCGTCAGCATCTGGCTCGACGACCTGTCGCGCGAGCGCATCGTGACCGGCAACCTCGCCGAGCTCATCCAGACGCGCACGGTCTCGGGCGTCACGACCAACCCGACGATCTTCGCGGGCGCCCTCTCGAAGGGTGAGGCGTACGCAGCTCAGGTCGCCGACCTCGCCGCGGCCGGGGCATCCGTCGATGAGGCCATCTTCCGCATCACGACCGACGACGTGCGCGACGCGACGGACATCTTCCGTCCGGTGTTCGACGCGACCGGCGGCGTCGACGGACGCGTCTCGATCGAGG
>NZ_LMPK01000036.1:851-3971 GCF_001423825.1 Microbacterium sp. Leaf351
CGTCGACCGCGCCAACGCGCTCATCAAGATCCCGGCGACCAAGGCGGGCCTCCCCGCCATCGCGGCCGTCATCGGCGCGGGCATCTCGGTCAACGTCACGCTCATCTTCAGCCTCGAGCGCTACGCCGAGGTCATCGACGCGTACCTGACCGGTCTCGCCGAGGCGAAGGCCGCCGGCATCGACATCTCGACGATCCACTCGGTCGCCTCGTTCTTCGTGTCGCGCGTCGACACCGAGGTCGACAAGCGTCTCAAGGCGATCGGCACCGACGAGGCCCTCGCGCTGGTCTCGAAGTCCGGTGTCGCGAACGCCCGACTCGCGTACGAGCTCTACGAGGGCGAGTTCGCCACGGCGCGCGCCACCGAGCTCGTCGCCGCCGGCGCCAACGTGCAGCGCCCCCTCTGGGCGTCGACCGGTGTCAAGGACCCGTCGCTCCCCGACACCCTGTACGTCACCGAGCTCGTGGCCGCCGGCACCGTGAACACGATGCCCGAGAAGACCCTCGAGGCGACCTTCGACCACGGAGTCGTGACGGGTGACACCATCACCTCGAACTACGCGGATGCGCACGCCGTCTTCGCCGACCTCGCGGCCGTGGGCGTCGACTTCGCGGACGCCACGCAGGTGCTCGAGGACGAGGGCGTCGAGAAGTTCATCATCTCCTGGCACGAGCTCCAGGAGACCGTGCGCACCGCCCTCGCGGAGTCCGCTCAGGTCGCACGGTGAGCTTCGACATCCGCCTGTCCGGCGAGGTCGAGAGGATCGTCGCCCAGACGCTCCCCGGTCTCGTCGAGAGCCTGGTCGCCTCGGGCATCACCGCCGGGGACCCCACACTGTGGGGCCCGGCGGCGGAGGATGAGGCATCCCGTCGCCTGGGCTGGGTGCAGGCGGTCTCGGTCTCGCGGCCGCTCGTCGCCGAGATCGAGGCGCTGCGCGCCGAGCTCGCCGAGCGCGGAGTGACCCGCATCGTGCTGGCCGGCATGGGCGGTTCCTCGCTCGCCCCCGAGGTGATCGCCGCGACCCTCGGGGCGCCGCTCGTGATCCTCGACTCGACCGCACCGGGTCAGGTGCTGGCGGCGATCGACGGGGACGCCGAGGCGGGCGGTCTCGCCCAGACGGCCCTCGTCGTCTCGTCGAAGTCCGGATCGACCGTCGAGACCGACTCGGCGCTGCGCGCGTTCGAGGCGGCCTTCGGTGACCTCGGCATCGACCCGGCCGAGCGGATCGTCGTCGTCACCGACCCGGGCTCCCCCCTGCACCAGAGTGCGGATGCCGCGGGCTACCGCGTGTTCGCGGCAGACCCCACGGTCGGCGGCCGGTACTCGGCGCTCACGGCGTTCGGACTGGTCCCCGCCGGCCTCGCCGGCATCGACCTGACCGAGCTGCTCGATGAGGCGGAGGCCACGCTGCTCGAGGTCGCGATCGACGATCCACGCAACCCGGCGCTCGTGCTGGCCGCGGCGATCGCCGCCGGCGAGGTGCGCCAGGACAAGCTCGGTCTGATCCCCGACGGCACCCATCTGCAGGGTCTGCCCGACTGGATCGAGCAGCTCGTCGCAGAATCGACCGGCAAGCAGGGCACGGGCATTCTCCCCGTCGTGCTGCTGCCCGTCTCCCCCGAGCTCGAGAGCCGTCCCGCCGACCTGCGCATCGTGCGCTTCGTCGACGAGGCCGACGGCGACCGCCTGTTCGAGCACCATCACGGGGAGATCCTCGTGAGCGGCTCGCTCGGTGCCCAGTTCATCGTCTGGGAGTATGCGACGGCGATCGCCGGTCGCATTCTCGGCATCAACCCGTTCGACCAGCCCGACGTCGAGGCCGCCAAGTCTGCCACGCGCGCGCTGCTGGACGGTGCGCCGGATGCCACGCCCGCACTGTTCACCGAGAACGGCATCGAGGTGCGCGCCACCGACCCGTCGCTCGCGGCCTCCGGCACGGTGGCGGGCACGCTCGACGCTCTGTGGCAGCGCCTCTCACCCGACGGCTACGTCGCCATCCAGGCGTACGTCGACCGACTCGCGTCGCCCCAGCTCGCGGGCCTGCGCGAACTGGTCGCCGCGGATTCCGCGCGCCCCACCACCTTCGGCTGGGGTCCGCGCTTCCTTCACTCGACCGGCCAGTTCCACAAGGGCGGTCCCGCTGTGGGCGTTTTCCTGCAGATCACCGAGTCGACCGACGTCGACGTGGAGATCCCCGGCCGCCCCTTCACCTTCGCCCAGCTCATCGCGGCGCAGGCGGCCGGAGACGCCGCCGTGCTCGCCGAGCACGGGCGTCCGGTCGTGACGCTCACGCTCACGGACGCGCAGGCCGACGTGCTCGCGCTGTTCGAAGCCGCGCAGTAGCGACATCCCTTTCTGTACCCGGAGGACCCCTCACGTGACCGTGACCATCTCGCGCGACCACAATCCGCTGCGCGACCCCGACGATCGTCGCCTCAACCGCATCGCGGGGCCCAGCGCCCTCGTGATCTTCGGCGTGACCGGCGATCTGTCCCGCAAGAAGCTCATGCCCGCCGTCTACGACCTCGCGAACCGCGGTCTACTTCCCCCGGGGTTCGGCCTCGTCGGGTTCGCTCGCCGCGACTGGGCGGACGAGGACTTCGCTCAGGTCGTCCATGACGCCGTGCGTCAATACGCCCGCACCGAGTTCCGCGATGAGACATGGCAGCAGCTGCTGCAGGGCATCCGGTTCGTGCAGGGCGAGTTCGACGACCTCGAGGCGTTCCACCGCCTGCGCGAGACCGTCGAGCAGCTCGACGTCGAGCGCGGCACGATGGGTAACCACGCCTACTACCTGTCGATCCCGCCGAAGAACTTCGCCGTGGTCGCGCAGAAGCTGAAGGCCTCCGGCCTCGTGGACGACACGGCCGATGCGCCCGACCGCTGGCGTCGCGTGGTCATCGAGAAGCCGTTCGGCCACGACCTCGAGTCGGCGCGCGAGCTCAACGAATCACTGCGCAGCGCGTTCCCCGCTGACTCGATCTTCCGCATTGACCACTACCTCGGCAAGGAGACGGTGCAGAACATCCTCGCGCTCCGTTTCGCCAACGAGCTGTACGAGCCGCTGTGGAACCGCAACTACGTCGACCACGTGCAGATCACCATGGCCGAGGACATCGG
>NZ_LMPK01000036.1:4028-5659 GCF_001423825.1 Microbacterium sp. Leaf351
GCGCGCCGAGAAGGAGAAGGTGCTGGCGGCGGTCACCCTGCCCGCCGACCTCGCGTCGGCGACGGCCCGCGGCCAGTACGGCGGCGGGTGGCAGGGCGGCGAGCGGGTGCTCGGTTTCCTCGAGGAAGACGGGATGAACCCCGAGTCCACGACGGAGACCTACGCCGCGATCAAGCTCGAGATCAACACGCGGCGTTGGGCCGGCGTGCCGTTCTACCTGCGCACCGGCAAGCGGCTCGGTCGCCGCGTCACCGAGATCGCGGTCGTCTTCAAGACCGCGCCCGAGCACCTGTTCAGTCGCAGCCAGACCTCCGGTCTCGGTCAGAACGCGCTCGTGATCCGCGTGCAGCCCGACGAGGGCGTCACCATCCGTTTCGGATCGAAGGTTCCGGGTGCCGGCACCCAGGTGCGCGACGTCACGATGGACTTCGGCTACGGCCACGCCTTCACCGAGGCGAGCCCCGAGGCCTATGAGCGCCTCATCCTCGACGTGCTCCTCGGCGACCCGCCGCTGTTCCCCCGTCACGAGGAGGTCGAGCTCAGCTGGAAGATCCTCGATCCGATCGAGCAGTTCTGGGCGGCCCAGGGCGGACCGCTCGAGCAGTACAGCCCCGGTTCATGGGGACCGCCGTCCGCCGACGAACTCCTCACCCGCGATGGACGCACCTGGAGGCGGCCGTGATCATCGATCTCCCCGAGACCACCGTCAGCAAGATCTCGCGGTCGCTCGTCGACGTGCGCGAGGAGGGCGGCGCTGTCGCGCTCGGCCGCGTGCTGACCCTCATCATCGTCTCCTCCGGCGGCGTCGCCGAAGAGGCGATCGAAGCCGCGAACGACGCGTCCCGCGAGCACCCGATGCGCGTCATCGTGCTGGTCGCGGAGCCGGACGCCGCCGAGCCCCGTCTCGACGCGCAGATCCGCGTGGGCGGCGACGCCGGTGCGAGCGAGGTCGTGCTGCTTCGCGCCTACGGGGCCGCGGCATCCAATGCGGAAAGCCTCGTGACCGGTCTGCTCCTGCCCGACGCCCCCGTCGTCGCATGGTGGCCGGGACGCACGCCCGGCGACCCGGCCTCGTCGGAGATCGGCAAGATCGCACAGCGTCGCATCACGGATGCCGCCTCCCAGGCGGACCCGGCGGCGGCCGTCGCCCGTCTCGGCGGCAGCTACTCCCCCGGCGACACCGACCTGTCCTGGACGCGACTGACGCGCTGGCGGGAACAGCTGGCCGCCGTGCTCGACCAGCCCCCGTTCGAGAACGTCACGGGCGTCGAGGTGCTCGGCGCCGCCGATTCGCCCTCGACGCCGCTGCTCGCAGCCTGGCTGCGACTCGCGCTCGACGTGGACGTCGCCTGGGCGTACCTGCCCGAGAGCGAGTGGGCGTCGGGTATTAAGTCGGTGCGACTGCGGCGGCCCGGCGGCGACATCCTGCTCGAGCGCCCCGAGTCCGCGGTGGCCACCCTCACGCAGCCCGATCAGCCCAGCCACGAGCTCGCGTTCCCCCGCCGCTCGCTGCGCGAGTGCCTGGCCGAGGAGCTCCGTCGCCTCGACGCGGACGTCCTGTATGGTCGAGTGGTCACTGAGGGGCTCGAACTGCTGAGCTCTCCCGCGTCTTAGGAGAAATCGTGGTCGAT
>NZ_LMPK01000036.1:5708-14363 GCF_001423825.1 Microbacterium sp. Leaf351
TCGCCCACATCTCCCTGACAGGGGGATCGATGGGTCCGGCGGTCCTCGCGGCCGCCGCGCAGCTTCCGGCAGCGGCAACGGTCGACTGGAGCCGCGTGCATTTCTGGTGGTCGGACGAGCGATTCGTGCCCGCCGGCGATCCGGAGCGCAACGACACTCCGGTCTACCCGGTGTTCTTCGACGCCCTCGAAATCCCCCGCGAGAGCATCCACGCGATCGCGCCGAGCGACAGCGGGCTCGACCTGGATGAGGCATCCCGTGCCTACGCGGCGGAACTCGCTCGCTTCGCGGACCCCGCGGTCGGCGCCTGGCCGAGCTTCGACATCTGCTTCCTGGGCGTCGGACCCGACGGCCACGTGGCATCTCTGTTCCCCGATCGTCCCGAGATCCTCGTGACGGATACCGCCACCCTCCCGGTGCGCGACTCGCCCAAGCCACCGCCGCTGCGCGTCACGGTGACCCGTCCCGTGATCAACTCGTCGAAGCGGGTCTGGCTCGTCATGACCGGAAGCGAGAAGGCGTCCGCACTCGGCCTCGCCCTCGCGGGCGCGAGCTACGCGAGTGTCCCCGCCGCAGGCGCGAAGGGCCGCAAGCGCACCGTGTTCTTCGTCGATGAGGCCGCCGCCGCCAAGGTGCCTGCGCAGCTCATCGACCGCGAATACTGACGCTCAACGACGACGCCCCGCTCCCGGATCCGGGGCGGGGCGCCGTTCGTGAACGGATGCGGCCGAGTCAGGACTCGCCGCGGCGCTCGCGCAGCTGACGCAGCGCGTCATCGAGGATCTGCTCGGCCTCTTCGTCGGAGCGACGCTCCTTCACGTAGGCCAGGTGGGTCTTGTAGGGCTCGGTACGGGCCAGCTCCGGCGGGTTCGCCTTGTCGCGGCCGGCAGGAAGCCCCGAATGCGGCGAGTCGATCGTGTCGGGGATCTCCTCGGGGGCGATGCCCGCCGCGAAGTAGCGCACGGTCTCGTTGCCCAGCGCGTCCCAATACGACACCGCGACGCGCTCCGCGTGGTATCCGTGATCCTGCTCGCCCATCGGGCCCGCGCCGACGCGCGTACCCCGGATGGCGTTACCCCCAGCGGCCATGTTGTCCTACAGTCCCGAGTTGAACTTGGTGAGAAGGCCCAGTGCCACGATCGACACGAACCAGACGAGCGCCAGCACGACGGTGAAGCGGTTCAGGTTGCGCTCCGCCAGACCCGACGAACCGAGCGCCGAGCTCATGCCGCCGCCGAACATGTCGGACAGTCCGCCACCGCGGCCCTTGTGGAGCAGGATGAGGAGGGTCAGCAGCAGGCTCGTGATGCCGAGGAGCACCTGGAGCACGAACTCGAGGATCTGCACTTTCGAGACAACCTTTCCGAAGCGACCCGTCGGGACGCACAGACGTTCAGTATAACGGCGCGGTGACGCCCGCCAGGTGGCGGGCGTCACCGCACGTCGTCGGGGTCAGACCCCGACGTGCTTCTGGAAGCGGATGATCGCCGCGAACTCGTCGGCCACCAGGCTCGCACCGCCGACGAGAGCGCCGTCGACGTCGGGCTCACGCAGGAAGCTGGCGATGTTCGAGGACTTCACCGATCCGCCGTAGAGGATGCGCGTGCGCGCGGCCGCATCGGCCCCGAGCGCGTCGGCGATCACCGCACGCAGGGCGGCAGCGACCTCCTGCGCCTGCTCCGGCGTCGCCGCCTGGCCCGAGCCGATCGCCCAGACCGGCTCGTATGCGACGACGATGTCCGCGTCTGCGGACAGCCCCTCGAGTGCGATGCCGAGCTGCTTCACGGGAACGGCAGAGGCGCCGTACTCCTCGAGGTCGGCGGCCGTCTCGCCCACGCAGATCACCGGCACGAGACCGTGGCGCAGGGCCGCCCGGGTCTTGGCGGCCACGATGTCGTCGCCCTCGTGGTGGTACTCGCGGCGCTCGGAGTGACCGATGATCACGTACGAGACATCCAGCTTCGCGAGGAACTGGCCCGACACCTCACCGGTGTACGCACCGGAGTCGTGGGTGGAGATGTCCTGCGCGCCGAGCGCGAACGGGATCTTGTCGGCGTCGATGAGGGTCTGCACGGGGCGCAGATCCGTGAACGGCGGGAAGAGCGCGACCTCGACCGAACCCGACTCGTGCTTCGCGTCGCGCAGCGTCCAGTGGAGCTTCTGCACGAGTGCGACCGCCTGCAGGTGGTCGAGGTTCATCTTCCAGTTGCCCGCGATGAACGGGGTACGGGTCACTGCGCCCATCCGAGCACCTCCAGTCCGGGGAGTTTCTTGCCCTCGAGGAACTCGAGGCTGGCGCCGCCGCCGGTCGAGATGTGACCGAACGCGTCGTCGGAGAAGCCGAGCTGGCGCACGGCAGCGGCGGAGTCGCCACCGCCGACGACACTGAGGCCGTCGACCTCGGTGAGCGCCTGCGCGACGGCCTTCGTGCCGGCCGCGAACGGGGCGAGCTCGAAGACGCCCATCGGGCCGTTCCAGAACACGGTGCGGCTCGACCGGATGAGCTCCGCGAACTGCTCCGCCGTCTTAGGACCGATGTCGAGACCGAGCCCCGAGGCCCCGAACGGGGTGTCCTCGAGAGCGTCGGCCGCGGCGACCACATGGTCGGCGTCGCCCGAGAAGGATGCCGCGACCACCGCGTCCACCGGGAGGACGAGCTCGACGCCCAGCTCCTGGGCGCGGGCGATGTAGCCCTTGACCGTCTCGATCTGGTCCTTCTCCAGCAGGCTCGAGCCCACCGGGTGTCCGAGCGCGACGAGGAAGGTGAACAGCATGCCGCCGCCCACGAGCACGCGGTCGACGCGCGGCAGCAGGTGGTCGATGACGCCCAGCTTGTCGCTGACCTTCGAGCCACCGAGCACGACGGTGTAGGGCCGCTCCGGGTTCTCGGTCAGGCGATCGAGAACCTCGACCTCCTTCTCGATCAGGAAGCCCGCCGCGGACGGCAGCAGCTCGGCGAGGTCATAGACGCTCGCCTGCTTGCGGTGCACGACACCGAAGCCGTCGGAGACGAGCACGTCGCCGAGCGCCGCGAGCTGCTCGGCGAACGCACGACGGGTCGCGTCATCCTTCGCCGTCTCACCGGCGTTGAACCGCAGGTTCTCGAGCACCGCGACGTCACCGTCCGCGAGAGCGGCGACCGCTTCGGCCGCCGACTCCCCCACCGTGTCCTGCGCGAACGCGACCGGCGCTCCCAGCAGTTCGGAGAGACGCTGAGCGACGGGCTGCAGGCTGTAGGCGGGGTCGGGGGCGCCGTCGGGACGTCCCAAGTGGGAGACGACGACGACGCGAGCGCCCTGATCGATCAGGGCGTTGAGGGTCGGCAGCGTGGCCCGCACACGGCCATCGTCCGTGATGACCCCGTCCCGCAGGGGGACATTGAGGTCAGCACGGACGATGACGCGCTTGCCGGCCAGCGAACCCAGCGATGCGAGGGTGCGCAGGGCCATGACGATTACAGACGCTCGGCGACGTACTCGGTCAGGTCGACGAGGCGGTTCGAGTAGCCCCACTCGTTGTCGTACCAGGACGACACCTTGACCAGGTTGCCCGAGACGTTCGTGAGACCGGCGTCGAACACCGACGAGTGCGGGTCCTGCTGGATGTCGCTGGAGACGATCGGGTCGACGTTGTACTTCAGGATGCCGGCGAGGCGACCCTCGGCCGCCGCCGCCTCGTAGGCGGCGTTGATGGCCTCCTTGGTGAGGCCCTCGGTCGGGGTGATGATCGTCAGGTCGACGATCGAGCCGGTGGGAACCGGCACGCGGTAGGACGAGCCGCTCAGCTTGCCGTTGAGCTCGGGCAGCACGAGGCCGATGGCCTTGGCGGCGCCGGTCGAGGCCGGAACGATGTTGATCGCCGCGGCGCGGGCGCGGTGCAGGTCGCCGTGCGGGCCGTCCTGCAGGTTCTGGTCCGCGGTGTAGGCGTGAGCGGTCATCATGAAGCCGCGCTCGATGCCGAAGTTGTCGTTGAAGACCTTCGCGAGGGGGGCGAGGCAGTTCGTGGTGCACGACGCGTTCGAGATGATGTGCATCGTCTCGGGGTCGTAGAGGTCCTCGTTCACGCCGATGACGAACGTGCCGTCCTCGCCGGTGGCCGGAGCCGAGATGAGCACCTTCTTGGCGCCGCCCTGGATGTGCTTGCGGGCGTCGTCGGCCTTGGTGAAGCGGCCGGTCGACTCGATGACGATCTCCGCGCCGACCTCGCCCCACGGGAGGTTGGCGGGGTCGCGCTCGGCGAACACCTTGATGGCGGTGCCGTTCACGATGACGGAGTCCTCGGTGTACGAGACCTCGGCGTCGAGGCGTCCGCCCACCGAGTCGTACTTGAGCAGGTGGGCGAGGGTCTTGGTGTCGGTGAGGTCGTTCACCGCCACGATGTCGAGGTCCGCACCCTGCGCGAGAGCCGCGCGAAGGTAGTTGCGTCCGATACGGCCGAAGCCGTTGATGCCGATCTTGACAGACACGGTGTCTCCCGTTTTCTCGTCGCGCTGACGCGCATGTTTCCATCCGCGATCGGGTCGCGGAACGGGGTCGGCCCTGGGCGCCGATCCCATGGGAAGAGGATGCCGGAGCCCCCGCCAGAGCGAGGGCTCCGAGGCATCCTCACCTGGTCACGACACTACCAGCAGACCCGCAGTCTTCTCACGGGCGGTGGTGAAGCGCTGCTGCACGTCGGCCCAGTTGGCGATGTTCCAGAACGCCTTCACGTAGTCGGCGCGCACGTTCTTGTAGTCGAGGTAGTACGCGTGCTCCCAGACGTCGAGGAGGAGCAGCGGCACGGTGCCGGCGGCGAACTGCGCCTGCTGGTCGAAGAACTGCTGGATGATCAGGTTCTGACCGATCGAGTCCCAGAACAGACCCGCCCAGCCCGAGCCCTGCACGCCGAGGGCGGCCGCTGAGAAGTGCGCCTGGAACTTGTCGAACGAACCGAAGTGGTCGGTGATGGCCGACTCGAGCTCGCCGGTGGGCTTGTCGCCCCCGTCCGGTGACAGGTTGGTCCAGAAGATCGAGTGGTTGGTGTGTCCGCCGAGGTTGAACGCGAGGTCCTTCTCGAGCTTGTTGACGTAGGCGAAGTCGCCCTTGTCACGCGCTTCGGCGAGCTGCTCGAGGGCGGTGTTGGCTCCCGTGACGTACGCCTGGTGGTGCTTGTCGTGGTGCAGCTGCATGATCGTCGCGCTGATGTGCGGCTCGAGTGCTGCGTAGTCGTAGGGGAGGTCGGGCAGGGAGTACGTTGCCATGTTCTCTTCTTCCGAATCGGCGCCGGCCGTGTCCTCGGCGCGGCGAGGGTGACGAGTTCATCCTATTGAGGGGCAACGACGCCGCACGTCGGGTTGATTCCCGGGATGACGCGGTGTAACCGTACGCGTGCGGCTCGCGGGGCGCCTCGCGCCCCGGTCGGTCACTCGATGGCGTCGGCGGGCACCGCCGCTTCGGTGCCCGGGACGCCGAGCTGCTCGGCCTTCTTGTCGGCCATCGCGAGCAGGCGGCGGATGCGACCGGCGACGGCGTCCTTCGTGAGCGGCGGGTCGGCGTGGTGGCCGAGCTCGTCGAGGCTCGCGTCCCGATGCGCGAGGCGAAGATCGCCGGCGGAGCGCAGATGCTCGGGCACGTCGTCGCCGAGGAGTTCCAGCGCGCGCTCCACACGCGCGCACGCGGCGACCGCGGCCTGCGCCGAACGGCGCAGATTCGCGTCGTCGAAGTTAACGAGTCGGTTCACGTCGGCGCGCACCTCACGGCGCTGCCGCAGCTGCTCCCACTCCGACGCCGCCTTGCGCGCGCCCATCTCGAAGAGCGCGAGTCGGATCGCGTCGCCCTCGCGGACGACCACGCGGTGCACGCCGCGCACCTCTCGCGCCTTGGACGCGATGCCGATGCGGGCGCCGGCTCCGACGAGCGCCATGGCCGCCTCGGACGACGGGCAGGCGATCTCGAGAGATGCGGACCGACCGGGGTCGGTAAGAGTGCCGGTCGCGAGGAACGCGCCCCGCCACACCGCGGCGAGGTCACCGCGGCTGCCGGTCGTCAGCTTGTTGGGAAGCCCGCGCACGGGACGTCGACGTTGGTCCAGGAGCCCGGTCTGGCGTGCGAGTGTCTCCCCCTGATCGATGACCCGCACGGCCACGGCGATCCCGGTGCGCCCACCCGACGCCTGCACGTGCGCCAGCTCGGGCCGCACGCCGTAGATCTCGGCGAGTTCGCGGGCGACGCGGCGCGCGAGGCGTTCGGAATCGACCTCGGCCTCCACCGCGACCCGGCCGGCGATGGAGTGCAGTCCCCCCGCGAACCGCAGCAGTGCGGTGAGCTCCGCGACCCTCGCCGTCGGGCGGGGGTCACGCAGCGAGACGAGTTCGGACTTCACATCGACCGTCAGCGGCACGGCACTCCTTCTGGGCTCGAGAACGACGTTCCAGCCTACTCGCGACCGAGGTCGCGGTGCGCCACGCGTGTCGTCACGCCCGGGACGTCGTCGAGGCGCTGGGCGATCTCGCGAGCCATGACGACCGAGCGGTGCTTTCCCCCGGTGCATCCGATCGCCACCGTCGAATGCCTTTTGTTCTCGCGCTGGTACCCCTCGAGCACGGGGCGCAATGCTGCCGTGTAGGCGTCGAGGAACTCGCGTGCACCGGGCTGGGAGAGCACGTAGTCCCGCACCGACTCGTCCTCCCCGGTGAGGGAGCGGAGGTCCTCGACCCAGAACGGGTTGGGCAGAAAGCGCATGTCGGCGACGAGGTCGGCATCGGCCGGGAGCCCGTACTTGAAGCCGAAGCTCATCACCGTCACGGAGTGCCGCGCCGCACCGGACTCGGCGAAGAGGTCGGCGATCTTCGTCGTGAGCTGATGCACGTTCGAGTGCGAGGTGTCGACCACGAGGTCGGCGCTCTCCCTCACCCGGGACAGGCGCGCGCGCTCGCGACGGATTCCGTCGACCAGCGTGCCGTCCCCCTGCAGCGGATGCGGGCGACGCACGGCCTCGAACCGGCGTACGAGCACATCGTCCGACGCATCCAGGAACATGACGCGCAGGTGGCGGGCATCACGCAGCGATCGCGTGACCTCGGGCAGGCGCTCGAAGAGGTCGCGCCCGCGCACATCGAGCACGACGGCAACCCGCGGAACCGCCTCCTGAGCGAGCTCGGACAGCTCGAGCATCGGCTTGATCATCTGGGGCGGGAGGTTGTCGACGACATACCACCCGAGATCCTCGAGCGCGTTGGCGACGGTCGAGCGCCCCGCACCGGACATCCCGGTCACGACCAGCACTTCGCCGGTCACACCCGGTGCCGTCTGGTCCATCCGCGCCTCCCCGTCGTCTCCACCCTATCGAGCGATGAGGCGGGAATGGACGGCCGCGGCGAGCTTCGGCCCGATGCCGGGCAGGTGTGCGATCTCCTCGGGGCTCGCGCCGCGGAGAGCGGTGACCGAGCCGAAGTGTCGCAGCAGCGCCTTGATGCGCGCGTCGCCGAGGCCGGGCACTTCGGCGAGCACCGTGGTGATGTCACGCTTGCGGCGCTTTCGCTGGTGGGTGATCGCGAACCGGTGGGCCTCGTCGCGCAGGCGCTGCACGAGGTAGAGAGCCTCCGATGTACGGGGCAGGATGACCGGGTACTCCTCTCCGGGCAGCCACACCTCTTCGAGGCGCTTGGCGATGCCGCAGAGAGCGATCTCGCTGTGGCCGCTGTCCCGAAGGGCCCGTTCCGCCGCCGCGACCTGAGGTCTGCCGCCGTCGACGATGAGCAGCTGGGGACGGTAGGCGAATCGGGGCTTCTGCCGCGTCACGACGACATCCTCGCCCTGGTCGGTCGCCTCGGGCACGGATTCGTCGGGAGCGTCGTCGACGTGCGCGAGCCGGCGAGTGAGCACCTGGTAGATGGAGTCGGTGTCGTCGGATGTCTCGGCGATGCCGAACGAGCGGTACTGGTCTTTGCGCGGCAAGCCGTCCTCGAACACGACCATGGATGCGACGACGTTGGTGCCGGACAGGTGGGAGACGTCGAAGCACTCGATCCGCAACGGCGCCTCAGCGAGTCCGAGCGCCTCCTGCAGATCGGTGAGCGCCTGTGTGCGTGCGACGTAGTCGCTCGAGCGCCGGGTCTTGTGGAGCAGCAGCGCCTGTTGGGCGTTGATCGTCGCCGTGCGCATGAGGTCGGCCTTCGGGCCGCGCTGCGCGATGCCGACGGTCACGTTCTTCCCGCGCCGCTCGCGCAGCCACGCCTCGAGGTCGGCGGCGTCGTCGGGCAACTGCGGCACGAGCACCTGGCGCGGGATGTCCGCGGCATCCGCGCCGCCGTAGGTGCGCTGCAGCACCTGGTCGACGAGCTCGGCGCCCGCGATGTCGAGTTCTTTCTCGATGGTCGTCGCGCGCACCCCGCGTACACGACCGCCGCGGATCACGAAGTGCTGCACCGCCGCCGCGAGCTCGTCCTCGGCGATGCCGAACAGATCGGCGTCGGTGTCGTCGCTGAGCACGAGCGCGCTCTTGCCGAGCACCGCCTCGACCGCGCTGAGGCGGTCACGGTAGACGGCGGCCGACTCGTAGTCCATGGCTGCCGCGGCCTCGCGCATGCGCGCGGTGAGCTGGCGGGTGACCCGCTGATCACCACCGGCCATGAAGGCGACGAAGTCGTCGACGATCGCACGGTGCTCCTCGATGCTC
>NZ_LMPK01000036.1:14392-14538 GCF_001423825.1 Microbacterium sp. Leaf351
CCATGGCCTTCTTGTAGGAGGCATCCGAGCACGTGCGGATCGGGAAGACCTTGATCATGAGGTCGATGACCTCGTGCACCGCCCACACCTTGGGGTAGGGACCGAAGTACTTTGCACCGCGGATCTTGCGGTTGCGGGTGACGATC
>NZ_LMPK01000036.1:14588-17711 GCF_001423825.1 Microbacterium sp. Leaf351
CTGAATCCACATGTACTCGAGCTGCAGGGCCTCGACGTCGCTGGAGACGACGGTCCATTCGACGCTCGCCGCCGTGGTGACCATGCGCCGCGTGCGCTCGTGCATGGTGTGCAGCGGCGCGAAGTAGTTCGACAGGCGCGCGCGCAGGTTCTTCGCCTTGCCGACGTACAGGATGCGCCCCTGGGCGTCGCGGAACCGGTAGACGCCCGGGGTCGTCGGGATCTCGCCCTGCTTCGGGCGATAGGGCAGATCGGATGCCACGTCAGCTCGCCTTGCGCTCCGCGTCCTGTTCGAGGATCTCGGCGAGGAAGGCGCCGGTGTGGCTGCCCTCGGCGCGCGCGACCTGCTCCGGCGTGCCCGTGGCAATGATCTGGCCGCCGCCGGAGCCACCCTCGGGTCCGAGGTCGATGATCCAGTCCGAGGACTTGATGACGTCGAGGTTGTGCTCGATGACGATGACGGTGTTGCCCTTGTCCACGAGGCCGCCGAGCACCTCGAGCAGTCGGCGGACGTCCTCGAAGTGCAGGCCGGTCGTCGGCTCGTCGAGCACGTAGATGCTGCGACCGTTGCTGCGTCGCTGCAACTCGGTCGCCAGTTTCACGCGCTGCGCCTCGCCGCCCGAGAGCGTCGTCGCGGACTGGCCGAGCCGAACATAGCCCAGGCCCACGTCGACGAGGGTGCGCAGGTAGCGATGGATCGCCTGGATCGGCTCGAAGAAGTCGGCCGCCTCGGCGATCGGCATCTCCAGCACCTCGGCGATGTTGCGCCCCTTGTAGTGCACGCTCAGCGTGTCGCGGTTGTAGCGCTTGCCGTGGCAGACCTCGCAGTCGACGTAGACGTCGGGCAGGAAGTTCATCTCGATCTTGATCGTGCCGTCACCGGAGCACGCCTCGCAGCGCCCGCCCTTGACGTTGAACGAGAAGCGTCCCGGCTGGTAGCCGCGGGCCTTCGCCTCGGGGGTCTCGCTGAAGAGCGTGCGGATGCGGTCGAACACCCCGGTGTAGGTCGCAGGGTTCGAGCGCGGAGTGCGGCCGATGGGCGCCTGATCGACGTGCACGACCTTGTCGAGGTTGTCGAGCCCGGTCACCCGTGTGTGCTTGCCCGGGACCGTGCGCGCGCCGTTGAGCTTCTGGGCGAGCACCTCGTACAGGATGTCGTTCACGAGCGACGACTTGCCCGACCCGCTCACGCCGGTGACGGCCGTGAGCACCCCGAGCGGGAAGTCGGCCGTCACATTGCGCAGGTTGTTCTCCCGCGCCCCGACCACGCTGAGCATGCGCTTCTTGTCGATCTTGCGGCGCTTCTCGGGCGTCGGGATCGCCCGGCGGCCGGAGAGGTAGTCGCCGGTGAGGGATGCCTCCTCGCCCAGGAGTTGCGCAAGCGGACCCGAGTGCACGACATGCCCGCCGTCGACGCCGGCGCGGGGACCGATGTCGACGATCCAGTCGGCGGCGTGGATGGTCTCCTTGTCATGCTCGACGACGATGAGCGTGTTGCCGAGGCTCTTGAGGGTGAGGAGCGTCTCGATCAGACGCCGGTTGTCGCGCTGGTGAAGACCGATCGACGGCTCGTCGAGGACGTAGAGCACACCGGTCAGCCCCGACCCGATCTGGGTCGCGAGCCGGATGCGCTGCGCCTCGCCGCCCGAGAGGGAGCCGGCCGAACGGCTGAGGTTGAGGTAGGTGAGCCCGACCTGGATGAGGAAGTCGAGTCGAGCACGGATCTCGCGCAGCACCGCGGCCGCGATCTTCGCCTCGCGGTCGGTGAGCTCGAGGTCGGCGAAGAACGCCTGCGCGTCGGAGAGGCTGAGCCGGGATGCGTCGGCGATCGAGCTGCCGTGGACGAGCACGGCGAGCACCTCGGGCTTGAGACGGTCGCCGTTGCAGACCGGGCACGGCACCTCCCGCAGGAACTCCGACCACCGCTGTCGCTGCGTGTCGGACTCCGCCTGCACGTACTGGCGCTCGATGTAGGGCGCGACGCCCTCGAAGCCGGACGAGTAGCGCATCTCCCGGCCGTAGCGGTTGCGGAACTTGACGGTCACCTTGTAGTTCTCACCGCGCAGCACCGCCTCTCGCACGTCGGGCGTCAGCTTCTTCCACGGGGTGTCGAGTGAGAAGCCGAGGTCGTCGGCGAGCCCCTCGAGCAGTCGCTCGTAGTACTGGAACAGCCCCTTGCCCTGCGTCGTCCACGGGATGATGACACCCTCGCGGATCGAGAGCTCCTCGTCGCCGAGCATGAGCTCGGGGTCGACGGACATGCGGGTGCCGAGGCCGGAGCACGCCGGGCAGGCACCGAACGGGGCGTTGAACGAGAAGGTTCGCGGCTCGATCTCGGTGAGCTGCAGGGGGTGGCCGTTCGGACAGGCGAGCTTCTCAGAGAAGGACTGCCACGCGGCATCCCCCTCTTCGTCGACGAAGTTGATCTGCACGACGCCGCCGGCGAGCCCGAGGGCCGTCTCGACCGAGTCGGTGACCCGGCTGAGGATGTCGGGCGAGGCGACGAGGCGGTCGACGACGACGGCGATGTCGTGCTTGTAGCTCTTCTTCAGCGTCGGCGGCTCGGAGAGCTGCACCAGATCGCCGTCGACGACCGCGCGCGCGTAGCCCTTGGCGGAGAGCTCTTTGAAGAGGTCGACGAACTCCCCCTTCTTCTGGGTCACGACCGGAGCGACGATCTGATAGCGGGTGCGCTCGGGCAGTTCCATCAGCTGGTCGGCGATCTGCTGCACGGTCTGGCGTTGGATCTGCTCGCCGCACTCGGGGCAGTGAGGGACCCCGATACGCGCCCAGAGCAGACGCATGTAGTCGTGGATCTCCGTGATCGTGCCGACGGTCGAGCGCGGGTTGCGGTTCGTCGACTTCTGATCGATCGAGACAGCGGGACTCAGGCCCTCGATGAAATCGACGTCGGGTCGGTCGACCTGACCGAGGAACTGCCGGGCGTAGGCGCTCAGCGACTCGACGTAGCGACGCTGACCCTCGGCGAAGATCGTGTCGAACGCGAGGCTCGACTTGCCGGAGCCCGAGAGCCCGGTGAAGACCACGAGCGCGTCGCGCGGGATGTCGAGGTCGACGTTCTTGAGGTTGTGCACGCGGGCGCCGCGCACCGTGAGCGTGGAGG
>NZ_LMPK01000036.1:17728-21903 GCF_001423825.1 Microbacterium sp. Leaf351
ACCGGCTCCGCGCGGATCACGCGGTGGGCTTGGCCCCGGCGAACCGGGCGAGCGCGTCGCGGAGGGCGACCGCCTCATCGACCGTGAGCCCGGTGCGTGCGAGCACCTGCGCGGGCACCTCGAGGGCCTGTGCACGAAGGGCGCGCCCGGTGTCCGTCACCGCGATGTCGAGCGTGCGCTCGTCACCCGGACGCCGCGTGCGGACGAGAAGCCCCTGCGCCTCGAGTCGCTTGACCAGGGGGGACACCGTCGCCGGTTCGAGCGCGAGCGCGGCGGCGAGCTCGCCGAGGGAGCGCGGATCGCGCTCCCACAGCGCGAGCATGACGAGGTACTGGGGGTGGGTCAGCCCGAGCGGCTCGAGCACCGGACGGTACGCCTGCACGATGTTGCGGGCGGCTGTGACGGCGGCGAAGCACAGCTGGTTCTCCAGCGCGAGGATGTCGGTGGTGGTCACTCTCTCCGCGTTCCTTAGTACACTAACTCTTATGCCACGAAAGAAAAGGCGCCCCCCGCTGCGCGACCGTGTGAACGCCGCGGGCGGATGGTACGCCTTCGTGAACGCCGCGCTCGTCCGCGCCGCCGGACCGGCCGCCGTCGGACCCTACACCGACGACGAGCCGCCCGCCCGCGACATCCAGCCCTGCCCGCTGTGCCGCCAGCCGATGCGCGATCATCGCATCGACCGCAACGGACCCAAACCGCTGCTGCGCTGCCCCTGATCGCGGCCGAGCAGGGCGGACGCGACCGGGATGTGCATCGAGAGCATGGGGCATCACCCGCAGATCAGGCGTGACCGGCCTTCTCCATCGCCCGCAGCTCGCGCTTGAGCTCCTGCACCTCGTCGCGCAGCCGCGCCGCCAGCTCGAACTTCAGCTCGGATGCTGCCGCGAGCATCTGATCGCTCAGATCCGAGATCGTCGACTCGAGCTGGGCCGCCCCCTCTGCCGCGATTCCCTCGCGCCGAAGGTTGGGCGTCGGCGCCTTGCCGCGACCCTGATCGCGGCCGCCGCGGGCGAGCATCGCCTTGGTGTCCGCCCCTTCCCGGGCGAGTGCGTCGGTGATGTCGGCGATCTTCTTGCGCAATGGCTGCGGATCGATGCCCCTCTCCGTGTTGTACGCGACCTGCAGTTCGCGACGACGGGCGGTCTCATCGATCGCCGAGCGCATCGAGTCGGTGACTGTATCGGCGTACATGTGCACCTCCCCCGAGACGTTGCGGGCCGCGCGCCCGATCGTCTGGATGAGCGAGGTGCCGCTGCGCAGGAAGCCTTCTTTGTCGGCGTCGAGGATCGCCACGAGCGAGACCTCGGGGAGGTCGAGACCCTCGCGCAGCAGGTTGATGCCGACAAGCACGTCGTAGACGCCGGCGCGGAGCTCGGTGAGCAGCTCGACGCGCCGCAACGTGTCGACGTCGGAGTGCAGATAGCGCACGCGCACACCGTGCTCGCCGAGGAAGTCGGTCAACTCCTCCGCCATCTTCTTCGTGAGCGTGGTCACCAGCACGCGCTCGTCGCGCTCGACCCGCAGACGGATCTGCTCCAGCAGATCGTCGATCTGCCCCTTCGACGGCTTCACGACGATCTCGGGATCCACGAGACCGGTCGGTCGGATGATCTGCTCGACGACGCCATCGGCGATGCCCATCTCATAGCGACCGGGCGTGGCCGAGAGATACACGGTCTGGCCGATCCGCCCCTTGAACTCATCCCACCTCAGCGGCCGGTTGTCGAGGGCGCTCGGCAGGCGGAACCCGTGCTCGACGAGTGTGCGCTTGCGCGAGGCATCCCCCTCGTACATCGCACCGATCTGGGGAACCGTCACGTGCGATTCATCGATGACGAGGAGGAAGTCGTCGGGGAAGAAGTCGAGCAGCGTGTGCGGCGGCTCGCCCGCCTCACGCTGGTCGAGATGACGCGAGTAGTTCTCGATGCCCGAGCAGAAGCCGAGCTGCTGCAGCATCTCGAGATCGAACGTCGTGCGCATGCGCAGGCGCTGCGCCTCGAGGAGCTTGTTCTGCTTCTCGAGCTCGGCGAGACGATCGGTCAGCTCGTCTTCGATCGTGCCGATCGCACGCTGCACGACGTCGGTGCCCGCCACGTAGTGCGACGCCGGGAAGATGGGCACCGAGTCGAGCTTCTGCACCACGTCGCCGGTGAGCGGATGCAGCATGTAGAGCGCCTCGATCTCGTCGCCGAACAGCTCGATGCGGATCGCGTACTCCTCGTAGACCGGGATGATCTCGATCGTGTCGCCGCGCACCCGGAAGTTGCCCCGCGAGAAGTCGACGTCATTGCGGTTGTACTGCATCGCGATGAACTGTCGAATCAGGGCGTCACGGTCGTATCGCTCCCCCACCTGCAGCGCGACCATCGCGCGCAGATATTCCTCGGGGGCACCGAGACCGTAGATGCACGACACCGTGGAGACCACGATGACGTCACGGCGCGACAGCAGCGAGTTGGTGGTGGAGTGCCGCAGCCGCTCCACCTCCGCGTTGATCGAGCTGTCCTTCTCGATGAAGGTGTCAGTCTGCGGGACGTAGGCCTCGGGCTGGTAGTAGTCGTAGTACGAGACGAAGTACTCGACCGCGTTGTGCGGCATGAGTTCGCGGAACTCGTTCGCGAGCTGCGCCGCCAACGTCTTGTTGTGGGCGAGGACGAGCGTCGGTCGCTGCACCTGCTCGATCAACCACGCCGTGGTCGCGGACTTGCCGGTTCCGGTGGCGCCCAGCAGCACGATGTCAGTCTCCCCCGCGTTGATGCGGGCCGCGAGATCGGCGATCGCCTGAGGCTGGTCGCCCGACGGCTCGTACTCGGAGACGACCTCGAAGGGTCGAACGGAACGTGTGGTCTGCACGTCTCCAGGGTAGGCGCGGCCGCCGACATCGGGGTGTGGTCCGGCCACCGTCCGACGGGGTCAGCCGCGCAGCCGGCTCCAGAGGGCGTCCACCTGGGCGATCGTCTCCCCCACCGTGCCGCTCGTGTCGATGACGTCGTCGGCGATCGCGAGCCGGGCCTCATCGGAGACCTGCGACGCGATGCGCGCGCGGGCATCGTCGGGAGAGAGCCCCCGAAGCTCGACCAGGCGCTGCTCGCGCAGAGCCGCCGGAGCGTGCGCCACGACGATGCGCTCCCACGGATCGTCGACGCGGGCCTCGACGAGCAGCGGCACGTCGTAGACCACGACCGCGGCGGGGTCCTCGGCGAAGGCCGCGGCGAACCGCGCCGCAGACTCCGCGCGCACAGCCGGATGCACGATCGCATTCAACCGGGCGAGCGCGGAACGGTCGCCGAACACCCGTGCGCCGAGCGCGGGGCGGTCGAGCGCTCCGGACGCATCCAGCACATCGGCGCCGAACACATCGGCGATGCGTGCGAGCACCGCGCTCCCCGGCGCCTGCACTTCGCGCACCAGTGCGTCGGCATCGACGACGACCGCGCCGTGCTCCCGCAGCCGCGCGGCGATCGTGGACTTCCCCGAGGCGATACCGCCGGTCAGCGCGATGAGTGGCATGTCACGAGCATGGCACGGGCCGCGGCATCCGCCGTCCTACTCCGCCCCACCGGCGTCGTCGACGCCCGCGAACATCACCGACGAATCCGGCATGGTCGGCGCCTTGCGCGCCGCCGCGCGGGCCCCCGCGACCAGACGCTCGGTGTCGTAGCCGATCGTCTCGCTCAACGCGACGCCGACACCGACCACGGGGAGCACGCCCTGGCCGCTGCGACCGAGGGCATCGAACAGCGCTCGGTGCGCACCCACCGCGACCCGGCGCACGGCCATCGGATCGGGAGCGAGCACCGTGAACAGCAGGCCGGGATCGTCGTCCTCGCCGATCAGAGAGGCGAGCGGCGCGTGCCGACGCACACCGTCCCGCAGCAGGTGCAGCGCGCTCGTGCGGACCTCCTCGCCGAACGCGTCGCCGATGCGACGCAGATCGTCGATGCGCACCGAGATCACGGCGACGAGTCGCCCCTCCCACCTCGCGCGCTCGAGCAGATCGTCGAGAGCGCGCAAGAACGTCGGGTACAGGAACACACCGTCGCCGGCGATACCGCTGTCGGACACCCACCCGTATCCGCGTAGCTGACTGCGGCTCGCGCGGAGTACGGAGGTCACGACGACGGCGACGATCGTCAGGGTGACCGTCAGGACGCTCGTCGAGATCGTTCCGA
>NZ_LMPK01000036.1:21929-25638 GCF_001423825.1 Microbacterium sp. Leaf351
GTACGCGGACTGGATGCCGAGCACGACCGCCAGCGAGACGGATGACCGCAGCCGCCCGACCGGTCGCCGTCGCATCTCGACGGCTCCGAGTGCGGCGAACCCCGCGATGTTCACGAACATCACGAAGGCGCCCGCCCAGTCCCCTCCAGCCGGACCGCGCACGATCACCGCCGCTGCGCTCACCGCGACGCACAGTGCGACCAGCAGCACGGGTCCGCGTACGGCCCTCTGGTTGAACGCCCGGGCGCCGAGCCACATGCAGCCCGCGGAGGACACGAACAGGGCGTTGCCGATGGCGATCGGCACGAACCCGCCGACGCCGACCGCCCAGACCAGGTAGGCCGTGCTCGTGCCGATGCCGGAGAGGAAGGCGATCGCCCAGAACGCGCCGACCGCCTCGTCGCGGCGCAGCAGCGTCTCGGAGACGAACAGGATGCCGGCGACCGCGACGACGAGCGCGGTCATGACCGAGACACTGGCCAGATCGAGGGTCATGCGTGCAACTCGCGATCGCCCTGACCTCGAGGCTGGGCGGGAAGCCGGACGGTGAAGGTCGATCCCGTCCCCGGGGCGCTGCGCACGGTGATGTCGCCCCCGTGGGCGCGCACGATGTCCCGGCTGATCGACAGTCCGAGCCCGGAGCCCTCGACATCGCGCCTCGCCCGGAAGTACTGCTCGAACAGACGACGCTGGTCCTCGGCGGAGATGCCGACGCCCGTGTCCTGCACGTCGATGAAGGTCGAGGTGCCATCCGACGACGTGCGCACGGCGATGCTGCCGCCATCGACGTTGTACTTCACCGCGTTGCTGACGAGGTTGTCGACCACCTGCCGGATGCGCGCGGCATCCGCCCAGGCGCTCGCCGGCAGCACGTCGGTCGCGTTGATGGAAATCGACGTGTAGGCCGCCCGGGCGCGCCACGCCTCGGCCGCCTGCTGCACGAGCTCGGCCACGTCGATCTGCTTCGGCGAGATGGTGAGGTCGATGGATCCGCGCGAGGTGCTCGACGCGGCGAGGATGTCCGCGATGATCTCCAGCAGACGCTCGCCGTTCTTGGCGGCGACGTCGAGATCGCGGGCGGCGTCGTCGGGCCGGTCGAGGTGGTCGATGGCGAGGTCGATGTATCCGAGCACAGAGGTGAGGGGGGTGCGCAGCTCGTGCGAGATCGACGACACGAGTCGATCGCGCGCCCGGAGCGCAGTGAGCTCGGCGGTGACGTCGCGTGCGACGATGACGCACCCGGCGGGCGCGCCGTCACCCGAGCGCAGCTGGCGCGCCGTCATCGACAGCGCCGTTCGCGGCTGGTCGGGGGGACCGAACCAGATGACCTCGTTCTCGAACAGCTCGCCGCGCAGCGCGCGCCGCAGCGGGCGGTCCGGCTCCTCGATGAGGGTGACGCCGTCGGCCGCGTAGGCGTCCCCGATCGGACGATCGAGGCGACCGAAGCCGGGGATCGAGCGTTGGATGCGCCCGAGCGCCTCGTTGAAGACCGAGACCTCGCCGTCCGCGGTGATGCGGATCACGCCGAAGTCGACGGCATCGAGCACGTCGGTCATCAGCTCCTCGTGGCCCTGCGCACGCGACAGCGCACCCGACAGCAGAGCGGTCTGCTTGTCCAGCAGCACCCGCTGGGCGCGGTAGCGGCGGCTGCTCACGTAGCTCGTCACCCCGATGGCGACGATGACGGCGGCCGGGAGCAGGTAGCTCACCGCGCTGCCGGAGGCTCCCGCCAGCGCGATGATCGCCCCGAATTCGACGAGCACGAGCGCTGCGGCGGTGAGGAACGCGGTGAGACCGAGGGTTGCCATCCACATCACCGGGAACGCCCACAGCAGCTCGATCCCGAGCAGGTGCTGCTCGGAACGCGCGAGGCCGATCGCGACGATGTCCGCGAGCGGGATCACGTAGACCCACGCACGGGCGATCCGCGCCCACGGCACCACCAGGGTCGCCGCTCCCCCGGCCAGCACGATCACCGTCGCGACGAGGAGGAGTGAGTGGTCGGCCGCACGGTCGGTGATCGCGACCGCCAGCACGATCACGACCAGGATCACGCACAGCAGCAGCTGGTTGAGCATCGCCACCCGACCGCGAAGGTCGGCGTCACGATCCTCGGTGGCGGCCATTCGACGACGTTACCGCGATGACGCGTGCGACACGCTCGGCGCGAAGACGACGGATGACTCGTCGGTCGCGGCCGCGCGAGCCGCCGCCGCGCGCGCNGCCGCCCCGACGCCGATCGCAGGAAGTACGATGCCGTCCTCCTGCACGAGCGTCTCGATCACGCCGCGGTACAGCAGCGCCGCCTGGCGACGCGCGTCGGGCGGGCTCGCGGCCATCGCGCACGTGAGCACGACACCGTGTTCGATGGCGAGCAGCGCGTTCGCGACGCTGTATCGACGTGCAGCGGCCGCGACGCTCGCCCGCAGCTCCGCGAGGACGTCGCCGCCGAACGAGGCGGAGATGTCCTCGGCCGCGTCGATGTGCACCGCGCACACGACGACGAACTCGGTGCGCTCGGATCCCTTGCGCAGCAGCAGGTCCACCATGCGGCGGAATCCTTCGGCGTCGAGGTACCCCTCGCGCATCCCGGGCATCACGGCTCCCGCCGAGAGCAGCGTCTCACGGGGACCGAGCTCGTAGCGGAGGATGGATGTCGCGACCAGCACGACGACGGTGAACACGATGAAGAACGCGCTCACGGGGCCACTGCCGAGCCAGAGTTGGAACAGCGGCTGCCCGGAGCCGACGGTGATGACCACGACGCCGCGCAGGATGTACACGACAGCCTCGGCGAGGAACGCGATGCCCAGCACCTTGCCGAATCCGAACCGTGAGAGCCGGCCGCGCAGGCAGTACCACGATCCCACCGCGGCGAAGATCCCGATGCTGAGGAACAGCCACGCGCCCCCGGCCCACGCTCCCGCGTCCGGCCCGTCGACGAGCGTGGAGATCGCCGTCGCCACGCCGAGCCCGAGACCGAGCAGGAGCGGCCCGCCCGCGCGCCGGCCGTCGGCGACGCGGCATCCGATTGCGAGCGCGGCGGCCGCGGCGACCATCGTCGCGTTGCCGACGGCGAGGGCCGCCGTGCTCGCCCAGCCGGAGCCGATGAGGGCGTTCCAGACGACGTACGCGATCACGCCGATCGCGCTGAGCAGGTAGCCGAGGGACCAGAGCTGCACGGGACCGCGGTCCCGACGCACCAGCGACGTGACCACGAAGATGGCGGCGGCCGTCAGGAAGATCAGACCTGAGACGAACGACGCGGTGAAAGCATCCAGGATCATGCTCCACGCTCCTTCCAGACCGATCCGACCTCCGCCGCGCGCGGGGAGCGCTGGGCGAGTTCGGTCAGGTCTGCGGGTGCCGGAGAGTCGAGCGCCTCGGCCGATGCGGGCAGGCGCACCGTGAAGACGCTTCCGATTCCGGGCGTCGATTCAACGGTGATGTCGCCACCGTGGGCGCGCACCAGGTCACGCGCGATCGACAGGCCCAGTCCTGTACCGCCCGTGCGGCTGGCGTCGGCGCGGAAGAACCGTTCGAACAGGCGACCGAGGGCGTCCCGCGACATCCCGATGCCGGTGTCGGTGACGGTCAGCCAGGTCGAGAGGCCGTCGGATGTCGCCGCGAGCGAGACGGTGCCGCCGTCGCGGTTGTACTTCACGGCGTTGCTCACGAGGTTGTCGAGCACCTGACGCATGCGGAGGGG
>NZ_LMPK01000036.1:25646-33346 GCF_001423825.1 Microbacterium sp. Leaf351
GGCGCTCGGGCGATAGGCGACGCCGCTGGCCCGCAGCATCTCGGCGACGTCGATGTCCTGCTGCGCCACGGTCAGGTCCGCCGACATCTCCGATCGACTCGAGGCCGTGAGGATGTCCGACACGATGCCGAGGAGTCGCTCGGCGTTGCGCTCCGCGACCTCCAGACTGCCGCGCGCGTGCGCCGGGACGTCGGGGTCGTCGATGGCGAGCTCGAGGTATCCGATGATCGAGGTGAGCGGCGTGCGAAGCTCGTGCGAGACGGACGCGACGAGCGAGTCGCGGGCGCGCAGAGCCGTGAGCTCGCTCGTGACGTCGCGGGAGACGATGACCGCCCCCGAGTCGGCTCCGTCGGCGGCGAAGGTGCGGCGCACCGACACGCTCAGCGCACGCCGGCGCGATCCCGGTGCGCCGAACCACACCACCTGGTTGTCGAACACCTCGCCCCGCGCGGCGCGCGCGAACGGGATGTCGTGCGCATCGAGCGGGGTGGCACCGTCGGCGGCGTAGACCGATGCGGTCCCGCTCGGGGTCGCGCTGTCGGCGACCCGCGCCGCGCGCTGCAACCGGTCGTGCGCCTCGTTCGCGACGGTGATCGAGCCGTCGGCGCCGAGTCGGAGCACGCCGAAGTCGATGGTGTCGAGCACCTCCGCCAGCAACACCTCCTGTCGGAGGGAGCGCTGCAGGGTGATGGACATCGCATCGCGCTGACGGGAGAACAGCCGACGCTGAGACGCGAGCTGTCGGGCACCGACGAGGCTGAGCGTCGCCACGATCAGGAAGACGAGCGGTGTCGTGATGGTCGCGAACCCGAGGGTCTGTCTCGCGTCGATCGTGGGGAGGATCACGAACAGCCCCACCACCGAGACGAGGGAGACGAGATACCCGGTAGCCCCGAAGAACACCGACAGCCAGATCACCGGCAGCACGAGCATGCCGCCGATACCGGCGGTGGGCGCCGCCTGCCGCATCACATAGATGGCGACGACGTCCAGCAGCGGAAGCGCAAGGCTCGCCCACGCGTTCAGACTCCCCCACGGAACGATGAACGCGGCGCACGTGGCCCCGAACAGCAGCACGAGGCCGACGGCGAACAGGCCCACGTCTCCCGGCAGCGGGAACAGGAACGTCCAGAGCGCGAGCAGGCCGATCGCCGCGAACAGCGTCGTCTGCAAGACGATCACTGCGCGCGCGCGAGCGCTCTCCAGCAGCGGAGGCAGACTGAACATCGTGACCGCCCGATGCAGGATGACCTGCAGGACGTCGTTCGCCTGGCTCCCCGGCGGAGTCGACCCCTCTCCTGCGCCAGTTGACGGCATAGTGCGACGTTACCGCCCCGAGACCCTCCGTGCCGACCGATCCGACGGGCGCGTCATGACGCCGCCTGCACCGGGCGGGCGCCGCGGCCCGGGAGGAGCGTCAGAGCGATGAGGGCGGCGGTCAGCTCCAGCGCGATCACGGCGGCCGCGAGGGCCGGCCAGCCGAGACCCGCGAACACCAGTCCGAGTGCCCAGCCGAACAGACTCGACCCGATGTAGTAGCCGAGGTTGTAGAGCGCGGATGCCTGCGCGCGACCACCGGGCGCCGCTGACACGGGCGCCCAACCCGACGCGATCGCGTGCGCCGCGAAGAAACCTGCCGTGAACACGAGGAGCCCGACGATCACCACCGGCAGCGACGGAACGACGGTGAGCGCGATGCCGACCACGAACATGCCGATCGAGGCGACGAGCACCCGACGCCGGCCGTGCCGTGACGCCAGCCGGCCCGCCCACGGCGAGGAGGCCGTGCCGGCGAGGTAGGCCACGAAGATCAGGCTCACGAGCCAGGCGGGCACGCCGTACGCCGGACCCGCGAGCTCGAAGCCGAGATAGTTGAACAGCGCGACGAACCCGCCCATCAACAGGAATCCCTGCGCGTAGAGCGCCCATTGCATGCGGGAGCGCAGGTTGCCGACGAGTGCCGCGCGCACACGGGTGAGGGTCAGAGCGGATGCCGCGGCGAACCCGCGCGCACGGGGCGCGAGCACGAGGAAGAGCACCGCCGAGCCGGCGCACACGAGCGCGACCACGAACACCCCGATGCGCCAGTGACCGAGCTCCCCGAAGGGACCGGCGATGATGCGTCCGGCGAGTCCGCCGATCGTCGTGCCGGCCACGTACGATCCCGCCGCCGCGGCCGTATGCCGGGCGTCGACCTCCTCGGCGAGGTACGCGAGCGCGAGGGCGGGCACCGCTCCGAGAGCGATGCCCTCGACGAGGCGCGCGGCGAGCAGCAGCGGCAGCGTGGGCAGCAGCGGCGCAAGCAGTCCGAACAGGGTCGCCGCGGACACGCCTGCGGCCATAGCCGGCACGCGGCCGATGCGGTCGGCGACGATCGACCAGGGAAGAACCGCGACCGCGAGGCCGAGAGTGGCCGCGGACACCGACAGTGCGGCGCCCGCGGCCGACACGGAGAAGTCGGCGGCGATGAACGGGAGCACGGCCTGCGGCGAGTAGAGCTGGGCGAAGGTGGCGACGCCGGCGAAGAAGAGCCCGGCGAGCAGGCGCCGGTAGGACCTGCTCCCGGGAAGGTGCCCCGAGAAGTCCGTCACCCCTTCACGCTACCCGTCTCGGTGCCCCGGACGACGACGCGGGCCGGAGCCCGTAGGCTCCGGCCCGCGTCGTGCTGCGGAATGGTGCAGGTCAGTTGCCGGCGAGCTTCTCACGAAGCGCGGCGAGAGCCTCGTCGTCGGCGAGAGTGCCCGAGGGGCCCTCATCGCTCGAGAAGGAGGACGGTGCGGCGTCGACCGAGCCGAAGCCGGCGGCCTCGGCCTCGAGCGTCTTCGCGACCTGGGACTTGTGCGCCTCCCAGCGCGACTGGGCGGCAGCGTATTCCTGCTCCCACTTCTCGCGCTGCTCCTCGAAGCCTTCCTTCCAGGCGTTGGTCTCCGGGTCGAAGCCCTCGGGGAACTTGTACTCCCCGTTCTCGTCGTACTCGGTGGCCATGCCGTACAGGGCCGGGTCGAACTCAGTGCCGTACGGGTCGACCGACTCGTTCGCCTGCTTCAGCGAGAGCGAGATGCGACGACGCTCGAGGTCGATGTCGATGACCTTGACGAAGACCTCTTCGCCGACCGACACGACCTGCTCGGCGAGCTCGACGTGCTTGCCGGAGAGCTCCGAGATGTGCACGAGGCCCTCGATGCCGTCAGCGACGCGCACGAACGCACCGAACGGCACGAGCTTGGTGACCTTACCGGGCGTGACCTGGCCGATCGCGTGCGTGCGGGCGAAGACCTGCCACGGGTCCTCCTGGGTCGCCTTGAGCGAGAGCGACACGCGCTCGCGGTCGAGGTCGACCTCGAGGATCTCGACGGTGACCTCCTGGCCCACCTCCACGACCTCGCTCGCGTGCTCGATGTGCTTCCACGACAGCTCGGACACGTGAACGAGACCGTCCACACCGCCGAGGTCGACGAACGCACCGAAGTTGACGATCGACGAGACGACGCCCTTGCGGACCTGACCCTTGTGCAGGTTGTTGAGGAACGTGGTGCGCGACTCCGACTGCGTCTGCTCGAGCAGGGCGCGGCGCGACAGCACGACGTTGTTGCGGTTCTTGTCGAGTTCGAGGATCTTCGCCTCGAGCTCCTGGCCGAGGTACGGCGTCAGGTCGCGCACGCGGCGCAGCTCGATGAGCGAGGCGGGGAGGAAGCCGCGGAGGCCGATGTCGACGATGAGGCCGCCCTTGACGACCTCGATGACCTGACCGGTCACGACACCGTCGTTCTCCTTGATCTTCTCCACGTCGCCCCAGGCGCGCTCGTACTGCGCGCGCTTCTTGGACAGGATGAGGCGACCTTCCTTGTCCTCCTTCTGGAGGACGAGCGCCTCGACGTGGTCGCCGACCTCGACGACCTCGTTGGGGTCGACGTCGTGCTTGATGGAAAGCTCGCGCGAGGGGATGACGCCCTCGGTCTTGTAGCCGACGTCGAGGAGAACCTCGTCGCGGTCGATCTTCACCACGGTGCCTTCGATGAGGTCGCCGTCGTTGAAGAACTTCAGGGTCTTCTCGACCGCGGCCAGGAAGTCCTCGGCAGATCCGATGTCGTTGATCGCGACCTGCTTGGTGGCCGGGGCGGTCGTTGCAGTAGTCATGTAGTGGGGTGTCCTAGTGGAGGGTGTTCTGGCCCCGGCACGCGTGTCTGCCCACGAGAAGCGGAGAGTTTTCGCGACGCCGCACGCCACGAGAGTGCGAGCGGATGCTTCGAGCCGGAGCGAAGCGGATTGTTGGCGTCCTCACGGGCGCGCGCGCAAACGCGCGTCACGTGGGTGACGCCTCAGGATATCAGAAGCGATCGGATGCCGCAGAGGTGCCGGGCCACCACGCCGGTAGGAGCGCTCTGGCCCGCTCGGCGGCCTCCGCCGTCTCGCGGTCGTCGACACCCGCGAAGGCGCGGATGAACGCGGCGACGCCGGCTCCGATGTACGCGGCCGCCTCACGGCGGGCCGCGGCATCCGTCGGCGCACCCGCGACCGCGCGGGCGGTGAAGGAGTGCAGCGCGATCTCGGCGCGGTCGGCGAGCCGCTGTGCGAGCATCCCCCCGAACACAGCGCCGGTCGGGCCCCCGAAGAGCGCCCGGTAGACGTCGCGCTCGGCGACGACCGCGTCGAGTGTGTCGACGAGTGCCGAGGTGTAGACGACCGCCAGCGCCTCGGCGTCGCCGCCCTGGGCGTCGGCGTCGACGGTGCCGAGTCGGTCGATCTCGCCGGCGAAAGAGCGCATCGCGAAGTCGAGCACATCGGTCGCGTGCCCGTAGAAGGTGGTGCGGTGCACGCCGGCCTCGCGGCACAGATCGGAGACGGTGATCTGGTCAAGGCGCCGCTCTCGCAGCAGGGCGCGCAGCGCCGCGTCGAGCGCGGCGCGGGTGCGCACCTGGCGGGGGTCGTCGGCCATCCACCCATCATGGCGCCAATGACCGCCGATGCCGCGAGCTCGACCTCCCATCCGCCACAATGTGGGGGTGATCACCGTCTTCATCGCGACGCTCGCCGCCCTCCTGCCGATCACGAACCCCGTCGGCGCCGTCGCCGCGTTCGCCGGACTCACGTCGAGATTCGACGCACGCACGCAGCACGCGCAGGCGTGGCGCACGGGCCTCTACGTCGGCGGCATCCTCGTGGTCTTCACGGCGATCGGCACCGTGCTGCTCTCGGTGCTCGGAATCAGCCTCGCGGCCCTGCAGATCGCCGGCGGACTGGTGGTGATGCACGCCGGATTCGGCATGATCGTGCCCCGGGTCGTCGCGACCCCCGACGAGCAGACCGAAGCCCAGACCAAGGCCGACATCAGCTTCTCCCCCATGGCCCTGCCGCTGGTCGCCGGGCCAGGTGCCATCGGCGTCGTGATCGGGCTCGCCGCGCGCAACCCCGACGTCCTCGACCGGGTGGCGATCGCCGCGGCATCCGTCGTGATCGCCGTGGTCGTCGCCCTCGTGCTGCGCTACGGCACCCCGCTGGTGGACAAGCTCGGACCGACGGGGATCGGGGCGCTCACCCGGGTGATGGGCTTCCTCATCCTCGCGATCGGGGTGGAGCTGGCCATCCACGGCGTGCTCGCCGCCGTCCCCTCGCTCTGATCCGCGCGGACACCGGCGGGCATAGACTGCCGCCGTGAACAACGGGAAGACGACGCCCTCGGGCGTGAGGAGGTCGCCGATGCCCCGTGCATCGGCATCGACGGCGCGCTGAGCGCCTTCATCGCGCGCACCTCTGCAAGTGCGCACCTCTTCCGCCGGCTCGCCGGATCGTCAATCTCGAAAGGCCTTCTCCATGCGTCCCCTCGACGACGCGCGCCTGCGCGCGTGTCTTGTCAATGCCTCCCTCTCCGAGCGGAAGAGCCTCGTGCTCCCCGACGATCTCGCCGGCCGAGACTGGTCCTCGCTCGACTTCCTCGGCTGGCGCGACCGCCGAGCGCCCCTCGTCGGCTGCGTCGTCGCCGACATCGACGGCGAGCCCGTCGGGGTTCTGCTGCGTGAGGCCGAGACCCGCACGCGCAGCCGCCCGCAGTGCTCATGGTGCTCCGACGTCGAACTTCCGAACGACGTGGTGCTCTTCACCGCACGCCGAGCGGGTGCGGCCGGGCGTCGCGGCGACGGGATCGGCACGCTCGTGTGCGCACGATTCGAGTGCTCCGCGAACGTGCGCCGACGCCCCTCTCGCTCGTTCGCCGGGTTCGACCCCGAGCTCGCCCGCACCGAGCGCATCACCGCGCTGCGCGCGCACGTCGACGCGTTCGTACGCGAAGTCGCGAGTCGCTGAGGGGTGGGCCGACTCAGCGGGTGCGCTGCGTCGCGAGCCAGGCGTCGAAGTCGATCGTGCCGACGATCAGCGGCGCGTCGAGCGCCGCGTCCGGCAGGTTCGCACCGTCGCGCATGCCCTTGAGCTGATCGGTCGCCGCGGGGATCGGAAACCGGATCCCCCGGTGACCGGCCGCGCGTGCCCACGCCTTCACGAGACGCGGAAGCTCCTCGACGCGGGGGCCGGCGACGTGACGGATGCCACCCGCCTCCGCGTCCTCGACGGCGTCCACCAGGATCTCGGCGAGCTCTCCCAGATCGACAGGCTGCAGGCGCGCCGGGAACACCGCGTGCACCGGGCCCCATCCGCCTGACGACCAGATCTGCCCGGCGAACTCGTGGAACTGTGTCGCGCGGACGATCGTGTGCGACACGGACGCGTCTGCGTAGACCCGTTCCTGTGCGAGCTTGCCGGCGTAGTAGCCGTGGGGGTTGCGGTCGATGCCGACGATCGAGAGCGCGACGACACGCGTCACACCGTGCTCGGCCGACGCGCGCACGATGTTCGCGGCCGCTGCCCGGAAGAACTCCGTCGCCTCCTGCGCGTGCAAGGTCGGCGTGTTCACCGCATCGATGACCGCATCCGCTCCGGCGAGCGCCTCACGCACCTGGCCGAGGACGAGCACGTCGACACCCGTCGCCCGCGACAGGGCGAACACGTCGTGCCCACGGCGGGTGGCGGCATCCACGATCCGTCGACCCGCGGCACCCGTGGCCCCGAAGACCGCGACCCTCATCGCGTCGCCACCGCGTGCAGAGCGGCGCCCGACAGGCGCTGCGTCGTCCATTCGTCCATCGCCACGGCCCCCAGTTCCCGATAGAAGCGGATCGACGGTTCGTTCCAGTCGAGCACCGTCCACTCGAGGCGGGTGTAGCCCCGCTCCTCGCACACGGCGGCGAGCGCGGCGATGAGTGCCGTACCGTACCCGCTCCCGCGGTGCGCCTCGTCGACGAACAGGTCTTCCAGCCAGATCCCGTGACGACCTGTCCACGTCGAGAAGGTGACGAACCAGAGGGCGATACCGACGATCACGCCGTCCTTCTCGACGACATGCGCGAAGGCCTGGGGCTGCGCGCCGAAGAGGGTGCCGGTGAGGTCGGCGAGCGTGGTCTCGACGGCGTCGGGCTCGTTCTCGTAGACCGCGAGCGCATGGATGCTCGCGAGTATCCCCGCCTCATCGCCCGGCCGCCCCCCGCGCAGCACGGCCCCGTCCCCCAGCGTGTGCTCGCTCATGGGCCGAGCGTACCGAGCGGCTTTGCGAGAATCGACAGCGACGCGTCGAACCGGCGAGGAAGGACATCGGATGCCGCACCCCACCCGCACGCGCCTTCCTGCTCCGCTGCGGCGGGCGGCAGCGGAGG
>NZ_LMPK01000036.1:33362-38186 GCF_001423825.1 Microbacterium sp. Leaf351
CTGGCTGGCGGAAGAGGTGTACGACTCCGTCGCCGTGGGCAACGGCGAGGGGATCGCGGGCATCGACCGGCCGGCGCTCGACGTCGCCCTGACACTCCGCTCGCCGGTCGTCGACACCGTCGTGACGCTGTTCACCGATCTCGCCGGCCCGATCGTGATGCCGATCATCGCAGCGGTCGCTGCGCTTGTGCTCGGCCTGCGGCGCCGTTCCTGGACGCCGGTGATCCTGATCGTCGCCGCCGGAGTCGGATCGCTGCTGATGACCGTCGCCGGGAAGCAGGTGATCGGTCGGGAGCGACCGCCGCTCGAACAGGCCGTGCCGCCGTATGAGTACACGCCGTCGTTCCCCAGCGGTCACACGCTCAACGCGGTCGTGGTCGTGGGAGTCATCGCCTACCTCCTCATCCTCCGGCGGCGCACGCGGGGCGCGAAGCTCGCCCTCGGGATCGGAGCGGCGGCGTTCGCGGTGCTGGTCGGTCTCAGTCGCGCGTTCCTCGGCCACCACTGGCTCACCGACGTGATCGCCGGATGGCTCCTCGGTGGCGCGTGGCTCGCGGTCGTGATCACGGCTCACCGCGCGTCGCTCGTCGTACGGGATGTCCGGGCAAGCCGCGGCATCCATTCGTCGGAATAGAAACCGCACCTCGGAGGTTGCGTCAGACATGAAGAGCTTCGGCACACTCTCGTTCGGTCACTACGGCCCGCTCGGCGGCGGCCACCAGCTGAGCGCCCAGGACTCGCTGCTCCAGGCGATCGACCTCGCCCAGGGACTGGACGAGTTGGGGGTGAACGGCATCGCGTTCCGCGTGCATCACTTTGCGCGCCAGCAGGCCTCTCCCATGCCGCTGCTCGCCGCCATCGCGGCGCGCACCTCGCGCATCGAGGTCGGCACGGGCGTCATCGACATGCGGTACGAGAACCCGCTCTACCTCGCCGAGGAGGCGGCGGCCGTCGATCTCATCAGCGACGGCCGACTCGCCCTCGGAGTAAGCCGCGGCTCACCCGAGACCGTTGTGCGCGGGTACGAGGCGTTCGGCTACACCGGGTCGGAGGATCCGCGCGGGGCCGACATCGCGCGGGAGCACTTCTCGCTGTTCCTGCGCGCCATCGAGGGCGAAGGACTCGCCGAGCGCGACCCGTACAGCCCGTTCGGCGGCGGCACCGGGCTGCAGCGCATCGAGCCGCACTCCCCCGGCCTGCGCTCACGCATCTGGTGGGGCGCCGGCAACCGCGACAGTGCAGAGTGGGCCGGAACCGTCGGCGTGAACCTCATGTCGTCGACACTTCTCACCGAGGCCGACGGCACGCCGTTCGACGTGCTGCAGGCGCAGCAGATCGACGCGTTCCGCGGCGCATGGACGGCGGCCGGTCATCCCGGCGAGCCGCGTGTCTCCGTCTCCCGCAGCATCTTCCCGATCACGACCGCGGAAGAGGCGCGCTACTTCGGGGGCGGCGCGGGCGATGACCAGATCGGCGTCATCGACGGCATCCGCTCGACGTTCGGCAAGACGTACGCGGCAGAGCCCGACGTGCTCGTCGAGCAGCTGCGGCAGGACGAGGCCCTGCAAAGCGCGGACTCTCTCATGATCACGATCCCGAGCCAGCTCGGCGTCGCGTTCAATCTGCGCCTCATGGAGTCGTTCGCGACGTATGTCGCACCCGCGCTCGGGTGGGAGCCGACCGTCGCGACGGTCTGAGCCCAGGTCGCGGAGGTCCGAGCCGAGGTCGCCACTCAATTGAGGATCTCGCCGCCGCCTCCGGCACGGATCACCGCGAGCCGCTCCCGCCACGCGGCACGCGCGTCGGGGGCGAGTCGATTCCAGTCGGCGACCTCGTCGAGCACCCGCAGCGACGAAGCGCTGCGGAAGGAGCGCGTGGGGTTACCGGGGAACTTCTTGTCGGTGACGTTCGGATCGTTCTCGAACGCTCCCGTCGGCTCGACCGCATAGACCCTCGGCGTCGCGCCGTCGCCGGAGAGTTCGGCGGCGATCTCCGCCGCGAGCCCGGCGCCGTCGACGAGCGCCGTGAAGTAGACGTGGTTCATGACCACCTCGGGACGGTAGTTCGAGCGATGCCCGGCCGTGAGGAGATCACCCGGCTGCAGGTCTGCCGTCGTGCCGTGGAAGTAGGGTCCGGGGTCCAGGGGATCGACCATGCGGTGATCCTCCCACCAGACCGGCGCGTATGCGTGCGCAGTGCGGGAGGGAAGGGGGTGCCCGTGCCGGCGCACGGACACCCCCTTGTCTCTCAGCTCAAGGCGCTGAGGAACCCGTTGGTGTAGGCCAGCGACGACGTGCCCGACGACACCGAGTTGCACGTGGCAGACGCGGTCGAGGTCGGCGTCGCGCACGGGACATCCCGGTCGAGCGACCAGAAGTGCACGCCGGCGAGGCCCGCGCTCTTGGCGTAGTTCGCGACCGTCGTGATGTCGGCAAGGGTGAACACCTCGCTGGACACGTCGTTGACCCCGATCATCGGCGTGAGCTCGATCTTCGAGAACGGCACCCCGTAGCTGTGGTTCAGGTTGACCGCGGCCTGCACCGCCGAGCGACCCATGTCGCAGCTGCCGGAGACGACGACGCAGTTGGTCGCCGAGGCGGAGCCGAAGTCCATGGTCATGAGGTTGACCGTGTAGTTCGTCAGCGACGACGCCTGGATGGCCTGCACCACCGCGGCTCCGGTCGAGTTCAGGCCGCCGTAGCTGCCGTCGCTCGCCGCGAGGGTCGCGAGGGTGAACGAGAAGCGCAGGTTCGGGTAGGCGCTCTGCGCGCCGGCCGCCGACGCCACCAGGCTCGAGATCTGCGCCGGCGACTGACCGCCCTCGATGTCGAAGTCGATGCCGACGAGGTGGCTTGACGCGTAGCGCGCGATGAACGACGTGAGACCCGCCGCACTGCCGCACGTGAAGGTGCCGGCCGCGCCACCGGTCGAGATGACGTAGTCGACGCCGGCCGCATCGAGGGATGCGATGTTGGCGGCCGCGAAGGATGCCGCATCCACCCCTCCCCAGTTCTCGCCCGTGCAGGTGCCGGTCGCAAAGCCCAGGGTGACCGCCCGGAGGGAGGTCGCCGAACTGCCGAGCACACCACCCGCGCCGATCAGCGGTCGCGCGGTGCCGGTGACAGCCGTCTGGAGCTTCAGCGTGTTCCAGTTCATCGAGATGGTGGCGTCCTTGTACGGGCTGAACAGGAAGCCGGGCGCCGTGCCGGTCGACGGTGTGGGCGTCGGGGTCACCGTGGGCGTCGGGGTCGGCGTCGGAGAGGCCGTCGGACTGGAGGTCGGCGTCGGGGTCGGCGTGCTGCCACCGCACCTGCCTGTGGCCGTCCAGGGCTGGCCGGTGCCGACGGTGCCGTTGTGGGTCGCGGGCTCGTCGCCGCGGGTCCACCAGTTGGCCCGGTACACGATGCCGCCTTCGGATGCCGTCTGGCCGCCGGTGTAGGTGTCGGTCGCCGACCAGGCAGCGACGCACGCCGCGCCGGTCGGGCTCGGCGTGGGAGTCGGGCTCGCCGTCGGCGAGGACGTCGGGACGGGCGTCGTGCTCCCGCCACAGGCACCCTGGGACGTCCAGGGCTGGCCGGTGCCGGACGCGCCGTTGTTCGTCACCGGGTCGTCGCCCCGGGTCCACCAGTTCGCACGGTAGGTGACGCCGTTGCTGCTGGCGGTGTTCCCGCCGACATAGGTCGCGGTCGCACTCCAGGCCGGGGCGCAGGTCGTGTCCGCGAAGGCGGATGTCGCGACGATCGGGACGGCGACCGCGGCGACCACCACGGCGGTCACCACGAGCCCGATGCGTGCGCGAAGGGATGTTCTCTTCACAGTTGCCTCGTTCGATAGATGGCCGGGGCGAAGACCGTGCGGCTCCCCCGGCGGTGTCAGATGAACGGCCGTCGTTCGTCACCGCCGCAGACCCTGCGCCGGCATCGGGCCGCGTGTCGACGATAGGGGCGAACCTTCAGTAAGACTGTAACTCCATGCTGGGAGAAAGCTGGCGGTTTTCGGACATGACCGAAAACCGCCGAAGATGCGGCAGAACGCGCCGTTCCCGCACCGTGATCGCGGGGCGCGCCGTCAGCGGCGCACGCGGTCCGCGGCGGCGCGCGGCGGGTCGACCGAGACATCCAACCGGTCGAGACCCCGATGCGAGGTCCACACCAGCTGCTCCCCGGCCGCGCCGTGCTGCGACGCACGCACCGCACGCTCGTCCGCCCAACTGTTGAGCCGGTGGCCGGCGTGGCCGCGCACATGCTCCAGCACGACGTCCGGGCGGCCGGCCGACCGGCGGGCGTCGCGCGCCGCGATGAGCTGCTCGAGGATGTCGCGATTGGCGACCGGCTTCTTCGCACTCGTGACCCAGCCGCGACGGCGGTGGCCGTCCATCCACGACACATAGGTGTCGATCGCATACTTCGAATCCGCCTGCACGATCAGTTCGTCGACATCCGCGTGCGCGACGATCGCGTTCAACAGCGCGAGCAGCTCGCCGATGTTGTTGGTTCCCTCCGGCAGCGAACCCGCGGCCCACTCGCCGTCCTCGCCGACCCACGCCCACCCCGTGGGGCCGGGGTTCCCTTTGCACGCGCCGTCGGTGGCGACGACGTATCGACGGGCGGATGTCTCGGAGTTCTCGTCAGGCACGCCTTCCAGTCTTGCAGGCCCTCCGTTCCCACACGCCGCGCCCCCTTAGGCTGGCGCCATGGTCACGATCTCCCCGCTGCATCCCGACGACCGCCCCGCGTGGGAGCCGCTCTGGGCCGGCTACCTGGAGTTCTACGAGACCGACCTCGCCGCCGACGTGAGCGACGCCACCTTCACCGCCCTTACGAT
>NZ_LMPK01000036.1:38215-41277 GCF_001423825.1 Microbacterium sp. Leaf351
CACTGGCTCACCCACGCCTCGACCTGGGCTCTCGGGGACTACTGCTACCTCGAAGACCTCTACGTCTCACCTGACGCCCGCGGCACGGGCGCCGGCCGCGCACTGATCGCGCACGTGCGCGACTGGGCCGCAGAACACGGCGCCGCGAAGGTCTACTGGCTCACCGCCGAGGGCAACACGACCGCGCGCACCCTCTACGACCGCGTCGCCGCCGACACCGGATTCGTGCACTACGAGATCGAGCTCTGACTCCCCCGCCGGACCCGCGCAGCGCCCGGACTCAGTAGCCGGCCGCCGCGGTCTCGTCGGCGAGGATCGCGCGCGTGCTCGAGAGCCCGAGACGCGTCGCGCCGGCCGCGATCATGGCCTCAGCGTCCTCGCGCGTGCGGATGCCGCCCGACGCCTTGACTTCGAGGCGATCGCCGACCGTCTGCTTCATGAGGCGCACGGCATGCACCGTCGCGCCCCCGGTCGGGTGGAAGCCGGTCGACGTCTTCACGAAGTCGGCCCCGGCCCGCTCTGCCGCCTGGCACACGGCCACGATCGCGTCATCGGACAACGCGGCCGACTCGATGATGACCTTCAGCACCACCGGCCGGGGCGCGGCATCCCGAACCGCACGGATGTCGCCCTCGACGGCGTCGTAGCGGCCTTCGATCGCGGCACCCACGTCGATCACCATGTCGATCTCGTCGACGCCCTGCGACGCGGCGAGCCGAGCCTCGGCCGCCTTGATCGACGAGTGGTGCTTGCCGCTCGGGAATCCGACCACGACCGCGAGCTTGAGACCCTCGGGCACCTCGACCGGGATAACCGACGGCGACAGGCACACGCTGTAGGTGCCGAGCTCGGCCGCCTCCGCGATGGTCGCCGCCACATCAGCGGACGTCGCCTCGGGCTTGAGCAGCGTGTGATCGACGTAGCGGGCGAGGTTCTGAGTGGTCATGGTTCTCCTTGTGGGGGTGGACGAGGAAGCTCAGCGGGCGGCGACGACGGCGTGCGACGCGCACCGCGCGGCATCCGTCTCGCTGCAGGCGGCGCACTGCACGACCCGCACCTTGCAGGCGTCGTCGGCGCAGTTGACCATGCGGGACTCCGGCGCGCCGCAGGTGGCGCATGCGCCGATCACGGCGGGCCGCTCGCCGAACGCGACCGATCCGCGCCCGTCGAAGACGTAGAGCGATCCGTCCCACAGGCCGGTGTTGCCGAAGCTCTCGCCGTAGCGCACGATGCCGCCGTCGAGCTGGTACACCTCGCCGAATCCGCGGGCGACCATCAGGCTCGACAGCACCTCGCAGCGGATGCCGCCGGTGCAGTACGTCACCACGGGTTTGCCTTTGAGGTGGTCGTAGCGACCGGAGTCGAGCTCGGCGACGAAGTCGCGGGTGGTGGTGACATCCGGCACGATCGCCCCACGGAATCGGCCGATCTCTGCCTCGAAGGCATTGCGCCCGTCGAAGAACACGACGTCGTCTCCGCGCCGCGCCACCAGGTCGTGCAGGGCGCCGGGCGTGAGGTGGGTGCCGCCGCCGATCACGCCGTCCGCGTCGACCCGCAGCTCTCCCGGCGCGCCGAACGTGACGATCTCGTCGCGCACCTTCACCGACAGGCGCGGGAAGTCGAGGCTGCGGCCGTCGGCGTCGAGGCCGGTGCCCTCCGACCACTTCAGGTCGATGCCGCGGAAGGGCGCATACTCCTTGAGCTTGCGCGCGTAGCGCTTCATCGCGGCGAGATCGCCGCCGACGGTGCCGTTGATGCCCTGGGTCGAGAGCAGGATGCGCCCGCGCAGCCCGAGCGACTCGCACAGGTCGCGCTGCCACAGACGCACGGCCTCCGGGTCCGCGAGCGGCGCGAACCGGTAGAAGAGGAGGATCTTGGCGTGGGGCACCGAGCCATCGTACGGCGCCGGGGCGGCCGCGACATCCGGCGTCATCGTGGAGACATCCCGGGAATACCGCCCGGCCCGCCCGCCTTGTCGCGAGTATGACGCGCATCGGAACCAGCGACCTCGACATCCTCCCCCTCGCCCTCGGCGGCAACGTGTTCGGCTGGACGGCCGACCGCGACGCCTCATTCGCCGTGCTCGACGCGTTCAGCGCAGGCGGCGGCGACTTCATCGACACCGCCGACTCGTACAGCGCCTGGGTGCCCGGCAACAGCGGCGGCGAGAGCGAGACGATCATCGGCGCGTGGCTCGCCGACCGGAAGCCACAGGGCGTGACCGTCGCGACGAAGGTCAGCCAGCACCCCGACTTCCGCGGACTCGCCGCGAGTACCGTCCGCGCCGCCGCCGAGGCGTCGCTGGGCCGACTCGGCGTCGAGGCGATCGACCTCTACTACGCGCACTTCGACGACGAGACCGTGCCGCTCGAGGAGACGGTCGCGGCCTTCGGCGCGCTCGTCAGCGACGGTCTCGTGCGCTACGTCGCCGTCTCGAACTACTCGCCCGAGCGCATCCAGCAGTGGATCGACATCGCCACAGAGACCGGCGTCGCCCTGCCCGTCGCGGTGCAGCCGCACTACAACCTCGTGCATCGCAACGACGTCGAGGCGGGCATCATCCCGGTCGCCGAGCGCAACCACCTCGGTCTCGTGCCGTACTACGCGCTCGCGAGCGGATTCCTGACGGGCAAGTACCGGTCGACGGATGCCGCGGGCCAGGCCTCGCCCCGCGCGCAGGGCGCGGCGAAGTATGCGACGACGCAGGGTCTCGCGATCATCGACGCGCTCGAGGGCATCGGCGCCGCCCACGGCGTCTCGATCGCGGCGACGGCACTGGCCTGGCTGCGTGCGCAACCGACGGTCGTCGCGCCGATCGCGAGCGCATCGCAGGTCGCGCAGGTGCCCGACCTGCTCGACGGCGCCCGTGTGGAGCTGACCGCGGCCGAGGTCGCGGAGCTCGACCGCGTCTCCACCTGGACGCCGGCCTCCTGACGACGTCGCGCGGGCACTGACCGACCCGCGCGGCGCGGGCGGCGACCGACCCCGATAGCCTCGACTCGCACGACCGACGCGACGAGGCGAAGGAGACACCGTGGCCACCCACACCGTGACGAATCAGG
>NZ_LMPK01000036.1:41294-47355 GCF_001423825.1 Microbacterium sp. Leaf351
TTTCGATGCGGGCGCGCACGTCGACGACCTGCACACGACCGGATGCCGCGTGGGCGCCGCCTCCTTCCAGGCCGACGCCGAACGGGCGAACGTGCGGGAGCCGCAGCTGGTCACCCACGACCGGTGGGGCAACCGCGTCGACGAGGTCGTCTACGACGAGGCGTACCACCGGGTGATCGCGGCGGCCGTCGCGGACGGCGCGCACACCGCGGCATCCGCTCGTCCGGGTCCCGGCGCGAACGTCGCCCGGCCCACGACGTTCATGCTGTACGCGCAGGTGGAGCCGGGCCACGCCTGCCCGGTGTCGATGACCCACGCGGTCGCGCCGGTGCTCGCCCAGCATCCCGAGGTGGGCGCCGACTGGATGCCGCGGGTGCACTCCCGCGCGTACGAGCCGGAGCTTCGGGCGGGCAAGTCGAGCGCGCTGTTCGGCATGGCGATGACCGAGAAGCAGGGCGGCTCGGATGTGAGGGCCGGCACGACGCGGGCGACGCCCGCAGCCTCCGGCACCGCCCGACTCACCGGCCACAAGTGGTTCTGCAGCGCACCGATGTCGGACGGCTTCCTGGTGCTCGCACAGGCGCCGGGCGGACTGAGCTGCTATCTCGTGCCGCGCGTGCTCCCGGACGGCACCCGCAACCCGTTCGTGATCCAACGCCTGAAGGACAAGCTCGGCAACCGCGCGAACGCGTCGAGCGAGATCGAGTTCGACGGCACCGTCGGGGTGCTCGTGGGCGACGAGGGGCGCGGCGTGCGCACGATCATCGACATGGTCGCGGGCACCCGCCTCGACTGCGTGCTCGGGTCGACCGCCGGCATGCGACAGGCGGTCGCCGAGGCGGCGTGGCACGTGCGGCACCGCGCGGCGTTCGGCCGCACGCTCATCGACCAGCCCGCGATGACCGCGGTCATCGCCGACCTGCAGCTCGAGACCGAGGCCGCGACCATCACGGCACTGCACCTTGCGCGCGCCTACGACGACGACGCGGATGCCGCGGCCATCGCGTTCCGCCGCCTCGCCACCCCTGTCGCGAAGTACTGGATCTGCAAGCGCGGCCCCGCCCATGCCTATGAGGCGCTCGAATGCCTTGGCGGCAACGGCTACACGGAGGCCTTCCCGCTCGCGCGGCGCTACCGGGAGCAGCCGGTGATGGCGGTCTGGGAGGGGTCGGGCAACGTCATCGCCCTCGATGTGCTGCGCGCGCTCGTGCGCGAGCCCGAGACCTGGGAGGCGTTCGACCACGAGGTGGGACGCGCCCGTGGGGCGTCCGCGCTGCTCGATGCCCACCTCGATCGCACCCGCGCGCGCGTGGCGGCGGCCGTCGCCGACCCGGCCTCGGCCGACATCTCCGCGCGCGCCCTGGTCGGCGCGCTCGCGCTCAGCCTTGAGGCCTCGCTCGTCGCCCGGCACTCCCCCGCCGCGGTCGCCGACGCGTTCATCGCCGGCCGTCTCGGCGACGAACCCGCCGCGGGCGCGCTGTTCGGCGCACTGCCGTCAGGCGTCGACGTCGCCGCGGTCGCGGCGCGTGCCTGACCCCGCGAGCTCGCTTCGAGACGATCGGATGCCGCGGCTCACGGCCGCAGCAGCACCTTCACCGCGCGACGCTCGTCCATCGCGGCGTAGGCCTCGGCGGCCTCCGAGAGCGGGAGCTGCAGGGTGAAGACCTTGCCCGGTCGGATCGCTCCGGAGCGCACGTCGGGAAGCAGCTCGTCGATGTAGCCGCGCACGGGGGCGACACCGCCGTTCACGCCGACGTTGCGGTTGAACATGGTGCGCACCGGGAGCTCCGGACCGCCGTTGGGAACGCCGACGTAGCCGACCATGCCCCCGGGTCGCGCGGAGCGCAGCGCCTGGTCCATCGACTCCTTGGTGCCGACGCACTCGAGCACGCGGTCCGCGCCGATCCCACCGGTCAGGGCACGCACGGCCTCGATCCCGGCGTCGCCGCGCTCCTCGACGATGTGAGTGGCACCGAACTCGCGGGCGAGCGCCTGCCGATCAGCGTGACGCGACATCGCGATGATCGTGGTGGCCCCGAGTCGCTTCGCCGCGATGATCGCGCACAGGCCCACGGCACCGTCGCCGACGACCGCGACGCTGTCCCCGGGCTGCACGCCCGCCGACACGGCGGCGTGGTGGCCGGTCCCCATGACGTCGCTGAGGGTGAGGAGTCCGGGGATCTCATCCTCCGTGACGGGTCCGGGCACGACGGCGAGCGTTCCGTCGGCGAGCGGCACGCGCACGTACTCGCCCTGGCCGCCGTCGGCGAAGCCGCCCACCTGGTCGTCACTGCCCCACCAGCCTCCGTGCAGGCACGAGGTGCTGACGCCGTTGCGGCAGTTCACGCAGGTGCCGTCACAGACGTAGAAGGGCGCGATGACGAAGTCGCCGGCGGCGACGCTCGTGACGTCGGGGCCGACGGCCTCGACGACGCCGATGAACTCGTGTCCGATGCGATGCGGCTCGGAGGTCGGCACGACACCGCGGTACGGCCAGAGGTCGGAGCCGCAGACGCAGGCTGCGACGACCCGCACGATGGCATCGCCTCCGGTGGAGAGCGTCGGGTCGGGCACGTTCTCGACGCGGATGTCGCGGGCGTCGTGGATCACGGTGGCGAGCATGTTCCGAGCCTACGCCCGGCGCAGGCGACCGCCGGCTGCCCGACGGCTACTCGGCGAGGCCGCGGGCGTTGTAGACGAGGGTGTCGGCGGCGCCGTAGGCGCGGTAGACGTCGAGGGCCTCGGCGCGCCGCACGCCCTCGCGCACGCGGATGCCGCGCGCCTCGAACTGCGCGTCCCAGTCGGTGACGACAGGACCCTCGTCGAAACCGGTGAGCTCTTCGAGTTCGGGACCGGAGCCGGCGACCACGAGGCTGCGCACGCCGCTCCACATCGTGGCGCCGTAGCACATGACGCACGGGCGCCAGTTGACCACGAGCTCGAGCTCGGCGCCGCCCTCGCCCAGATCCCAGCGGCCGAGGGTGCGCTGTGCCAGCCCCAGCGCCATGACCTCGGCATGCATCCCGCTGATGCCCGAACTCAGCACGACGTTGACACCGACGGATACCAGCCGGCCCGAGTCGGCGTCGACGACGATCGCGGCGAACGGGCCGCCGTTGCCGGCGCGCCAGTTGCGGTCGGCGAGGTCGTTGACGAGGTCCATCCGCTCCTCGGCGGTCGGCAGGACGTCGGGGAGCTCGGGCAGCAGAGTCAGCAGCCACTCGGGCAGCGAGGCATCGAGGGAGGTTGCGGGGAGAGTCACCCGGACATCATGCCGCGCCCAGATGACGAGGATGTGTCGGGGTCACTGCCCGCCGACGGCGTCTATGCGCATGACCAGCACGACCCGGTCGGCCCGATCGGCGGGCGGCTGCTGGTCCGCGTTCCCGTACCGCTTGCCGAGCACCACGAAGAAGTCGCCGCCCGGGTCGGGGCGCACCTCGACGAGCTCTCCGCGCAGCTCGACGTAGGAGTACGGGTGGTCGGGGTCGAACACCATGAGCGCCATCGCGGGGTTCTGCTGCAGGTTGCGGAACTTCTGTCTGCGTGTGGTGTGCGTGAACGCGATCGTGTCTCCGTCGAGCAGGAACCACATCGGGTTCACCTGCACGACGCCGTCGGGTCGCACGGTGCCGAGAGCCCCGTAGTTCGGCGCGTCGAGCAGGCGGCGCTGAGCGGGGGTGAGTGCGACGGTCATGGTGCTCCTCGGCGGGTCAGGCGTCGCGATCCACGCTAGACCCGCTGCGCAGGAGATGGAGTCCGGCGACCAGACTCGCTCCGCCCGATCGGCCGAGCATCTGCGACACCGCGGACTGGCTGACGCCTTCACGGCGAGCGAGGTCGGCCTGGCGCTCGCCGCGCCACGCCCCGAGGGCGAGACGGCGCGCACGGCCGGTCATCGTGGACACGATCTGGTCGCGCGTGAGCAGATAGGCGTTGACGGATGCCGCACCCGGCCCCTCGTACCACGATCGGCCGCCCGCCACACCCGACGCCGGGAGAGCGTGCGCACGTTCGATGGCACGGCGAGCCGCCCACCATGCACTTCCCTCGGAGATGCCGAGCTCCGGCTCGCTCGCGCGGCGCGAGGGTACCCGGCCGGCGTCTCCGGCACCGAGACCGAATCGGCAGTCGACCTCGTCGGGCAGCGCGAGGCGCAGGATGAGGGTCGCGGCGAGGGCGTCGTCGAGGCCGGCGTAGACGCCCTGCAGCTCGTCGCCGACGGTGGGCCGCACCGCGGTGAGCGGCGGGACGTCCTGATCGACGAACTCGAGGGCGTCATCGATGGCGCGCTGGGCTGCCGGACGGTCGTGGAGCGATCGTGAGCCGACGATATCGATGGTCACCGCGTAGGACATGCCATAAGTCTATAACTTATATGGCGAAAATATAAGTCACACACTTATGCACAACCGTGCCTATGCTGGACTCGTGTCGGACGTCCGCCCTCCTCTCGTCATCATCGGCCCCCGCGGACGGCTCGTGATCCTCGCGATCGCCTGCGCGATCGCGGCGGCGATGGGCATCGTGATCGTGCTGCTGAACCAGCAGAACCTGACAGCCCTCGTCGTCGGCGTCGCTGCGGTCGGTGTCTTCGGCGTCGGCGGCGGCTACTCGCTCATCGGCCAATGGCGGCGCAGTCGCCTGCTTCGCGTCGACGACGCGGGCATCCGTCTGGGCGACGGCGCGAGCCTCGCCTGGCGGGACATCGACCGTGTCGGTGTCGCCGGGCCCGCGCTCGGCATCCGCCTGCGCAGCGCCGATGCCTACCTCTCCCAACGACCTCGGGGGGTGACCGTCGAGTCGCTGCAGGCCACTCGGCGCACCTGGAACGGATTCGACATCGTCCTCCCCGAGCGCGATCTCGGCATGACGGCGACGGCCGCCTCCGCCGCCGTGCGCGCACGCAAACCGTGATGCGTCCCGTGCCCACCGCCTTCGACGTGCGTTCAGCCACCCGCCCGTCCCTCCTGCAGGTCGGCAAGTCGGCCGTCGCCGTCGCCGTCGCATGGCTGCTCGCGGGCTGGCTCGTCCACGGCCCCGCTCCCGTGTTCGCGGCGATCGCGGCGCTTCTCGTGGTGCAACCGAGCCTCAATCAGTCGGTCGCCCGCGCGATCGAGCGCTCGGTCGGCGTGATCGCGGGCGTCGTGCTCGCCTCGGTGCTCGGCATCGCGTTCGGCCGTGCGACCGCGGTCGTCCTTGTCGCCGCCGCCGTCGGCCTCCTCCTCGCCTGGTCGCTGCGGATGACCGTCGGCACGGCGAACCAGATCGCGATCAGCGCGATTCTCGTCCTCTCCCTCGGCGCGACCACACCCGAGTACGCGGTCGACCGCATCATCGAGACGGTGATCGGCGCAATCGTCGGCATCATCGCGAACCTCGCCATCGTGCCCCCGGTGGCGCTCGCGCCGGCACGGGAGCAGGTGCGACGTCTGCGCGAAGAGCTCGCCCTCTCATTCGAGCGGCTCGCCGACGCCCTCGATCACCCACCCACGGCAGCGGGTCGCGAAGAACTCATGATCGGCGCCCGACTGCTGCGCCCGGTGCAGAGCCGGGCCAATGACGCGCTCGCCGCGGCATCCGAATCGCTCACCTTCAATCCGCGCGGACGCAGCCTGGGCACCCAGGTCGCCGCCCTCCGCGATGACCTCGACGTGTTCACCCCGATCGTGACGCAGCTGATCGGGATGACCCGCGCCGTCTACGACCACGCGAGCGACGACGCCACACCCGACCCCGCTCTGCCCGCGATCGCGCTGCAGCTGCGCCGCGTCGCGCACGACGTGCGCCTGACGGGCGAGCAGGCGGATGCCGCGCCCGAGGAGCCCGCGCTGACCGCGCCGCTGGAGCTGGTGCAGCCGGGCCCGCAGTGGATTCTGGTCGGCGCCATGCTGGAGGATCTGAAGCGCGTGCATCTCTCCCTGACCGAGCGCGCCTGACGAAGGGACGCGACGTGGCCGCGGCATCCGATCGACTCATGCTCCTGGACACCGCCAGCCTCTACTTCCGCGCGTTCTACGGGGTGCCGGAGTCCGTGACCGCCGCCGACGGCACGCCGGTG
>NZ_LMPK01000036.1:47375-48753 GCF_001423825.1 Microbacterium sp. Leaf351
CGTCGCCTGCTGGGACGACGACTGGCGTCCGCAGTGGCGCGTCGAGCTGATTCCGAGCTACAAGACGCACCGCGTCGTGGAGGTGGTGGCCGGCGGCACCGACGTGGAGGAGGTGCCCGATCCGCTCGAGCGCCAGGTGCCGATCATCCGCGAGGCGCTCACGCGCCTCGGCATCCCGATCGTCGGTGCGGCCGAGCACGAGGCCGACGACGTGATCGGCACCCTCGCGACCGGCGCGGGCCTGCCGGTCGACGTCGTCACAGGCGACCGCGACCTCTTCCAGCTCATCGACGACGACGCGGACGTGACGGTCGTCTACACCGCACGCGGCATGTCGAACCTCGAACAGCTGCGCGACGCGGACATCGTGGCGCGCTACGGCGTACACGCCGACCAGTACGCGGATTTCGCGACGCTGCGCGGCGATTCCTCGGACGGGCTGCCCGGCGTCGCCGGCATCGGGGAGAAATCGGCGGCGACGCTGCTCGCGGCCCACGGCGACCTCGCCGGAATCACCGCGGCCGCCGCCGAGACACGCGGCATGACCCCCGGCGTCGCGAAGAAGGTGCTCGCGGGCGCCGACTACCTCGCCGTCGCCCCTACCGTGGTGCGGGTCGTCCGCGACCTTCCCCTCCCCCGGCCGCAGCGACTCCACGTTCCCGACCCCGACGAGAGCGCCGCGTTCGTGGAGACCTGGCGCATCGGTACGTCGTTCCGTCGCGCCGCGGACGCCCTGGCGGCGACCGCGGGCTGAGCGGAGCCGACCGGCACAGAACCGGGCTGAGCGGCGCGCCGTCAGGCCGAGCGACGCTGCGTCGCGTCGACCCACCGCTCGAGCGTCGCGGTCGCGCGCCCGTCGTCGATGGCGGCTCCGGCGAGCTCCACGGCCTCGGCGAGCCGGTCGAGGATCGGCCGGTGGGCCTCGGTGGGCTGCTGGAACAGACGGTAGGCGACGATGCCGGCGGCCGTGTTCAGCAGCACGATGTCCCGCACCGGACCGGTCTCACCGGAGAGAGTGCGGCGGACGACGTCCGCGTTGTGCACGGGGTCGCCGCCCAGAAGGTCCTCGATGCGAGCGCGCGGGATGCCGATGTCGCGCGGGTCGAGGTCGTGCTCGTGCACATCGCCGAGCGAGACCTCCCAGATGCGGCTGTGGCCGGTCGTGGTGAGTTCGTCGAGCCCGTCGTCGCCGCGGAACACGAGCGCGGTGGCGCCGCGGGTGCGGAAGACGCCCGTGATCAGCGGCACGCGGTCGAGAGTCGCGACGCCGACGGCGTTCGCCTCGGCCCGCGCCGGGTTGCAGAGCGGTCCGAGGAAGTTGAAGACGGTCGGGATGCCGAGTTCCGCCCGCGTCGGACCGGCGTGACGGAACCCGGGG
>NZ_LMPK01000036.1:48775-56023 GCF_001423825.1 Microbacterium sp. Leaf351
GCGCGAGGGTGAGATCGACGCCGAGGGCCGAGAGCACGTCGGACGAGCCCGACTTGGAACTGGCGGCCTTGTTGCCGTGCTTGACCACCGGCACTCCGGATGCCGCGGCCACGACGGCCGACATCGACGAGATGTTGACCGTGCCCCAACGGTCTCCGCCGGTGCCGACGATGTCGAGCACGGCGGCGGGTACGGGCAGCGGAAGGGCGGCGTCGAGGATCGCGTCGCGGAAGCCCACGACCTCGTCGACGGTCTCACCCTTCGCGCGCAGGGCGACGAGGAATCCGGCGAGCTGGGAGGGGGTCGCGCGTCCCGCCATGATCTCCTGCATGGCCCACGTCGACTCCGACACGCTGAGGTTCTCGCCGGCGAGGAGGGCGGTCAGGATCGAAGGCCACGAGGGAGAGGTCGACACGGCTTCGATCCTACTGAAGGCGGCCGGTCGGGCCCCGCCGCGGCAGGGCGGGCGGCGTGCACGCCGCACCTCGGTTTTCCGAAGGCGCTTCGCCGCTGCTACTTAGGTTTCCCTCAGTCGCGCCACGGGCTCCGCCAACCTCGCGGGTGCAATACTCGGCCCGCAACATCGGTCATAATGGGGAGCGTGACGACCCCAGCGACGTACTCCCAGGCTCTGCGCACAGTGAAGCGCCCCGACCCTGTCGCCGTCGGAACCATCGTCTGGCTCGGTAGCGAGGTCATGTTCTTCGCCGGCCTGTTCGCGATCTACTTCACGCTGCGCAGCACGTCGCCGGAGCTGTGGGCCGAGAACAGCGCTCACCTGAACATCCCCTTCGCGACGGTGAACACGGTCATCCTCGTGCTCTCGTCGGTGACCTGCCAGATGGGTGTGTTCGCCGCCGAGCGCCTGCAGCCGTATTCGACGAAGAAGCGCGGCATCCTTGGATGGGGCATGACCGAGTGGTTCTTCCTCTCGTTCGCGCTCGGTGCGGTCTTCGTCTCCGGTCAGGTGTGGGAGTATGCCCAGCTCGTCACCGAGGGCATGCCCATCACGGCCAACGCCTACGCCTCCGCGTTCTACCTGACCACCGGCTTCCACGCCATGCACGTCACGGGCGGCCTCATCGCCTTCCTGCTGACGATCGGTCGCGCCTACGCGGTCAAGAACTTCGGCCGGAAGGAGATGACGACGGCGATCGTCGTCTCGTACTACTGGCACTTCGTCGATGTCGTGTGGCTCGTGCTGTTCGGCGTCATCTACTTCCTGAAGTAACTGGAGCGGCACCTTCATGGCACGTACCCCCAAGCCCCGCAAAGCAGGCCGTCGCAGCCCCCTGGCCGCTGCCGCGCTGATCGGAATCGGACTCCTGCTGACCGGCGGCATCTACGCCGGCGCCTCGGCAGCCGTCGCCGCGACCACCGACCAGACCAGCACGAGCGCCAAGGCGTCGACCCTCACCGTCGACGACGGCAAGAAGCTCTTCCAGGCGAACTGCGCCACCTGCCACGGTCTCGACCTCCAGGGCACCGCGAACGGACCGTCGCTGCTCGGCGTCGGCGAGCTCGCCGTGCACTTCCAGGTCTCGACCGGCCGCATGCCCATGCAGGCCAACTCGCCGCAGGCTCCGCAGAAGCCGGTGCAGTTCACCGACGACGAGATCGCAGCCCTCGCGGCCTATGTGCAGTCGGTCTCCCCCGGCCCCACCTACCCCGAGTCGCAGATCCTCGACGGTCAGGGCGATGTCGCGCACGGCGCGGAACTGTTCCGCATCAACTGCGCCATGTGCCACAACGTGGCCGGTGCCGGCGGCGCGCTCACCGAGGGCAAGTACGCCCCGAGCCTGCACTCCACGACGGCGCTCAACATGTACGCGGCGATGGTCACGGGACCGCAGAACATGCCGGTCTTCAACAACATGAACCTGAGCCCCGAGGACAAGCGCGACATCATCTCCGCCCTGCTCTACCTGCAGCAGAACGACTCGCCGGGCGGCTACGACCTGGGCGGGCTCGGCCCTGTCTCTGAGGGTCTGTTCATCTGGATCTTCGGAATCGGCGCCCTGATCGCCATCACGGTGTGGATCACCGCGAAGTCCAACTGACCCGCACCAACACAGCACAGCAGACGTAACGTACGAGGAGCACCATGGCACACGAGGTCGATCCGCTCGAGCACGAGAGGGCTTCCTGGAAGCCGTCGAGCGGTCTCGCCGTGGCCGAGACGGACCCGGTGACCAACCCGGGCCTCCCGCCGCACCGTGAGCGGATGACCGACAAGGACCCGGCCGCGCTGAAGCGGGCCGTCCGCACGGTCTACATCCTGTTCTATCTGTCGCTCGCCGGCTCCATCTGGGCCATCGCGGCGTACATGCTCTTCCCGATCGAAGACCACTCGCTCATCGCGGTGCGCGACAACAACCTCTTCGTCGGCCTGGGCATCGCCCTCGCCCTGCTCGCGATCGGCATCGGCGCGATCCACTGGTCCAAGGCGATCATGTCGGACAAGGAGCACATCGAGCCCCGTCACGCCACGCGCGGTCGCGACACGACGCGCGAGGGCGCGGTCGCCGCGTTCGCTGCCGCGAACGAGGAGTCCGGCTTCGGCCGACGCGCGATGATCCGCAACTCGCTGTTCGCCGCCGTCATCGCCTCGATCCTGCCGGGCATCACCCTCTTCCGCGGGCTCGCACCTCAGGACGTCGACCCGGTGGAGGCCCTCAGCCACACCATGTGGAAGCAGGGCATGCGTCTGGCGCACGACCCGAGCGGCGTTCCGATCAAGGCGTCGGACGTCACCATCGGCTCCGCCTTCCACGTCATTCCCGAGCCCCTCGCACAGCTGTCGCACGCCGACGGCTACCTCGACGAGAAGGCCAAGGCGATCGTGCTCCTCATGCGCCTTCCGCTCGACCAGCTGCACGAGGCCGATGACCGCAAGTCCTGGTCGTACGACGGCATCGTCGCGTACTCCAAGGTCTGCACGCACGTCGGCTGCCCCGTCGCGCTGTACGAGCAGCTCACGCATCACCTGCTCTGCCCCTGCCACCAGTCGCAGTTCGACGTGTCGAACGGCGCCGCGGTGATCTTCGGCCCGGCGGCGCGTCCGCTGCCGCAGCTGCCGATCGCCGTCGACAGCGAGGGCTACATCGTCGCGCAGAGCGACTTCCACGAACCCGTCGGCCCGAGCTTCTGGGAGCGTCATTGAGCACCGCATCCGCAACCACTGAGTTCCAGGCGGAGTCCAAGGAGAAGCCTCTGGGCGGCCGCTTCGTCGGCGCCGCGGCGAACTACATCGACGAGCGCACGAGCCTGTCGGGCCTCGTCAAGGAGCTCGGTCGCAAGATCTTCCCCGACCACTGGTCGTTCATGCTCGGCGAGATCGCGCTGTGGAGCTTCGTGGTGGTGCTGCTGTCCGGCACCTTCCTGACGTTCTTCTTCCAGGCGTCGATGGCCGAAGTGCACTACAACGGCAGCTACATCCCGCTGAAGGGCATCTCGATGTCCGCGGCGCTGGATTCGACGTTGCACATCTCGTTCGACGTGCGCGGCGGTCTGCTGGTCCGACAGATCCACCACTGGGCAGCACTCGTGTTCATCGCCGGTATCGGCGTGCACATGCTGCGCGTGTTCTTCACCGGGGCGTTCCGCAAGCCCCGCGAGCTGAACTGGGTGATCGGATTCATCCTGTTCGTCCTGGCGATGGGCGAGGGATTCACCGGCTACTCGCTCCCCGACGACCTGCTCTCGGGCAACGGTCTGCGCATCATCGACGGCATGGTGAAGGGCATCCCCCTCATCGGCACGTGGATCTCGTTCCTGCTGTTCGGCGGCGAGTTCCCGGGCGAGGCCATCGTCGGACGCCTCTACACGCTGCACATCCTGCTGCTGCCGGCGATCCTGGTGGGTCTGCTGGCGCTGCACCTCGTGCTCATGATCATCAACAAGCACACCCAGTTCGCCGGCCCCGCACGCACGAACTCCAACGTGGTGGGCTTCCCGATGCTTCCGGTGTACGCGTCGAAGATGGGCGGGTTCTTCTTCATCACGTTCGGCGTGATCGTGCTGATCGCCTCCCTGTTCACGATCAACCCGATCTGGAACTACGGACCGTACGACCCCTCCCCCGTGTCGGCCGGCACGCAGCCCGACTGGTACATCGGCTTCGCCGACGGCGCCCTGCGTCTCGTGCCGCCGCACCTCGAGTTCGTCTGGCTCGACCGCACCTGGTCGTTCAACATCATCCTGCCGCTGTTGGTGCTGGTGGTCTTCATCGTGCTCGTCGCCATCTACCCCTTCATCGAGGCGTGGATCACCGGCGACAAGCGCGAGCACCACATCGCTCAGCGTCCCCGCAACGCGGCGACCCGCACGGCGATCGGCGCGGCGGGTGTGACGTTCTACGCGGTGCTGTGGGCAGCGGCATCCTCCGACATCATCGCAACGCACTTCTCCCTCACGATGGAGGGGGTCATCCACACCCTCCAGGCGCTGCTGATCCTCGGCCCGATCCTCGTGTACTTCGTCACGAAGCGCACCTGCATCGCGCTGCAGAAGAAGGACCGCGAGATCGCTCTCCACGGCTACGAGTCCGGACGAATCGTCCGCCTCCCGGGTGGTGAGTTCATCGAGGTGCACCAGCCGCTCGACGAGTACGAGCGCTGGAAGCTCGTGGGCTACGAGACGGCCGCGCCGCTGGTGGTGCGTCCCAACGCTCAGGGCCAGATCCCGTGGCACGAGAAGTTCCGTGCGTCGCTGTCGCGCTGGTTCTTCGAGGACCGGCTCGCGCCCGTCACCCAGACCGAGCTCGAGGAGGCGGTGGCGCATCAGCACCACGAGCTCGAGCACCTCGCGCACGAGGAGGACGCCGAGATCCAGGCCTCGCACGAGCGTGCCGGTCACCCGGAGGCGCCGCTGCGCCCCGCTGACGAGCAGCACGGCGAGATCCCCGCTCGACCGACCTCGGTCCTCGCGGAAGACGACGAGAACCCCAAGAAGTAGCCTTCGGGCACGGCGAGGGCCCCGGGACCATGCGGTCCCGGGGCCCTCGCCGTCGGTGCGGATGCCCTCAGCCGCAGGTGGCGACGACGGTCCAGGATGTCGCCGACTGCCGCTGCAGCGAGGTGGTCGTCGCATCACCCTGTCCCATGTATGCGAGCGAGCCGAGGGCGTAGTACGGGTTGTAGGGATTCACCCCGTAGCTCGTCGCGCGTCCGGCCGCCTTGTGGGCGGCGTTCGTCGCGGTGACGCACGAACCATCGATCGGCGTCGGGGTGGGCGTGGGCGTCGCAGACCCGGTGGGCGACGGTGTCGGAGTCGGGGTGGCCGACCGATCGATGCGGCGGTTGTTGGCGAAGAAGAACGAGGTGACGTAGGCGGGGTAGTCGATGCTGTTGGCCGAGATGTACGTCCCTCCCGAGCCGGCGCCGGCCGGCCAGTTGTGTCCGAGCCCGGTGTTCTGGATCACCGAGACGCGCGGCCCCGTCCCATCGCTGTACAGGGTGCCGCTTCCCTGCGTGTTCGTACCGGCGAGGCCCGCAAGCGAGAACGTCGAGGTCTGGCTCGCTCCGTAGATTCCGGCGAGGACCTGCCCGTTGAGCGTGTCGTAACCGGGAGCCACCGTGGTGTCGTTGCTGCCGTAGACGATCGAGGCGAGCTGCGTCGCGAAGCCTGCCGTTCCCGTTCCCGCGAACGCACGGCACGTCTGGGTCGCCTGGGCCTGCGTCGTGGCGACGGAACCGATCTGGCTCGACGTGGTGCCCACTGTCGGGCCCGCGTTGATGCCGACACCTGCGAAGACCTGTGGGAAGAGGCATCCCATCACCATCGTCTCGCCACCGCCGGACGACAGCCCCGAGATGTACACCTGCGCCGGGTCGATGCCGAGCGCGGCACGTGCCGACAGCGTCTGGGCGAGCGAGAGCAGGTTGTCGTCGTGGCGGGCCGGCGTGCTCGAGGAGTGGTTCGTGTCGTAATAGTCCCAGCAGCCGAGCACGACTCCCCCGTTCGGCGCGTCGGGCAGTGCCACGACCATGCCGTAGCGGTCGGCGGTGGCGGTCCAGTTGCCGTTCTGCTGCAGGTCCGCGGCCTTCTGCACGCAGCCGTGCAGGCTGATCATCAGCGCGCGTCCGGCTCCGGCGGTGGCGGCCGTGGCGGGCGTATAGAGGCGCACCGACATGCCGGCGATGGTCTCGGTCGACCAGGTCCCTGACGCGGCACTGGCGGGCGGGGCGGATGCCGCGACGAGGCCCACGGATACGAGCACGGCGGCCGCGAGTACCGCGGTGAGGGTGGCGAGACTCCCGCGTCGACGGGTGGGAGGGGGCGTGGATGCGCGCATGGCATCTCCTTCACTGGGACGTCGTCGTCCCGTCACGGTGTCACCATCGACACCTGAATGGCCTTTCAGCTTTGACGGTAACGCGGAGGGGATGCCGCGGCCACCCGCCGCACATGAGAGTTCCCTCATGTCTGCTCTGGCGCGAATCCGCCGCCCCCTGGCGGACCCGCGACTGGGCGCGCACCTCCCAGCTCGGTACGGTCGGACCATGACCAGCACGGACTACTTCGACGCCCGCCTCCGCCACGAGACCGATCCCTCCGACGTCTATGCGGCGCAGCGCGCCGGCGAGCGGTTCGTCCTCGTCGACGTACGAGGCGACGAGGCCTGGCAGCAAGGGCGCGTCACCGGAGCCGTGCACCTCCCCTATCGCCAGATCGCCGATCGGGCACGGCAGGAGATCCCCCTCGACACACCCGTGGTCGTCTACTGCTGGAGCCCCGGCTGCAACGCCGGCGTGCGAGGCGCCCGCGAGTTCGCCGCGCTCGGCTACGAGGTGCGGGAGATGATCGGCGGCTACGAGTACTGGGTCCGGGAGGGGCAGCCGGTCGAGAACGACGAGGGGCCGCTCCCGCGCACGTTCGACCCGCTGGTCATGGTCGTGCGCGCGCCGGTCGAGTGAGCGAGCGATCAGCCCGCGGCATCCAATCCTTCCTGGAAGCGCTCGGCGGCCGCTCCCACGAAAGAGCCCTCCCGCGCGGGCGACGGCTCGTCGAGATGGATGTCGCACACCACCGCGGTGACGTTGTCCATCGTGCCCGCCTCGAGCGCGAGGGCGACGAGCGCGTCCGCCGCTGCGCGGGGTGATGCACTCGTCCGCAGGACGCGTACGACGTCGTCCATCGGGACGTAGTCACTCAGACCGTCGCTGCACAGCAGCCAGCGGTCGCCCTCGCGAGGGTCGAGCTCGCCGATCGCCGCAGCGTCCCCCTCGGCTCCCGCGAACGACGCGG
>NZ_LMPK01000036.1:56050-58083 GCF_001423825.1 Microbacterium sp. Leaf351
CCCTGGTCTGCTGGGACAGCTCGCCGTCTCGCAGGAGGTAGGCCCGGGAGTCGCCGGAATGGGCGAGCAGCACAGAGCCGTCCGCAGCTGCGAAGACCCCCGTGAACGTCGTGGCCATCCCCGCGAGCTCCGGCTCGCGCTCCACATGGGCGCGCAGGTCCCAGTTCGCCACCCTGAGATGGTCGGCGAGGCGCTGGGGCTCCGCAGCAGCCGACGGTCCTCCCGCAACGACACGATGCACGAGGGCCGCCGAGGCCAGGTCGCCGGACGGGCCGCCGCCGACGCCGTCGGCGACCAGAGCCGCCCACGCCGAAGCGTACGCCGCATCCTGATTCGTCGACCGATGCGGGCCGATGTCAGAGGCCGCGGCCGCGTCGAAACGCAGTGCCATGGACCTCAGCGCGCGAAGTAGCCGCGGTAGTACTCGTAGACCCAGCCCACGATGGCGACCAGGAACACTGCGAACCCGACCGGCACCATCCAACTGCCGACCGCGAGACCGATGACGGCGATCGCACCGGACGCCGCGAGGACGATGGGCCACCACGACCAGGGGCTGAACTCGCCGATCTCGGGGTCGCCGTCGTCGATGTCGGCGGTCAGCCGGTCCTCGGGCAGGTCGCCGCCCTGAGCCTTGAGCACGCGCTGCGTGTAGAAGGCGATCATGGCAGCCATGGCGCTCGCGAACAGCAGCGCGACCGAACCGACCCACTCGACCGCGTTGTACCACGGCAGCTGGGGGTGGGCCAGGATGTTCCAGCCGGTGTAGACGATCGTGATGAACAGGAAGAAGCCGACGAGCAGCCACCACAGTCCGACGTTGGTCTTCATGGGTTACTTCACCTCTCCGGAGGCGAGGTCGACGACGGGGGCATCGGGTGCATCCTTCGCAGGACCGACACCGACCGGCAGCGCCGCCTCGGGGTGGTTGAGATCGAACGCCGGACGCTCGCTGCGGATGCGCGGGATCGACGTGAAGTTGTGGCGCGGCGGAGGGCAGCTGGTCGCCCACTCGAGCGACGCTCCGTAGCCCCACGGATCGTTGACGGTCACTCGCGGAGCCTTGCGCGCCGTGATCCAGACGTTCAGGAGGAACGGGATCATGGAGACGGCGAGGATCATCGAGCCGATCGTGGAGAGCTGGTTCTCCCACGTCCATCCGTCGGCAGCCGAGTAGTCGGCGTAGCGACGCGGCATCCCGTCGACGCCCAGCCAGTGCTGGATGAGGAACGTGGTGTGGAAGCCGATGAACAGCAGCCAGAAGTGCACGTACCCGAGGCGCTCGTTGAGCATCTTGCCCGTCCACTTCGGCCACCAGAAGTAGAAGCCGGCGAACATCGCGAACACGACCGTGCCGAACACGACGTAGTGGAAGTGCGCGACGACGAAGTACGAGTCGGACAGCGCGAAGTCGAGCGGCGGCGACGCGAGGATGACTCCGGTCAGGCCGCCGAACACGAACGTGACGAGGAAGCCGAGCGAGAACACCATCGGCGTCTCGAACGTCACTGAGCCGCGCCAGATCGTGCCGATCCAGTTGAAGATCTTCACACCCGTCGGCACCGCGATGAGCATCGTCATCAGCGCGAAGAACGGCAGCAGCACGGAACCGGTGACGTACATGTGGTGCGCCCACACCGCGACCGACAGCGCCGCGATCGAGATGGTCGCGTAGATCAGCGTCTTGTACCCGAAGATCGGCTTGCGGCTGAACGCGGGGAAGATCTCCGAGACGATGCCGAAGAACGGCAGCGCGATGATGTAGACCTCGGGGTGTCCGAAGAACCAGAACAGGTGCTGCCACAGCAGCACGCCGCCGTTGTGGGGATCGTAGATGTGCGCGCCGAGCACGCGGTCGGCGGCGGCGGCGAGCATCGCGGCCGCGAGCACGGGGAACGCGATGAGCACGAGGATGCTCGTGATCAGCGCGTTCCAGGAGAAGATCGGCATGCGCCACATCGTCATGCCCGGGGCACGCATCGTGATCACCGTGGTGATGAAGTTCACCGCGCCGAGGATGGTTCCGAAACCGC
>NZ_LMPK01000036.1:58103-60613 GCF_001423825.1 Microbacterium sp. Leaf351
TGATAGGCGAACCATCCGAAGGATGCCGCACCCGCCGGCGTCAGGAAGCCGCTGACGGCGATCGTGGAGCCGAACAGGAACAGCCAGAAGGCGAACGCGTTCAGACGCGGGAAGGCGACGTCGGGAGCGCCGATCTGCAGCGGCAGCAGCGCGTTCGCGAAGCCCGCGAACAGCGGCGTCGCGAACATCAGCAGCATGATCGTGCCGTGCATCGTGAAGAGCTGGTTGTACTGCTCCTTCGTCGGAAGGATCTGCATGCCCGGCTCGAACAGCTCGGCGCGGATGATGAGGGCCATCACGCCGCCGAGCAGGAAGAAGATGAACGACGAGATCAGGTACATGTACCCGATGGTCTTGTGGTCAGTGGAGGTGACCCACTTGACGATGATGTTGCCCTTCTCCTCCACGCGGGAGCTGCTCAGCAGCGCCGCCTGGCGGGGAGGGAGGGTGCGGGCGCGGGGTGCACCCTGCTCCTGGAGCGGAAGCGTCGTCGCCATCTCAGTTGTTCCCCTCGCTCGAAGCGCCGGTGCCCGGCAGGTTGTTGAGGCGGTCGTACGCCGCATCGATCGGGCCCGTCTGACCCTTGGTCTTCAGCGAGGCCAGGTAGGTCTGGTACTCGGACTGGCTGACGACCTTGACGTTGAAGAGCATCATCGAGTGGTACTCGCCGCAGAGCTCCGCGCACTTCCCCGCGTAGGTGCCCTCGCGCGTCGGAGTGAAGGACCACGAGTTGTCCTTGCCGATGAAGAGGTCCTTCTTGTAGAGGAAGTCGACGATCCAGAACGAGTGGATGACGTCGCGCGACTGGAGGGTGATCTTCACCGTCTCGTTGACCGGGAGGTAGAGGGTCGGCAGCTGCGACTGGTCGATGTTCCCCTGCGCGTCGGGTTGGGCCTGGATGCCCATCGTCCAGACGTCGTCGGCACCCTTCGGGTCGGAGCCGTCGTACTGGAAGTCCCACGCCCACTGCTTGCCGATCGCCGTGATCGACACCTGCGGGTTGTCGTACTGCGTCTCGAGGATGTTCTGGTCACGCGCCGTGAAGGCGAAGAAGCCCAGCACGAGGATGAGCGGCACGATCGTGTAGAAGATCTCGATCGGCATGTTGTACCGCAGCTGCACCGGGAGGCCGGTCTGCCCCTTGCGTCGGCGGTAGGCGATGATCGCCCACAGCATCAGGCCCCACGTGATGATGCCGACCGCGAGCAGCACGATCCAGGAGTTCACCCAGAGCGCCGCCACCATGTCGGTGTGGTTGGTGGCCGGTGTGCCGTCTTCCGTGAAGCCGGGAAGGAAACCGTGAAGCTCGGTGGGCGAGCATCCCGCGAGGGAGACGGCCACGGCGATCCCGACGGGAATCGCCACCCAGCGAAGGCGGCGGTGTGAAGGCACGGTGCACCTTTCGGAAGACGGATGAAGCTTCCTCAGTCTAAGGCAACCTCTCACCGGATTCAGGCCACGCGCCCAGCGCTCAACACGAAACGGCGCGGCCTCGCTCGTCTGTGACGAGGGGCCGCGCCGTTTCTATGAGGGGGCTCAGTGGAAGCTGTCTCCGCATGCGCACGAGCCGGACGCGTTGGGGTTGTCGATCGTGAAACCCTGCTCCGAGATGGTGTCCTTGAAGTCGATGGTCGCGCCGTCGAGGTAGGGCACCGACATGTCGTCGACGATGACCTCGACGCCGTCGAAGTCGACCGTCTGGTCGCCGTCGAGATAGCGCTCATCGAAGTAGAGCTGGTAGATCAGGCCCGAGCAGCCACCGGGCTGCACGGCGACCCGCAGACGGAGGTCGTCGCGACCCTCCTGGTCGAGAAGGCTCTTCACCTTGCCGGCGGCGGCGTCGGTGAGCACGACACCGTGCGCCTGGGCGGACGTTTCGGTCGGCGTTGCGAGATCGGTCATGGCTTCTCCTCGACAGGGTCCCGGGGGGCTGTTGGTCCGAGTCTACGACGGGCCGCCCGCATCCGGGGCGGAATCGTCACTTCGTACGCGTCGCGACCTTCGCCAGCAGCAGCGCCTCGGAGATCGCCGCGCGCCGGAACGTGTCGACGTGCAGGGATTCGTTGGGACTGTGGGCGCGGGTGTGGGGATCCTCGACACCTGTCACGAGGATCTGCGCGCCGGGGAAGGTCTCGACCAGGTCCGCGATGAAGGGGATCGATCCGCCGACGCCGATGTCGACCGGCTCGACGCCGTATCCTTCGGCCAAGGCCTCGCGCGCGTCGCCGACCGCCCAGCCGGAGGTGTCCACCAGGAACGCGTTTCCGCAGTCGACGTCGGCGAAGGTGAGCTCTGCTCCGAAGGGCGCGTGCGCGCGCAGATGGGCCTCGATCGCCTCGTAGGCCTCGCGGGCGCCCTGGCCGGGAGCCACCCGTGCGCTGATGACGACCGAGATCTCCGGCGCGAGCGTGTTCGAGGCGGCCGCGACGGATGTCGCATCGATACCCGTGATGGTGATCGACGGTTTGTTCCAGATCCGACTGAGGATCGTGCCCGTACCGACCGGCTGC
>NZ_LMPK01000036.1:60642-65902 GCF_001423825.1 Microbacterium sp. Leaf351
GGCGCTCGAACAGGCCGTGCACCGCGACCGCGCCGGTATCGTCCCAGAGCGTCGCGAGGAGCTTGACGGCGGCCATCGTCGCGTCCGGCACCGCGCCCCCGAACATCCCCGAGTGCGAGGCGTGGTCGAGTGTGCGCACGGTGAGGGTGAAGCGGGCGTTGCCCCGCAACGAGACCGTGAGCCCCGGTGTCGCGAGATCCCAGTTCCCGGAATCGGCCACGATGATCACATCGGCGGCCAGCGCCTCCCTGTTGTCGGACAGGAACTGCGCGAACGAGCGGGAGCCGTACTCCTCCTCGCCCTCGACGAACAGCGCGAGGCCGAGGTCGAGGTCGTCGCCGAACGTCTCGGCCAGTGCACGGACGGCGGCGATGTGCACGAGAACACCGGCCTTGTCGTCGGCGGCTCCCCGTCCGTAGAGACGGCCGTCTCGAAGCGTGGGTTCGAACGGCGGCGTCTCCCAGAGCGCCTCATCGCCGGTCGGCTGCACATCGTGGTGGGCGTACATCAGGACCGTCGGTCGGCCGTTGCGAGCGGCACGCGTGGCCAGCACCGCCGGCTGGCCCAGCTCGTCGGATCCGGGGATCGCTGCGCGCACCACGCGCACGTCGTCGAAGACCCCCGTCCCGGTCGCGAGGGCTGCCACGGCGTCCGCTGATCGCTGCACCTGCGACTGATCGAACGCGGGCCAGGCGATCGAGGGGATGCGCACCAGATCGCCGAGATCGGCGAGGGCTGCCGGGATGCCTCCTTCCACCGATTCGCGGAGGGCATCACGTCGGGCGGTCTCGGAGGTCATGCGGGTAATCTTAAGCACACCCCAGTTCGACCCCGAGGAATCACCGTGGCCAAGACTCCCGCCGCCCCCGCACCCAAGGACGCCCCTGCGGACTCCGACGACACCGTCAGCGGAAAGGGCCGTCCGACCCCCTCCCGTGCCGAGCAGGAGGCCGCGCGCAAGCGCCCTCTCGTGCCGGACACCAAGGAGGCGAAGGCCCGCGCCCGCGCGGAGCTCTCCGTGCAGCGCGAGAAGGCGCGGGTCGGCATGGCGGCCGGCGAGGAGCGCTACCTGCCGGTGCGTGACAAGGGCCCGCAGCGTCGGTTCGTGCGTGACTACGTCGACGCCGGATGGCACCTCGGCGAGCTCATCCTTCCCGCGATGGTGCTCGTGCTGCTGGCGATGGTCGTCAACAACTCCACCGTGCAGTTCTTCTCCTACATCGCGCTGTGGGCGTTCGTCGCCCTCGCCGTCATCGACATGGTCGTGCTCTCCGCGCGTATCAAGCGAGCGGCCCGCCGGAAGTTCGGCGCCGACCGCATCGAGAAGGGCCTCGGCTGGTATGGAGCGATGCGCTCGATCCAGATGCGCTTCATGCGCCTGCCCAAGGCCCAGGTCAAGCGCGGTCAGTACCCCTCCTGAGCGCGCGCACCCGCGGCATCCTTCCTGCGACGGAACGACCCGTCAGACGGATGCCGCGGCCCGCGGCAGCGCGCGGTTGATCTGCCGCGCCCAGAGCGGGCCGCGGTAGAGGAACGCCGTGTACCCCTGGACGAGGTCGGCCCCGGCGTCGAGACGCGCCTGCACGTCGTCCGCCGTTTCCACCCCGCCCACGGAGATCACGGCGAACGACGCCGGCACGGCGCCGCGGATCACGCGCAGGAGCGCGAGCGAGCGCTCGGCGATCGGGGCACCGGACAACCCGCCGTCTCCTGCCGCGGCGACGATCGCCGGGTCGGTGCGCAGGCCCTCGCGGGAGATCGTCGTGTTCGTGGCGATGATGCCGGCCAGTCCGAGGTCGACGGCGAGCCGGGCGATACCGAGGGCGTCCTCGTCGCTGAGATCGGGCGCGATCTTGACGAGCACGGGCGCCGCGCCCGCGGCATCCCGAACCGCCTCGAGCAGCGGGCGCAGCGTGTCGATCGCCTGCAGCCCGCGAAGCCCGGGCGTGTTCGGCGACGAGACGTTGACGACGAGATAGTCGGCGAGCGGGGCGAGCAGCGTCGCGCTCCGGACGTAGTCGCCGATGGCGTCCTCGACGGCGACCACGCGACTCTTGCCGATGTTGACGCCGATCACGGGGCGACGGCGACGGCGACGGGTCTTCTCCAGCCGTCGCGCCAGGGCGGCAGCGCCGTCATTGTTGAAGCCCATGCGGTTGATCACCGCGCGGTCGGCAACGAGCCGGAACAGGCGCGGTCGCGGATTGCCGGGCTGCGGCACGGCCGTCGCGGTGCCGACCTCGACATGCCCGAACCCGAGGGCGAACAGGCCGAGCGCGGCGGTGCCGTTCTTGTCGAAGCCCGCCGCGACGCCGAACGGGGAATCGAACCGGAGGCCCAGCACCTCGCGCGCGTGCTCGGGCACCGGAGCGGTGACTGCGCGGGCGATCCACGACAGCGGCGGCACCGCGAGGGCCCGGATCACGAGCATCGCCGCGTGGTGGGCGGACTCCGGGTCCATGCGGGTGAGCAGATGCCGGAAGAGGAAGGCGTACATCGCCTCCAGGCTACCGGGCGGCGGTGGGCGCGCCGCTCCGCCGGCGACCCCGTCAGTCGGCGCGGGGCGCGGGGCGCGACGCGTGGTCCGCGCGCAGCGCGGCGATAGACGACTCGAAGTCCTCGAGCGACTCGAAGGCCTGGTAGACGCTCGCGAACCGCAGGTACGCGACCTCGTCGAGCTCGCGCAGCGGGCCGAGGATCGCGAGGCCGATCTCGTTCGTGTCGACCTGAGAGGCGCCCGTCTGACGCACCGCCTCTTCGACGGCCTGGGCCAGCAACGCGAGGTCGCCCTCGGTGACCGGTCGCCCCTGGCACGCCTTGCGCACGCCCGACATGACTTTCTCGCGACTGAACGGCTCGACGACACCGGATCGCTTGATGACGTTGAGGCTCGCCGTCTCGATCGTGGAGAACCGACCGCCGCACTGCGGGCACTGGCGGCGACGACGGATGCTGAGACCGTCGTCGCTGGTGCGCGAGTCGATCACCCGGGAGTCGGGATGGCGGCAGAACGGGCAGTGCATGGCAGCGACAGACTACGCCTCGAAGCGGGCCTCGACGGCCTCGCCGTGCGCGGGGAGATCCTCCGCATCGGCGAGGGTGACGATCCCCCAGCGCACCTGCTCGAGCGCGTCGCGATCGTAGGTGATGACCTGCTGCGGGCGCAGGAACGTCGCCGCCGACAGGCCGGCGGCGTAGCGGGCCTGCCCCCCGGTCGGAAGCACATGGTTCGAGCCGGCGAGGTAGTCACCCAAGCTCACCGGTGAGTACGGGCCGACGAATATCGCTCCCGCGTTGACGAAGTCGGTGGGATCCGGCGCGACCAGGTGCAGCTCGAGGTGTTCGGGCGCGTAGGCGTTGCTGAACGCGGTGGACTGCTCGAGACCGTCGGTCAGCACGATCGCCGACTGATCGCCGTTCAGCGCTGCCCGGGCGCGATCGCCGTGCTTCGTGACCGAGACGCGACGCTCAACGGCGTCGCGCACGGCATCGGCGAGCGGCTCGCTGTCGGTGACGAGCACCGCGGACGCCTGCTCATCGTGCTCGGCCTGACTGACGAGGTCGGCCGCCACCAGGTCGGCGTCGGCGTCGCCATCGGCGACGATGAGGATCTCGGTCGCGCCGGCCTCGGCATCGGTACCGACAAGACCGGCGACCGCGCGCTTGGCGGCGGCGACGAAGTTGTTGCCCGGCCCGGTGACCACATCGACCGGGTCGAGGTCGAGCGTCGCGACACCGTGCGCGAAGGCGCCGATCGCGCCGGCACCGCCCATGGCATAGACCTCGTCGACGCCGAGGAGAGCTGCGGCCGCCAGGACGACCGGGTGCACCCGCCCGCCGTGCTCCCGCTGCGGGGGCGAGGCGAGCGCGACGACGCCGACGCCGGCGACCTGAGCGGGAACGACGTTCATCACGACGCTCGACGGGTAGACCGCTTTGCCGCCCGGAACGTACACACCCACGCGACGGACCGGCTGCCAGCGCTGGGCGACCACGGCACCGTCACCCAGCTCGACCGCCGAGGATGCGGGAATCTGAGCCGCCGATGCCCGGCGGACACGGGCGATCGCGATCTCCAGCGCCGATCGCACGGGCGTCTCGAGACCATCGAGCGCCTCGGTGAGGTGGTGGGCGGGAACCCTGATCGCGTGGTCGGTGACCCCGTCGAACCGGTCGGCCTGCTCCCGCAGCGCGTCTTCACCGCGGTGTGCGACGTCCTCGACGAGAGCGGATGCCGCGGCGAGGGCCTCGGCGCGGGCGGCCGTGGCGCGGGGCACGGCGGCGAGCAGGTCGGCGGTGCCGAGGTGCCGGCCGCGCAGGTCGATGGTGCGGAGCATCCCTCCAGCTTATCCGGCGCGCCGTCGCACGAGCGGATCAGCCGCGGACAGCCCCCGCCGACTCGTGGAGGAAGCCGACTCGGCCGTCGTCATGTCGGACGACGAAGACACCGTCGCGGTCCTCGATCACGAGCGCCCATGCGGCCGGACCGACGGTGAACACGGGCGCACCCTCGGCATCGACCACCGTGCGCTCGTCGGGGAGCAGCGCCCAGAAGGGCTGGCCCGTGCGCACGGCATTCGGCGTCGGCTCGGGGGCGGCCACACCCACGGCCGGCGCGACGGTGGGTGAGGCGACGACCGGCGCGGCGGTCTCGCCTGTCGCGACCGACCGGGCGACGACCGCCACCCGTGCGGGGCGCGGTGCGACGGGCCGGACGGGGGCGGCCGCCGGATGGGCGTCGGCACGCTCGCGTCCCCGGAAATCGTCCCTGGCGAACGGGATCAGCGGTGCCGCGACTGTCAGCGCGACACCCGCGAGGGCGAGCACGATCTCGATCCAGATCACGGGGGCAAATGGTGCGCCGCCGTACGTGCGCACCACAGCGGCGGCGTTCCAGAGCTGGGCGAGCCAGGCGACGAGCGAGATCGAGAACGCCACGGAGGCGAACTGGTCGAGGCCGAGCGAGCCGACGCGTCGGATCGCACCCGGCGAGAGCCGCCGCAGCGCGAGGAGGCCGACCGCCACGGTGGGAACGGCGATGGTCAGCACCCAGTCCAGGCCCACCGCCCAGATCGGGTAGGGCAGCGGCGGAAGATAGGGCAGGAAGGAGATCACGAACGCGAGGAACCAGACACCCCCGAGCACGACCTCGCGCACCGAGAACGGCCCGACACCGATCGGCGACGCGACCGGGACGAGCGACTCCGAGCGATCCGGTGCGGCTGCCCCCGTCTCGACCGGTGCGGGTAAGGTCGTTGCG
>NZ_LMPK01000036.1:65910-69204 GCF_001423825.1 Microbacterium sp. Leaf351
GGGCGGCGTCGGTCACGGGACCTCCTCGATGTGCGGGCGGATCGATCCTATCCGCGCGGTCTTCTCGTGGACCGGGCGAGGGTCACCCGAGGCAACCCGGTCCGAGCAGGCCCTTGAGCTCGCCGTACAGGTCGGCGGTGACAGTGACCGGATGCGGCACCTCGAACACCTTCGCAGTGCCGGCGCGGTGCAGTTTCAGTACCACCTCGGTGTCTCCGGGGTGACGGCGCAGGGTCTGGGCGAGCTCGCCGATCACTCGCTCCCCCGCGCGCTGCTCGTTCAGCACGAGCACGAGCGGGCCGGATGCCTCGACGGCGCCGAGGTCAGGCTGGAACGCGCTCTGCGCGTGAAGGTTGAGCCCGTCGTCGCGCCGTGACACGCGCCCCCGCACCACGAGGATCGCGTCGGCTTGGAGCATGCTCTGGAACTCGGTGTAGGTCTTGCCCATGAACATGACCGTGACCTCGCCGTTGAAGTCCTCGACGGTGATCATGCCGTACGGGTTGCCGCTGGCTTTCGCGACGCGGTGCTGCACGCTCGTCACCAGACCCGCCACGGTGACCTGCGCGCCGTCGTCGATGTCCTCGGACGCGAGCAGATCGTGGATGCCGATAGATGCGTGCTTGGCGAGCGGGATCTCCAGGCCCGCGAGCGGGTGGTCGGACACGTACAGTCCGAGCATCTCGCGCTCGAAGGCCAGCTTGTCCTTCTTCGTCCACTCCGGGCGCTCGGGCACCTTGGCGGGCAGTGCCTCCTCGGCCTCGTCGTAGAGGCTGTCGAAGTCGAAGCCCACGGCGCCCGTGGCCTCCTTGCGCTTGATGTCGACGGCCGCCTCGACAGCGTCCTCGTGGATCTCCAGCAGCGCGCGACGGGTATTGCCCATCGAGTCGAAGGCGCCGGCCTTGATGAGCGACTCGACGGTGCGCTTGTTCGCCGCGTGGACAGGCACCTTGTCGAGGAAGTCGTGGAACGAGGTGAAGCCGACGTCGCGGCGGGCGTGGACGATCGCGTCGACGACGTTGGAGCCGACGTTGCGCACCGCGCCGAGGCCGAAGCGGATGTCCTCCCCGACGGCCGCGAAGTAGTTGATCGACTGTCCGACGTCGGGCGGGAGCACGCGGATTCCCATGCGACGGCACTCGTTGAGGTAGAGCGCCATCTTGTCCTTCGAGTCGCCGACGCTCGTGAGCAGGGCGGCCATGTACTCGGCCGGATAGTGCGCCTTGAGGTACGCGGTCCAGTAGGACACGAGCCCGTAGGCGGCCGAGTGCGCCTTGTTGAACGCGTAGTCCGAGAACGGGAGCAGGATCTCCCAGAGCTTCTGCACCGCGTCATCCGAATAGCCGTTGGCGTGCATGCCCGCCTGGAAGCCCTCGAACTGCTTGTCGAGCTCGGATTTCTTCTTCTTGCCCATCGCGCGGCGCAGGATGTCGGCCTGTCCGAGGCTGAAGCCGGCCACCTTCTGCGCGATGGCCATGACCTGCTCCTGATAGATGATCAGGCCGTAAGACGTGCTCAGGATCTCGGCGAGCGACTCCTCGAACTCGCGATGGATCGGCGTGATCTCCTGCAGACCGTTCTTGCGAAGCGCGTAGTTCGTGTGCGAGTTCGCGCCCATCGGTCCGGGCCGGTACAGCGCGATGACGGCCGAGATGTCTTCGAAGTTGTCGGGCTTCATGAGGCGCAGCAGCGACCGCATCGGCCCGCCGTCGAGCTGGAACACGCCGAGCGTGTCGCCGCGCGCGAGCAGCTCGTACGACTCCGGGTCGTCGAGGCCGAGCTCTTCGAGAACCAGCGGCACGCCGCGGTTGGCGGCGATGTTGTCGAGGGCGTCGTTGATGATCGTGAGGTTGCGCAGCCCCAGGAAGTCCATCTTGATGAGCCCGAGGGACTCGCACGCGGGGTAGTCGAACTGCGTGACGATCTGGCCGTCCTGCTCGCGCCGCATGATCGGGATGATGTCGATCAGGGGCTCGGACGACATGATGACGCCCGCCGCGTGCACGCCCCACTGACGCTTCAGGTTCTCGAGCCCGACGGCCGTGTCGAAGACCGTCTTGGCTTCCGTGTCGGTGTCGATCAGCGCACGGAACTCGCTCGCCTCTTTGAAGCGCGGATGCTCCTTGTTGAACATGCCGTCGAGCGGCATGTCTTTGCCCATGACCGCGGGCGGCATCGCCTTCGTGAGCTTCTCCCCCATGCTGAACGGGAAGCCCAGCACCCGGCCGGCGTCTTTGAGCGCCTGCTTCGCCTTGATCGTGCCGTAGGTCACGATCTGGGCGACGCGCTCGCTGCCGTACTTCTCGGTGACGTACTGGATGACCTCGGCGCGACGACGGTCGTCGAAGTCGACGTCGAAGTCGGGCATGGAGACACGGTCGGGGTTGAGGAACCGCTCGAAGATCAGACCGTGCTGCAGCGGGTCGAGGTCGGTGATGCGCATCGCATAGGCGGCCATGGAGCCCGCGCCGGACCCGCGGCCCGGACCCACCCGGATGCCGTTGTCCTTCGCCCAGTTGATGAAGTCGGCGACGACGAGGAAGTAGCCGGGGAAGCCCATCTGCACGATCACGCCGGTCTCGTACTCGGCCTGGGCGCGCACCTCGGCGGGGATGCCGTCGGGGTAGCGGAAGTCGAGACCCTTCTCGACCTCCTTGACGAACCAGCTCTCCTCGGTCTCACCCGCGGGCACCGGGAAGCGCGGCATGTAGTTCGCCGCGGTGTTGAACTCCACGTCGCATCGCTCGGCGATCAGCAGCGTGTTGTCGCACGCGACCTCGTGGTCGCGGAAGATCTGCCGCATCTCGGCGGGCGACTTCACGTAATAGCCGTCGCCGTCGAACTTGAAGCGTTTCGGGTCGTCGAGGGTCGAGCCGGACTGCACGCACAGGAGCGCCGCGTGGCTCGACGCGTCGTGCTGGTGCGTGTAGTGCAGGTCGTTCGTCGCGACGAGAGGGATGTCGAGGTCTTTCGCGATCTTGAGCAGATCGGTCATCACCCGCCGCTCGATGGAGAGTCCGTGATCCATGATCTCGGCGAAGTAGTTCTCCTTGCCGAAGATGTCCTGGAACTCGGCAGCCGCGGCGCGCGCCGCCTCGTACTGTCCGAGACGCAGACGCGTCTGCACCTCGCCGGACGGGCAGCCCGTGGTCGCGATGAGCCCCTTGCCGTAGGTCTGCAGCAGCTCGCGATCCATGCGCGGCTTGAAGTAGTAGCCCTCCATGCTCGACCGGGACGAGAGCCGGAAGAGGTTGTGCATGCCCTCGGTCGTCTCGGAGAGCAGCGTCATGTGGG
>NZ_LMPK01000036.1:69240-69480 GCF_001423825.1 Microbacterium sp. Leaf351
ACCGATGATCGGGGTGATGCCGGCATCCTTCGCGGTCTTGTAGAACTCGTACGCGGCGAAGGTGTTGCCGTGGTCGGTGACCGCGAGCGCGGGCATGCCGAGGCGGACCGCCTCCTGCACCATCGGCCCGATGCGGGCCGCACCGTCGAGCATCGAGTACTCGCTGTGAACGTGCAGGTGAACGAAGGAATCGGCTGCCACGCGTCGAGTCTAGGTCGACCCTCGGACACGGCGTCGGCG
>NZ_LMPK01000036.1:69513-69852 GCF_001423825.1 Microbacterium sp. Leaf351
GCTTCGTCGGCACCCGCCCCCTGCCGCTCGTCGGCGTGACCGCCGTCGTCGAGCACGAGGGGATGCTCCTGCTCGGCAGGCGCAGCGACAACGGCGCACTGACTCCCGTCACGGGCATCGTCGACCCGGGCGAGGAACCCGCCGATGCAGCGGTGCGCGAGGCCGCGGAGGAGGCCGGCGTCGTGATCGTCGCCGAGCGACTCGCGTCCGTGCACCAGATCCCGCGTGTGACCTACGAGAACGGCGACCAGAGCGACTACCTCGACCTCACGTTCCGGTGCCGCTGGATCTCGGGCGACCCGTTCCCCGCCGACGGCGAGATGACGGATATCGCGTGGT
>NZ_LMPK01000036.1:69859-75812 GCF_001423825.1 Microbacterium sp. Leaf351
CGCCCCTGAGGCCGAGGCGCGCTTCGAGGGCGGTCGCTGACCGTCGCGCTCACGCGAGCACGCGCCGTGCGATCACCCGGGGATGCCCGTCGAGCACCGACGCGGTCTCTGCCGCGCGGGTGAAGCCGTGCTGCTCGAAGAGGGCCAGCGTGCCGACATAGGCCATGGTCTGCTCGATGCGCGCGCCGCCGTTGTCGAGTGGGTACCCCTCGATCGCCGGAGCCCCGCTGTCTGCGGCGAAACGCACCGCTCCGTCGAGCAGGTGGTGCATGATCCCGCGCCGCTTGTGGCCGGGTCGCACCCGGAAGCACCAGACCGACCACACATCCAGATCGTCGAGGTGCGGGATGACGCGCGAACGCGCGAACGTGGTCTCACGCCGCGGGTGCACTGCGGCCCAGCCGACCGGCTCGTCGCCGTCCCACGCGACGACCCCCGGCGCCGGCTCGGCCGCGCACCACGAGCGGATGACAGCGGCCGCGCCGGCAGCATCGAGCTCGCGTCTCTCGCGCGACGGCAGCCGGTAGCTGAGGCAGGTGCACACCCGGGCCGTCGGACTCTTCGCGCCGACGAGCGTGAGCACCGCTGCGGCATCCGTCGCCGCGCGTACCTCGATCACCATGCGCCCAGTGTGGCCGCGGCATCCGACATCGACGTCAGCGCGCGCTCGTCAGTCGCCGCGCAGGACGGCCAGGGCGTGCGCGAGGTCGGGCGCGTAGGGGCTCTCGAACGAGACCCATTCCCGCGAGACCGGGTGCGTGAACGCGAGCCGATGCGCGTGCAGCCACTGCCGCGTGAGCCCCAGCCTCGCCGAGAGGGTCGGGTCGCCGCCGTACAACGGGTCACCCACGCACGGATGCCGGTGAGCGGCCATGTGCACGCGGATCTGGTGGGTCCGGCCCGTCTCGAGGTGGATCTCCAGCAGGGATGCCGCGGGAAACGCCTCGATCGTCTCGTAATGCGTCACGGAGTCCTTGCCGGCGGGCGTGACGGCGAACTTCCAGGAGTGCGAAGCGTGCCGCCCGATGGGCGCGTCGATGGTACCCGCAAGCGGATCAGGATGCCCCTGCACGACGGCGTGGTAGATCTTCTCGACCTCGCGCTCCTTGAAGGCGTGCTTCAGCTCGGTGTACGCGCGTTCGCTCTTGGCGACGACCATGAGACCGCTCGTTCCGACGTCGAGACGGTGCACGATGCCCTGGCGCTCGGGTGCGCCGGTCGTCGCGATGCGGAAGCCCGCGGCGGCCAGGGCGCCCAGCACGGTCGGGCCTTCCCAGCCGAGCGAGGGATGGGCGGCCACGCCCGCGGGCTTGTCGACCACGACGATGTCATCGTCGTCGTGAACGATGCCGAGATCGGGCACGGCCACGGGGATCACTTCGGGGTCGCGCTTCGGCTCCCACGCGACATCCAGCCATGCGCCGGCGCGCAGCCGGTCGGACTTGTCGATCACCGCACCGTCGACCAGCACGGTGCCGCCATCGATGACCTCCGCCGCGAACGTGCGGGAGAAGCCGAGCAGCTTCGCGAGCGCGGCGTCCGCCCGCGCGCCGTCGAGGCCGTCCGGAACCGGGAGGCTGCGGCTGTCCACGTCAGGCGCGCGTCGGCGTCGGGCCGGGCTCGTCGGCGGGCGGTGCAGGCCGTGAGGCGTCGTCCTCCCCGTCCGTCTCGACCTCGTCGGATGCGTCTGCGCCCGTCGGCTCCGCGCCCGACGCATCATCCCCGGCCGGCGAGTCATCGATCCCGTTCGGGGCGTCATCGTCCTCGTATGCCGCACCCGCACGGGGCTCACGTGTTCCGTCGAACCGACGACCCGTGAGGACGAGCAGGGCGACGCCGATCATCATGGTCGTGATGAAGATGTCCGCCACGTTGTAGATCGCCGGCATGAGCCACGGCGTCGAGATGAAGTCGACGACGTGCCCCACCGGGAAACCGGGGGCGCGGAGCACCCGATCGGTCAGATTGCCGAGCACACCGCCGAGGAGGAGCCCCAGCACGACCGCCCATGCGCGCGAACGCACGCGGGTCAGCGCGAGCCAGATGATGCCGAGGGCGACCAGCATGAGGGCGATCGTGAACACCCAGGTCACGCCCTCGCCGAGCGAGAAGGCCGCACCCGAGTTGCGGATCAGATAGAACCCGAGCAGATCGCCGATGATCGGCACGTTGCGCTCCGGGGGGAGCGTGAGAATCGCGAAGTGCTTCGCAAACTGGTCGGCGGCCAGCACCAGAATCGCGAGAATCGCGATGGTGGTACCGGCCGCCGCCGCACGAAGCGGGGGTCGAACCGTCAAGGAACGCCCTTACTGACCGATGGCCGAGACGGGCGTCTGGTCGGAGCCGCTGCTGGTCGAGTCGAGGTCGCGAAGCTTGCCCTCGAAGTAGCTCCGCAGCTGCGAGCGGTAGTCGCGCTCGAACTGGCGCAGCTCGTTGATGCGGGACTCGAGCGAGCCGCGCTCCTTCTCGAGGCGGGCGATCTCGTCACGACCGCGCGCCTCGGCGTCGCCGATGATGACGGCGGCCTGGGCCTTCGCCTCGGCCACGAGCTGCTCTCGCTGAGCCTTGCCCTCGGCGACGTGCTCGTCGTGCAGGCGCTGCGCGAGCTCCAGGATGCCGGCGGTCGCCGCCGCGCCCTCGACGGGGACGGCCGCGGGGGCCGGAGCGGGAACGGGCGCCTCCTCGACGGCGGGCGCGGGGGCCGGAGCGGCGGGGGCGGCGGCAGCGCCGGCCTCGAGCTCGGCGATCTTGGCCTTCAGCTCGTCGTTCTCGGTGAGCGCCTTACGCCACTCGACGACGATCTCGTCGAGGAAGTCATCCACCTCGTCAGGGTCGAAGCCCTCCTTGAAACGCACGTGCTGGAACTGCTTGGTGACGACGTCATCCGGAGTCAATGCCATGAGATCTTCCTCTTTCAGGTGGCGGCGGTCGGTAGGAGGGATGTGCCCGCTTCTCGGGCCGCTTCAGAAAAGCATAGCCCCGGGCTTCGGGGGGAGCGGAAGGACTCAGGACGACGCGAGATAGCTCGTCACCGACATCAGCACGAAGCAGAGCAGCAGGGTGATCGTGAACGCGAAGTCGATCGCGACGGGTCCGATGCGCAACGGAGGGATGACGCGCCGGAACATCCGGATGGGCGGATCGGTGACCGTGTAGACGATCTCCGCGACGACGAGCCCCGCCCCCCGCGGCCGCCAACCTCGGTTGAACATCGGGATGTAATCGAGGATCAACCGGGCGAACAGGACGAAGACGAACACCAGCAGCAGGATGTTCGCCACGGATGCGACGAGGCGGACAACCTCCACGGCGATTAGGGCGCGAACGGGACCGACTCGGGGTCGGCCTGGGCGATCGCGCCGTCGCCGGAGACGGCGATGTTCTCGGGGGACAGCAGGAACACCTTGCTCGTCACGCGCTCGATGCGTCCGAACAGACCCATCGCGAGCCCGCTGGCGAAGTCGATCAGACGGCGCGCGTCGGCGTCGCTCATCTGGGACAGGTTGATGATGACCGGCACACCGTCACGGAAGCTCTCGGCGATGTTCTGCGCGTCGCGGTACTGCTTCGGGTGCACGGTCAGGATCTCGTTCAAGGATGCCGCAGCGGGCTGTCGTACGATGGCCGGACGGTGGATCGGGGTCACGGGTGCTGCCGCCTTCTCGACATGACGCTCCTCCTTGCGGGACGCGCGAGGAGTGGGCTCCTCCTCGTAGACCTCTTCCTCGTCGGCGAGGCCCAGGTACACCATGGTCTTCTTCAGCGGGTTCGACATCGCATCCTCCGTTTGCTGTCTGGATCGAGGCTAACCGCGCTCGGGCCGCGGACCCGTGATTGCCGAGCCGATCCGCAGGTGTGTCGCGCCGGCGGCGATCGCCTCCTCGAAATCCCCCGTCATTCCGGCGGAGATCCACCGGGCGTCGGGGTCGATCGCCCGCAGGCGCTCGGAGAGCCGGGCGACACGCGCGAACGCGTCGGCCGGCGCCTCATCCAGAGGCGCGACCGCCATGAGTCCGCGCAGGCGGAGGGTGGGGCATCCGCCCACGTGCTCGGCGAGACGCTCGAGGTCGGCGGGGGCGACGCCGCCGCGCCCCGGGTCGTCCGTGAGGTTGACCTGCAGCAGCACGTCGAGGGCGGGATCGCCCTCCTCCGCCGCCGCGTCGAGCGCGTCGGCGAGCCTGTCCCGGTCGACGGAGTGCACGACCTGCGCGGCCGCGCGCACGGCGCGCGCCTTGTTGGTCTGCGCCTGGCCGATGAAATGCCAGCGGATGCCCCGTGCGGCCCCGATCTCGTCCGCTTTGAGGGTGAGCTCCTGCTGACGGTTCTCGCCGAACTCGGTGACGCCGAGCGCCAACAGGTCGCGCACGAGGTCGGCGGGGTGGAACTTCGTGACGACGATGCGGGTGATCTCCTGCGGCGCTCGGCCGGAGGCTACCGCCGCGGCGGCGATGCGCTCGTCGACGACGGTGAGGCGCTGGGCGAGGGTGTCGGGCACGGTGTGCTCCCGGGTGGAGATTCTCCGGCGGGCGGCTCGGGCTCACGCCCACCGGAGAACGGCGAACGGACCTACTTGAGGAAGTCCGGGATGTCGAGGTCGTCCTCGCCGAAGGCCGAGTCGTACGGCGCCGGGTCGGAGACACCGGCGTGCACGGGCACGGCGAACGAGGTGTCGTCGTCGCGCGGGTCGTCGACCGCTGCGACGGCCGCCGTCGGCGCGGGCGCAGCGGCGGCGCGCGCGGAGCCGAGCACGGGCTCCAGGCGCGGCGACGGCTCGCCGCCGTCGAATCCGGCGGCGATGACGGTGACGCGAACTTCGTCTCCGAGGGTGTCGTCGATGACGGTTCCGAAGATGATGTTGGCTTCGGGGTGCGCGGCCTCCTTGACGAGCTGCGCCGCATCGTGGATCTCGAAGATGCCGAGGTTCGAACCGCCCTGGATCGAGAGCAGCACTCCGTGCGCGCCTTCGATCGATGCCTCGAGCAGGGGCGACTCGACGGCGAGCTCCGCCGCCTTGATCGCCCGGTCGGCGCCGCGTGCGGAGCCGATGCCCATGAGCGCGGATCCCGCGCCCTGCATGACCGACTTGACGTCGGCGAAGTCGAGGTTGATCAGGCCCGGGGTGGTGATGAGGTCGGTGATGCCCTGCACACCGGCGAGCAGCACCTGGTCGGCGGTGGCGAAGGCCTCGATCATCGAGATGCCGCGGTCGCTGATCTCGAGGAGTCGGTCGTTGGGCACCACGATGAGGGTGTCGACCTCTTCCTTGAGGCGTCCGACGCCCGCCTCGGCCTGGCTCTGGCGACGACGGCCCTCGAACGAGAAGGGCTTGGTCACGACGCCGATGGTCAGCGCGCCGATCGATTTCGCGATCTTCGCGACGACGGGGGCACCGCCGGTGCCCGTGCCGCCGCCTTCGCCGGCCGTCACGAACACCATGTCGGCGCCGGCGAGGGCCTGCTCGATCTCGTCGGCGTGATCCTCGGCGGCCCGGCGGCCCACCTCGGGGTCGGCGCCGGCGCCGAGACCGCGGGTCAGTTCGCGGCCGACGTCGAGCTTGACGTCGGCGTCGCTCATGAGCAGAGCCTGTGCGTCGGTGTTCACGGCGATGAACTCGACGCCGCGCAGGCCGAGCTCGATCATGCGGTTGACGGCGTTCACGCCGCCGCCGCCCACGCCGACCACCTTGATGACTGCGAGGTAGTTCTGGTTCTGGCTCATGCCGGCCTCCGTCTCGTCCCGAACCCTGTTCCGGCACCCGGGCCGTCAACCTTCACGTTCAACATGAACGTTAAAGAATTGCCCGGTATGCAATTTCTCACTCGAAGGTAAGCGGCCGGAACGCGGCGCGGTCGCAGCGCGCGCGCGTGTCGCGACATCCTTCTCGGAAATCGATGCGGCGACGCTCGCTCACCCGTCCCGACCGTTCCGGCCGTGTCGCCGTCGAGTCAGCGGG
>NZ_LMPK01000036.1:75859-76306 GCF_001423825.1 Microbacterium sp. Leaf351
CGGCGCTCCCCCATACGATCCGGGTCCCGGTGCCGCCGATCGTGAGCGTCACGTCGTCGGCGGTCTGCGCGCTGCCCGCCGTGACGATCGAGCGCAGCTGCGCGGGCAACGCCCGGATCACCGCACCGAGCGCACGGAACGCCGCCGACGAGGTGTCGCTCACCGTCAGCGCGGGATAGCCCGACGGCGGCGTCGACGACATCGACAGCTGCACGCCGGCCGCATCCACCAGCGCGTACCCCGACGGGTACTGGATGAACCCGACCGGGGTGCGCTCGACGATGCGCACCACCAGGTCGTGCGGAGGCTGCGCCTCCACCGTGTACGTCTCGATGAGGGGGAACTGCACCAGAGCCGCTTTCACGGCCGACTCGTCGACGGCCGCCAACGGGGTGCCGATCTGTCCGGAGAGGGCGTGTGCGACGGTCTGCGCGTCGAGCTGGGAGG
>NZ_LMPK01000036.1:76343-83121 GCF_001423825.1 Microbacterium sp. Leaf351
GATGAGCAGCACGACGGCGGCGACGACCGACAGCCACACGATGCGCCTGCGACGCTGGCGAACGGTGAACCGACGCACCTCCGAGCGGATCGCGCGCCGCCGCGCACGCGCGGACCGCCACACGTCGCCGAGACGAACCGTCGACTCCGCCGCCGCCGGCGGCTCCGCGGGAGCGTCGACGGGGACCGCTTCCCGGTCGACGGGCCGCAGCGGTTCGGGCGCGAACAGCGGTGCGTCGTCGATCCACTCCGGCATCGGCGCGGTCTCCTCCACCGCCGGCTCCGACGGGCGTCGTCGAGACGCGGACGCACGGGCCGGGATCTCCCGCCGCTGCGCTTCCGGCGCCGACGCCGGTGCCGCATCGGATGCCGCGCCACGCGCGGATCCGCCGCGATCGGCCGCGGCGCGGCGCGGCGGCTCCTCCGGCGTGGGCAGCGGGGTGGGCCGTCGCACCGTCAGACCCCCGCGGGCTCGGTCTCGAGAGCGGCCAGCACCTGCGGGATGATCCGGTACACGTCCCCGCAGCCGAGGGTGATCACGACGTCGCCGTCGCGGGCGACGCCGGCCGTGTAGTCGGCGGCGGCCTGCCAGTCCGGGACGAACGCGACATGCGCGGCATCCGTGAAGTCGTCGCTGACGAGTCGGCCCGTCACTCCCGGCACCGGATCCTCGCGAGCCCCGTACACGTCGAGCACAACGGTGTGGTCGGCCAGACTCTCGAGCACCTCGGCGAACTCGCGGTGCATCTCCTGCGTGCGCGAGTAGGTGTGGGGCTGGTGCACGGCGATGATGCGTCCGCCGTCGGCGAAGGTGCGGGTCGCGGCCAGGGCCGCGGCGACCTCGGTCGGGTGATGCGCGTAGTCGTCGAAGACTCGCACACCCCGGCGTTCGCCGTGGAGTTCGAGGCGCCGCACGGTGCCGGCGAACCCGGTGACGGCGTCGGCCGCGGCGGCGAGCGGGTAGCCGAGCGTCAGCAGTACAGCGACCGCACCGGCGGCGTTGATGGCGTTGTGCACGCCGGGAACGGCCAGACGCACCGAGGCCGACTCCCCCGCGTGGTGCAGCGTGAAGGCCACCGGACCGTCCGTGCGCACCTCGGCGACGCGCACGTCAGCGTCGTCGGCGAGGCCGAACGAGATCACGTGAGGATGCGTCGTGGCCGCCCGCACGCGCAGCGCGCCCGGGTCGTCCGACGAGATGACGACCGCCCGCGTGGCCGCGTCGGCGAAGCGCACGAAGCCATCGAAGAAGGCATCGCGGGTGCCCCAGTGGTCGAGATGATCGGGGTCGACATTCGTGATCAGCGCGATCGCGGTGTCGTACAGCAGGAAGGTGCCGTCGGACTCGTCGGCTTCGATGACGAACAGGTCGTCGGCACCGGACCCGCTGGAGACGCCGCGGTCGGCGATCACGCCACCGCTCACGAAGTTCGGGTCGGCGCCGAGCGCGCCGAGCGCGGTCACGATCATGCCGGTCGAGGTCGTCTTGCCGTGGGCACCGGCCACCGACACGAGCGGGCGCGAGCCGATCAGCCAGTGCAGCGCCTGCGAACGGTGGATGACCGCGAGACCGCGCTGCTTCGCCGCCACGAACTCGGGGTTCTCGGGCCAGATCGCCCCGGTGTGCACGACGGTGTCGGCGTCGCCGAGGTGCGCGGCGTCGTGACCGACGTACACGGTCGCGCCCGCCTCAGCCAGCGCGCGCAGGGCGGCGCTGTCGGAGCGGTCGGAACCCGACACCCGGATGCCGCGGGCCAGGAACATGCGGGCGAGGCCGGACATCCCCGAGCCGCCGATGCCGATGAAGTGCGCGGCGGTGATGTGCTCGGGAATCGGCAGGGTGAGGTCGGGTCTGATCATGACCCGTCAATCCTAGGCTCGCCGATCCTGCACGAGCCGCGGGCGCGCGGGCGCCGCCGCGAGACTCTCAGCGACCCAGTGCCCGGTCGATGAGGGCGACCACGTTCTCGGCGCCGTGCCGGGTGCCGACGAGGGAAGCGGCATCCGTCATCGCCTGGAGCGCCGCGGCATCGGCGAGCAGCGGTACGACCTCGGACCGCACCCGGTCAGGGGTGAACTCCCCGTCGGCGATCAGCCTCGCGGCACCGGCGCGCACAGCGGAGGCGGCGTTGAGCGCCTGCTCGCCGTTGCCGACCGCGTAGGGCACGTAGACCGCGGGGATGCCGAGCGCGCTGATCTCGCTCACCGTCGCCGCGCCCGACCGCGACACGATCGCGTCGGCCGCGGCGAACGCGAGGTCCATTCGGTCGACGTAGCGCCGCAGCGCGTAGCCCGTCGCACCCGGGTCGGCGAGATCGGAGCGCTCCCCCGTCACGTGCACCAGCTGCCAGCCGGCATCGAGCACGTCCCGCCAGGCGCCGCCGAACGCCTCGTTGAGCCGCTGCGCGCCGAGCGAGCCGCCGAACACGAGCAGCGTCGGGCGCGCCGGATCGAGCCCGAACGCCGCCGCACCCTCGGCCCGGCGCGCCGACCGGTCGAGATCGACGATCTCGCGACGCAGCGGCATCCCGACGACCTCGGCTCGCCGCAGCGGCGTGCCCTCGAACGCGACCCCGACGGCGGCCGCGCGGCGCGCGCCCAGCACGTTTGCGAGCCCGGGCTTCGCGTTGGCCTCATGCACGACGAACGGCACGTGCTCGCGGCGCGCGGCGACATAGGCGGGAGCCGCCGCGTACCCACCGAACCCGACGACGACATCGACGCCGCGCTCCCGGATGTCGCGACGCACCGCCCGCACCGCCCGCGCGAAGCGACGCGGGAAGGCGAGGGCCGCGCGGTCGGGGCGGCGCGGGAACGGCACTTTGTCGATGAAGAGCAGCTCGTAGCCGCGCAGCGGCACGAGGCGCGCCTCGAGGCCCTCACGGGTGCCGAGAACCAGGACGGATGCCTCGGGTTCGCGCGCGCGCAGCGCGTCGGCGACGGCGAGCAGCGGGTTCACATGACCGGCGGTTCCCCCGCCGGCGAGCAGGTAGGTGGTCACCGCGCGACATCCTCCACGGGTCGGCGACCGCGCGGGGCCGGGGCCGCGGCGGTCGTGACGACCGGGGAGGTGAGCGCGACCGGCTGCGGCAGCGATCGCGTGAACGACAACAGCACGCCCGACGCGAACAGCACGGACACGAGGGACGTGCCTCCCTGCGAGACGAACGGCAGCGGCACGCCCAGTACCGGGAAGATGCGCAGCACGACGGCGATGTTCATGAACGCCTGCGCGGTGATCCACGTCACGATCGCGCCCGACGCGACCCGCACGAACAGGTCGTCGGTGCGACGGATAATGCGGAAGATGCCGACCGCGAGCACCACGAACAGCGAGAGCAGAAGGAGGCATCCGACGAGGCCGAGCTCCTCCCCGACGATTGCGAAGATGTAGTCGTTGGGCGCGGCCGGCAGCCAGTCGTACTTCTCCTTGGAGTTGCCGAGGCCGAGACCGAAGATGCCACCTCCTGCGAGACCCCAGATGCCGTGCAGCGGCTGGTAGCACTCGTTGTAGTAGCACGACGCGGTATCCGGATTCAGGAAGCTCAGGATGCGCGCGAGACGGTTCGAATTGGTCACGGCGAAGACGAAGCATCCGGCCACGAAGACGACGAGCGGGAGCACGAAGATGCGCAGCTTCACGCCCGAGAAGAAGAGGGCGCCGATGAGCAGCGCCACAAGCACCATCGTGGTGCCGAGGTCGTCGCCGGCGAGCACGGTGCCCATGGCGAGCAGTGCTCCCGGAACGACCGGCACGTACACGTGGCGCCAGTTCGACAGCAGCGGGCCCTTGCGGGCGAGCACGGCCGCGATCCACAGCGCCATGCCCATCTTCACGAACTCGCTGGGCTGCGCCTGGAACGGACCCACCTGGATCCAGGCCTGGTTGCCTCCGGCGTGGACGCCGAGGCCGGGGACGTAGACGAGGAGCTGCACGAGGAGGGCGAAGATCAGGAACGGCCAGGCCATGCGCTTCCAGAACCCGACCGGCATCCGCGAGGCGATGAACATCAAGGGGATGCCGATCGCCGCGAACAGGGCCTGCTTCAGCACGGCCGAATAGGGGTTCCCCCCCGACTCCGTCGCTGTCGCGGAGGTGGCGGAGAGGATCATGACCAGCCCGAACCCGGTGAGCACCAGCACGGTCGAGACGATCAAGAGGTATTCGCCCGGAAGCGGCGTGAACACGCGCCCCAGATGGATGCGGGCGGCGATCCCGCGCCGCCCGGGGTCAGTGTCCGGAGGTGTCGCCGGGGGTGTCTGGGTGCGATCCTCCACCGGCGTTCCTCTCGATCCAGTCCTTCACCGCTGCGGCGAACTTGTTGCCGCGGTCGGCGTACGACGCGAACTGGTCGAAGGATGCCGCGGCGGGGGCGAGCAGCACGACGTCCCCGTCACGGGCGACCTCGCCGGCAGCCTGCACCGCGCGCGCCATGACGCTCTCAGTCTGAGCGTGGTCGACCTCGATGAGGGGCACCTCGGGCGCGTGTCGCTGGAACGCCGCGACGATCGCCGTCCGGTCGACGCCGATCACGACGACGGCTTTCGCGCGACCGCCTCGCGTGGCGACGAGCTCCCCGATGTCGACGCCCTTCAGCAGTCCGCCGACGACCCAGATCGCGCCCGGGTATGCGGCGAGCGACGAGGCCGCGGCATGAGGGTTGGTCGCCTTCGAGTCGTCGACCCACACGACACCGCCGGCACGGCCGACGACCTGGATGCGGTGCGGGTCGAGCGTGAAGTTCTCGAGGGCGGTGCGGATCGCGGCGGGGGCGACATCGAGCGAGCGGGCGAGGGCGCTGGCGGCCAGGATGTTCGCGACGACGTGCGGGGCGGCGAGGTCGCGGGCGGCGAGGTCGGCGACGGTCGTCAGCTCGAGGGCACTGGTGCGGCGCTCCTCGAGGAACGCCCGGTCGACGAGGATGCCGTCGACGACGCCGAGGTCGCTCGGGCCGGGCACGCCCAGGTCGAAGCCGATGGCTCGGGCACCCTCGACGACCTCGGCCTCCTCGACCATGCGGAGGGTCGCGGCGTCTGCCTTGTTGTACACGCACGCGGCCTTCGTGTGGCGGTACACGACGGCCTTGGCGTCGCGGTAGGCCTCGAAGGAGCCGTGCCATTCGAGGTGGTCGTCGGCGAGGTTCAGGCAGACCGCGGCGTGGGGCGACAGCGGCTCGGGGCCGCTCTGCAGCCCGAGATACCAGAGCTGGTGACTGGAGAGTTCGACGACGAGCACGTCGAACCCGAGCGGGTCGCGCACGGCGTCGAGCACGGGCACGCCGATGTTGCCGCAGGGCGCCGCACGCAGCCCGCCCTCGACGAGCATCGTCGCGGCGAGCCGGGTCGTGGTGGTCTTGCCGTTGGTGCCGGTGACGAGCACCCACTCGGCCGGCGTGCCGTCGGCGCGCAGCACCTTGTCGCGCACCCGCCAGGCGAGCTCGACGTCTCCCCACAGGGCGATGCCCGCGTCGCGCACGGCCTCGATGACCGGATGCCGCGGCGAGAACCCCGGGGATGCGATGACCACATCGGGCGCGAAGTCGGTGAGCGCCGCAGGCAGGGCGTCGAGCGGACCGAGGTGGAGGGCGGCGCCGATGACGGGCAGGAGTGTCGCGTACTCCTCATCGGCGTTCTCCGTCAGCACGAGCACCTCGGCACCGAGCTCGGCGACCGTGTCGGCGACGGAGAATCCGGTGACCGAGAGGCCGAGCACCGCGACGCGCACGCCGGACCAGTCGGCGTGCCAGCTGGTGAGGGTGTCGAGCCGCGAGGCGGCCGTCACAGGCGCACCAGCCACTCCACGTAGAACAGGCCGACGCCGGAGAGTGCCAGCAGGCCCGCGATGATCCACATGCGCACGACGATCGTGATCTCCGCCCAGCCACGCATCTCGAGGTGATGGTGCAGGGGGCTCATGAGGAACAGCCGCTTGCCTCGGGTCAGTTTGAAGTAGACCCGCTGGAGGATGACGGACCCGGAGGCGATGACGTAGACGCCGGCGATGACGACGAGCAGGATCTCGGTGCGGGTGAGGATCGCGAGGGCGGCGATGACTCCGCCGATCGACATCGACCCGACGTCGCCCATGAACACCTTCGCCTTCGGCGCGTTCCACCACAGGAACCCGACCAGTGCGCCGATGAACGAGGCGGCGATGATCGCGAGGTCGAACGGGTCCCGGGTCTGATAGCAGGCCTCGCTGAGTCCGGCGTGCGCCGTCACGGCGTCGCAGGGCTGCTTGAACTGCCAGAACGCGACGAGGGCGAGGGCGCTCGTGACGAAGATGGCCGAGCCCGCCGCGAGGCCGTCGAGCCCGTCCGACACGTTCACGGAGTTGGAGCTCGCCACGCCGAGCAGGGCGATCCAGGCGAGGTACAGGATCCATCCGATCACCGCGCCGAGCGCCATGAACGACAGCCACGGAACATCGCGGAAGAGCGAGACGAACGGGCTTGCGGGGGTCTGTCCGTCGCCGTTCGGGAAGTTGAGTGCGGCGATGCCGAAGACCACGACGACGACGCCCTGGCCGGCCACTTTGCGCCAGCCGCTGAGACCCAGGCTGTTCTGCCGCCGCACCTTCATGAAGTCGTCGATGAACCCGACCACACCGAAGCCGACCATCATCCAGATCACCAGGAGCCCGGAGATCGTCGGCGGATTCCGGCCGACGAACGTGCCGATGAAGTAGCCGACGAGCGTGCCGACGATGAAGATCGTGCCGCCCATGGTCGGCGTGCCGCGCTTGGCGCCGTGGCTCGGGTTGTGGATGTTCTCCGGGG
>NZ_LMPK01000036.1:83185-83268 GCF_001423825.1 Microbacterium sp. Leaf351
CGTGAACGCGAGGGAGATCGCGGCGGCAGTCAGCAGGGATCTCACGAGAACGATTCTCCCAGACGGTCGCCCAAGAATCGCAG
>NZ_LMPK01000036.1:83330-87363 GCF_001423825.1 Microbacterium sp. Leaf351
TCGTAGGCCTCGTCGGCGGTCGCGAAGAACACGGCCTCGTCGCTCCACGACCCCTCCGCCACGGCGGCGAGGAACATCCGTCGGGCGGCGGCACCCACGATCACGATCCGCTGGATGCGCAGTCGCACCGCGAGTTCGCCGATGCGGTCGTGCTCCTCGCCGGCGTACTCGCCGAGCTCGCTCATCGCGCCGAGAACCGCGACTGTGCGCTCGCCCTCGCCGGTGATCTGGGCGAGGGTGCGCAGAGCCGCGACCATCGAGTCGGGGCTCGCGTTGTAGGCGTCGTTGATGATGCGCACACGGTCCGAGCCGAGCGGCTGCATGCGCCAGCGCTCTGCGAGCTCGAGGGTCTCGAGGCGGGCGATGGATGCCGCGAGCTCGACACCGAGCGCGCCGGCCGCCGCGATCGCGGCGATGGCGTTGTTGACGTGGTGGGCGCCGAGCACCCGCAGCCGGACCGGCAGCGCCTCTCCTCCGGCGTGCACGGTGAAGGCGGTGCCGGACGCGGAGACCGAGACATCCGTCGCCTGCACGTCAGCCTCTGCGGAGTGGCCGAACCAGCGCACCTCGCCGTCCTTCTCGAGGGCGATCGGCGCCATGCGGCGCACCCGCTCGTCGTCGCGGTTCAGCACGGCGACGCCGCCGCCGCGCATCGCGTGGACGAGCTCGGATTTCGCGATGAAGGTCGCCTCGATGCCACCGAAACCGCCCGCGTGGGCCATGCCGACCATGAGCTCGACGACCACGTCGGGGGTGACCAGCCCCGCGAGTCGGGCGATCTCGCCCGGTCCGCTGGCACCGAACTCGCTCACGAGGAACCGCGTGCCCGCCGTCACCCTCAGCATCGTCAGCGGTGCACCGACCTCGTTGTTGAACGACGCGCGCGGCGCGACGGTCTCCCCTTCGGCCTCGAGGATGCGGGCGAGCATGTTCTTGGTCGTGGTCTTGCCGTTGGATCCGGTGATGCCGACGATCCGCAGATCCCCCGCCGCCCGCACGCGCCCGACGACCTCGCGGGCGAGTTCGGCGAGGGCGACGACGACGTCGGCGACGACGATCTGGGAGACGGATGCCGCCACCTCCCGCTCGACGATGGCGAGCGCCGCGCCCGCGGCGACCGCGGCGTCGACGAACAGATGACCGTCGGTGGTCTCGCCGGGCTTGGCGACGAAGATGTCGCCGGGTGCGATCTGGCGGGAGTCGGTGTCGACGAGCCCGGACACCACCGTGTCAGCGGCGTCGGAGGCGGCCGTCACGAGGCGGCCATGCAGGACGTCGGCGATCTCGCCGAGGGTGAGCGCGATCATCCGCTCAGCCGAACTTGGGCAGCGTGACCGGCTGCGCGTCGTCGGGGAGCACCCGGTAGGTCTTCAGAACCTGGGTCATCGCCTTCTGGAACCCTTCTGCGTTGGCCGCCGACGAGGTTATCGTCTGGGGCTCGTTCAGGGTAATCGCGACAAGGTACTGGGGGTTGTCGGCGGGGGCGAACCCGATCAGGGTCGTGAAGTACGCGCCGACCTTGTAGCCGCCGGTCGCGGCGTCGTACTGCTGACCGGTTCCGGTCTTGAACGCGAGGACGTACCCCGGGATGGAGACGGCCTTGGCGAGCGGGCCCTGGGTCGCGACGTTCTCGAGGATGTCGGTGACCTGCTGAGCGGCATCCGTGCTCATGACCCGGGTCGCGGCCGGCTCGGCCGGGGTGGTGACGGTGCCATCGGACGCCGTGCAGGACTGCACGAGCTTCAGCGGGATCTTCTCGCCGCCGTTGGCGATCGCCATGTAGGCGGTGAGCAGCTCCGGGACGGTCGTGGTGAGGCCCTGGCCGTAGGTCGTGTCGTAGATCTTCTGCCGGTCCCAGGCGCTCACCGGCGGCAGATCGCCCTTCGCCTCGCCGATGAAGCCGACGGCGCTGCCCTGTCCGATGCCGAACTTCTGCAGGTAGCCGTAGCGCACATCGGGAGCGAGCTGGGATCCGAGGATCGACGCACCGACGTTCGAGGAGTCCATCAGCACTCCGGCGAGCGTGTACAGCTCCGTGCGGTGGTTCGAGTCATCCACCACCGTCGCCCCGTTCGGGAAGGTGATGCGTCCGGGAACCGATGCCGTCGAGGTGGCGGTCGAGGTGCCCGAATCGATGAGCATCGAGGCGGTGAGGGCCTTGAAGGTCGAGCCGGGTTCGAACGTGTCGGTGAAGATGTGGCTGCGCCAGTACTCGGGCGCGGTCGCGTTGATGTTGTTCGGGTCGACCGTCGGGTACTCCGCGGCCGCACGGATGTCGCCGGTCTTGATGTCGACCACGGTGATCGTTCCGCTGACGGCGGCGCGTTTCTGCACCTGTTCGGCGATGAGCTGCTGCATGTACCACTGCAGATCGCGATCGATCGTGAGAGTGACGGTGCCGCCGTCCACGGCGGGTGTCGTCTCCTCCGTACCCGGGATCATGACACCGTCTTTGCCGCGCTGATAGCGCACGACGCCGTTCGTCTGCTGCAGGCACGACTGCTGCGAGAGCTCGAGACCGGCGAGTGCCTGCTCGTCCGAGCCGACGAATCCCACGAGGTTGCCGGCGACCGCACCGTCGGGGTAGGTGCGCACGGGGTGGGTCGGGAAGGAGAGGTAGGGCAGCCCGAGAGCGGAGAGCTTGGTGTACGCATCGGTGTCGACGGCTTTCGCGAGGATCGCGTACTGCGATTTCGGGTTGACAGCGAGCGCGTCGCTGACCACCTTCTCGACGTCGGCCGGGGTCTTGCCCAGGATCGACGCGATCTGGGCGGCGGCGGCCGACCAGCCGATGCTCGCCGTCGTTCCGTCCGACTGCTTCTGCGACACGGTCGAGCTGGTCGTGCTCGGGTCGATCTGCACGTCGTAGCGGGTCACGGTGCCGGCGAGCACGTTCCCGTTCATGTCGACGATCGAGCCGCGGGTGCCGTTGACGGTGCGCTCGACGCCGTAGCCGAGGGTCATGGCCTGCTGCACGTTCGCATCCGCGTTGACGACCTGGATGTCGACGAGCCGGACCGTGAAGACGGCGAGCACGGCGAGCACGATCGCGAAGCCGACGACGGTGCGACGCCGCGTGCTGCGGCTGTTGCGGGACGTCATGGATTCAGTGTGTGGCCGGGGTCGGCAGCCCGTCGGTCAGCGCGGGGGGTGTCGCCGGATTCGCAGCCGCCGCAGAGGCGGCCGGGTCCGGCGTGGGCGCGATGGCTCCGTTGATCGTCGCCTGCGCGTTGCTGACGAGCGGCGTCGTGGCGATGAGGGCGTTCGGCACCGAGCCGTTGCCGAGAGCGTCGAGGGAGGATGTCGCGTTCGATGCGCGCTGCGGTCCGAGAACCGCGCCGTCGCTCAACCGCAGGTAGCTGGGGCTCTGGCCGGTGACCATGCCGAGTGCCGCGGCGTTCGCCGCAAGGTACTGGGGCGAGGTGAGACCCGTGATCTTGTCGTTGAGCACCTGCTTCTGCAGGTTGAGCGTGCGCTGCTGCTGCGCCACTGACGAGATGTCGAAGGTCGACTGCGTGGTCAGGATGGACAGTCCCATCTGAGCGCCGGCGATCAGCAGCGCCCCGATGACGGCGACCACGGCATAGGCCACTCGCGGCCGGCGGCGTCGCGCCGGCGCGACGACGCGGAGCGGGCGGGGGGTGGAGACGAGGAGGTCCTCGTCGAGAAGGTGGGGATGCGCGACCGGCGCGACGGTGGCGGTGCTCATGCGGCGTCACGGATCCTCTCGACGGCGCGCAGGCGCACGGGTGCGGAACGAGGGTTGCGGGCGCGCTCGGCGTCGGACGCCTGCTCGGCCCCCTTCACGAGCAGACGGAATCGAGGGGCGAACTCCTCGAGCTCGACCGGGAGCCCCCGCGGCGCGGTCGATGTCGATGCCTCGGCGAACACACGCTTGACGAGCCGATCCTCGAGCGACTGATACGACATCACCACGAGGCGTCCGCCGACACGCAGCGCATCGAGAGCGGATGGAATCGCGCGCTCGAGCACGCTGAGCTCGCTGTTGACCTCGACCCGCAGGGCCTGGAAC
>NZ_LMPK01000036.1:87390-87915 GCF_001423825.1 Microbacterium sp. Leaf351
GATCGATGGGCGCGTCGCTACGCGCGGCGACGATCGCGCGCGCGTAGCGTCCGGCGAGCTTCTCCTCGCCGTAGCGCTCGAAGATGCGGCGGAGGTCGCCTTCGCCGTAGCCGGCCAGCACATCGGCCGCGGTGACGCCGGCGGACTGATCCATGCGCATGTCGAGGGGCGCGTCCCGCGCGTAGGCGAAGCCGCGGTCGACCTCGTCGAGCTGCAGCGAGGAGACGCCGAGGTCGAACAGCGCACCATCGATGCGTGCGATGCCGTTCGCGGCGAGGGCCGCGGGGAGGCCGTCGTAGACCGTGTGGACGAAGATGACGCGGTCGGCGAAGGGTGCCAGGCGTTCGGCGGCGATCGCGAGTGCGTCGGTGTCCCGGTCGAGACCGACCAGGCGCACGCGCGGGTGGCGCTCGAGGAGCGCCTCGGCGTGACCGCCCATGCCGAGCGTCGCGTCGACGACGACCGGCGCGTCGGCCTGGAGCGCAGGCGCGAGCAGCTCGAGGCAGCGCTCGAGCATGACGGGGG
>NZ_LMPK01000036.1:87932-88179 GCF_001423825.1 Microbacterium sp. Leaf351
GTGCGCCAGGGAGAGGCGGGTGGGGATCGCGGCCTGGGGCTCAGAAGAGGCCCGGGATCACCTCCTGCTCCAACTCGGCATAGCTCGACTCGTTGGCCTCCGCGTAGGCGTTCCACGCGGCGGCGTCCCAGATCTCGGCGTGAGCGCCGACGCCGGTGACGATGAGCTCACGCTCGAGTCCGGCGTACGTGCGCAGGTGCGGCGGCACGGTGATGCGGTTCTGTCCGTCGGGCTTCTCCGCGCTCGC
>NZ_LMPK01000036.1:88205-105700 GCF_001423825.1 Microbacterium sp. Leaf351
CGCTCGTGGATGCGCTCGAACTCGACCTCGGCGAAGACGTACAGGCAGCGCTCCTGTCCGCGGGTGATCACGACTCCCGCCCCGAGGTCGTCGCGGAACTTTGCGGGGAGGATCACGCGGCCCTTCTCGTCGAGTTTGGGCGTGTGGGTGCCGAGAAGCATCGGAGCGGCACCCCCTTCGTCCGGCCAGCGAAGAATTTTGCCCCACTTTACTCCACTGTCCTCCACTTCACTACCCAATTCGGCCTCGATATGGGCGAGCACTCCCCCGGCGTCGACAGCGGCATCGCCGGACGTGTGCGGCATCCGATCTGCGGGCACAAAAAAACACCGACCCTCGCGGGTCGGTGTTTCAGTGGATCGGGATCAGCTGCCCTGCTGGCGGCGATCCCATCGATCGTTCATGCGGTCCATGAAGGAGCGCCCGCTCTGTCGCGGGGTGGCGGCCGAGGGACGGCTCGCGCGCACGCGCCCGGCTCGCGTCGGAGTCACGGCGAGGATGACCCCCGCGAGCATGACAGCGAAGCCGATGACGCCGATCACGATGAGCTGGGTCGAGACACCCGCGACGACACCGCCGAGGCCGACCACGAACAGGAGCACACCGATCACGATGTTGCGATAGCTCAGCGAACGCGCACCGCCGCCGGCCGTGACGACATCGGCGTCGTTGCTCATGAGATGGCGTTCCATCTCGTCGAGAAGACGCTGCTCCTGCTCGGAAAGAGGCATCGGAACCCCCTGTAGGTGAAAGTCACCGCGATTCTACGCGGCGTGGCGATCACTAGGCTAGGCCCGTGTCGAGCAGCACGGAGGCGATCGCGGCGGTTTCCCAGCGACTGGAGAAGTTCCTCCTCACGCAGGCAGAGGAGCTGAGCGGGTGGGGCGACGAGGCGCAGACTCTCCACGACGTCGCGGTCGGCGCCCTCCGCGGCGGGAAGCGGCTTCGCGCACGTTTCCTCCTCGCCGGGTTCCGCGCCTGCGGCGGCACCGCTGAGCGCGCGGACGCCGCCACCTCCGTCGCGGCCGCGCTCGAGGTGTTCCATGCCGCCGCCCTCGTGCACGACGACGTGATCGACAACTCCGACACACGCCGTGGACAGCCCGCGGCGCACCGCGCCCTGGCGGGCGCCCACGCGGCATCCGGCTGGACCGGCGACGCCGAGGCCTTCGGTCGGAACGGCGCCATCCTGCTCGGAGATCTGCTCGTCGCCGGCAGTGACGACCTCGTCGAAGCCGGACTCGAGGGCCTGCCCGCAGCGACGGCCCAGCGCGCCCGCGCGCAATACGCGCAGATGCGCCGCGAGGTCACCGTGGGCCAGTTCCTCGACATCGCCGAAGAGGCAGCCTGGATCACCGCCCCCGCCGACACGCACGCCGAACGAGCCCTGCGGGTGGCCTCGCTGAAGTCCGCGCGCTACAGCGTCGAGCAGCCGCTCCTCATCGGCGCCTCCCTCGCAGACGCCGACACCGCGCAGCGCGCCGCCCTGGCCGCCTTCGGACACCCGGTCGGCATGGCGTTCCAACTGCGTGACGACGTGCTCGGCGTGTTCGGCGACGCCTCCGTGACCGGCAAGCCGGCGGGCGATGACCTGCGCGAAGGCAAGCGCACCGTGCTCGTCGCCTTCGCACGTGAGGCGCTCGACGACGACGGTCGCGCGGCACTGGACGCCACGCTGGGCGACCCGGCGCTCGACGACGCGACCGTGGAGCGCATGCGCCGGGTGCTGGTGGACACCGGCGCCCTCGACCGGGTGGAAGAGCTCATCGCCGGATACATCGCGGATGCCGACCGGGCACTCGCTGCGGCCCCGTTGCGCGTGGACGCGCTCGACGAGCTGCGCGCGCTGGCCGCGGCATCCGCCGACCGCGTGACCTGACGCCTTCCGCGAGCGGGGTCGCCCGGGGTCAGGCGAGGGTCTGGGCGACCCGACGCACCTCGCTCTTCCGGCCCGCCCGCAGCGCCTCGATGGGGGCGATGCCGATCGATTCCTCGGGGGCGAGAAGCCAGTCGATGGCCTCGTCGGCGCTGAAGCCGGCGTCGAGCAGCACGAAGATCGTGCCGCGCAGCGATGCGAGCGGCGCGCCGTCGACGAGGAACAGAGCCGGCACGGCGAGAGGCCCGTTCCGCCGCGATCCGAGGAGGACGTTCTCGTCGAGGAGTCGACGCACGCGGCTGAGCGGTTCACCCAGCATCTCGGCGAGGTCGGGAAGGGTGAGCCATTCCGTCGTGGCGGGTCCTGATGCTGCATCGGTCACTCGTCCACTATCGCATTCCGCTCGCGGCCGCCGCACCGTCCGCCCCGCGCACAGGCGGCCGCGACCCGGACGGCTGTCACATACGCCACATCCGTCCCGATGATTGACTCTCGTCCCAGCCCGTGGGACCGTGGATCGATCTCGCCCCCTCACGGCGGCGGAGGCAGGAGGACGACATGACGCCTCGGCGCGCGACGACCACGATCTCTCCCCTGCGCTGGTGGGCGGTCCCCGCCGTCGTCGGCGGCATCGCCCTCGCGCTCGCTCCTCAGCCTGCGCAGGCCGCGGAGCCGCGCGAGACATCCGGTCCCGTGCTGCCCGACGCCACGCGTGCCGCTGGCACGGTCGCGGCGGCGGCTCGCGCGGCGGCCACCGCGGCGGCAGGCCAAGCCACCGTGACGGTACGGGCCGGCGACACGGTGTGGGCGATCGCCCGACGCCACGGTCTCGACATCGGCGCCGTACTGCGGGCCAACGGACTGGGGTGGCAGTCGATCATCCGGCCCGGCGATGTGCTCGTGCTCCCCGCCCCCGCCGCAACCGTCGCCCCGACGACGACGACGGCGGCGGCGACCCCCGCCCCGACCGCACATACCTACCTCGTACAGCGCGGCGACACCCTCACAGCGATCGCGGCCCGACAGCACACGACCGTCGTCGCCCTGCTCGGCGCGAACGGACTCACCTGGTCGAGCATCATCTACCCCGGCCAGCGCCTGACGATTCCCGCAACGGATGCCGGAGCCACCGGCCTCGACGAGGAGCAGATCGCCAACGCGAGACTCATCATCCGCATCGGCCGAGAGCTGGGCGTTCCCGACCGTGGCATCACGATCGCCCTCGGCACGGCGATGCAGGAGTCCTGGCTGCGAAACCTCGACGGCGGCGATCGCGATTCACGCGGGCTCTTCCAGCAACGACCGAGCACCGGGTGGGGCACCGCGGCACAGGTTGCGGAGCCGGTGTACGCGATCCGCGCCTTCTTCCTCGGCGTCGACGGGCCCTCCGGCCCGCTCACTCGGGGCCTGCTCGACATCCCGGGGTGGCAGAGCATGACATACGCGGATGCCGCGCAGGCCGTGCAGATCTCGGCCTACCCGGACCGCTACGGACGCTGGGAGTCCGCCGCGACGCAGTGGCTTCGGGCCCTCGGCTGACCGACACCAGGTCGCCCGCAGGGGCGAGCCGTTCCCGGGGCTCCCAGGCCGTCGTCCGTAGACTCGATCCGTGAATACGGGCCAGCGCGCGGATCCGCTGATCGGCCGTCTGGTCGACGGCCGGTACCGCGTGCGCGCGCGCATCGCGCGGGGGGGGATGGCGACGGTCTACGTCGCCACCGATCTGCGCTTGGAGCGACGTGTTGCGCTGAAGGTCATGCACGGGCACCTCAGCGACGATGCGGTCTTCCAGAGTCGGTTCATCCAAGAGGCGCGCTCGGCCGCCCGGCTCTCCGACCCGCACGTGGTGAACGTGTTCGACCAGGGGCAGGACGAGGACATGGCGTACCTCGTCATGGAGTACCTGCCCGGGGTGACGCTGCGCGAGCTCATCCGGGATCAGCGCCGCATCGGTGTCGCGCAGGTCGTGACGATCATGGACGCCATCCTGTCGGGACTGGCGGCGGCCCACCGGTCGGGTATCATCCACCGCGACGTGAAGCCCGAGAACGTGCTGCTCGCGGAGGACGGCCGCATCAAGATCGGCGACTTCGGGCTGGCCCGAGCGGCGACCGCGAACACGGCGTCGGGGCAGATGCTGCTCGGCACCATCGCCTACCTGGCACCCGAGCTGGTCACCCGCGGAACGGCGGATGCACGCAGCGACATCTACGCGCTCGGCATCGTGCTGTACGAGATGCTCACCGGCGAGCAGCCGTACAAGGGCGAACAGCCCATGCAGATCGCCTACCAGCACGCGACCGATTCGGTGCCTCGCCCGAGCGCGAAGAACCCCGACGTGCCAGAGCCCCTCGATGAGCTCGTGCTGTGGTCGACCGAACGCGACCCGGAGGCGCGTCCGCGCGACGCCGGTGAGATGCTCGCGCGGCTGCGCGAGATCGAGGCCCAACTGGGCATCGCACCCCAGGTCGCGCGGGCGATCGCCGTCGGCGGACCGACCGTCGCGTACGACGGCCTGGACTCGGGCGAGGTCACGAAGGCGCTTCCCGCCGCGACCGCCGTGCTCACGCCGGCCCGCGGCGTGCCGATCGACAATGCGGCGCTGCTGCGCGCCCGGTCGCGCCGCCGCGCCTCCCGCGGCGGATGGCTCGTCGCACTCGTTCTCGTGCTCGCTCTCGCGGCGGGCGGAACCGGCTGGTGGTTCGGTGCCGGGCCGGGATCGAAGATCGCGATCCGCGATCTGACGAATTTCACGTTCGCGGATGCCTCGACCGCCCTCGGGGCGGACGGGCTCCAGGCCGTCGAATCCGATGTGTTCAGCATCGACGTCGCCTCCGGCCTCGTCGTCGCGACGGAGCCGGGGGCGGGATCCCGCGTCGACAAGAAGAGCACCGTCACCGTGCTCGTCTCCAAAGGTCCCCAACCCCACGACATCCCCGCTCTCGCGGGCCAGCCGCTTGCGACCGCGCAGTCGGCCTTCGCCGCGGCGACCGTCACGCTCGGCGCGACGGCCTACCAGTTCACGCAGAACGATCCCGATACGGTGCTGTCCGTCGCCGTCACACCGCGCGGTGCCTCATCGGCGACCGACTGCAGCAACGGCTGCACGGTGCACGAGGGAGATTCCGCGGTGATCACGGCGTCGAAGGGGCCGGTGCCGGATGTCGCGGGCATGAGCATCACGGATGCCACGACTGCCCTGACCGGCGTGGGCCTCCAGGTCTCGTCGACCCCGGCTCAGGAGTTCAGCGACTCCATCGCATCGGGAACCGTGATCGGCATCGGCAAACGCGGCGGCGGGGGGAACTGGGCGCCGGGAGACACGGTCACCCTCGTCGTGTCGAAGGGTCCGCAGCTCTTCCCCGTTCCCGATGTGACGGGAAAGACCCTCGCGGACGCGAAGCGCATCCTCACGGCCGCCGGTTTCGTGCCCGCCTATGCCCTGTACTGGGATGCGGTTCCGACGATCGCGAAGGTCACGTCGCAGGGCCCCGACAGTACGACCACCCAGCCGAAGGGCACCAAGATCAACCTCGTCCTCAGCCTGACCGGCTAGCGGCGGAACGCCAGGACGCAGAACGAGGGGGTGGATGCCGCGGCATCCACCCCCTCGCTGTCTCTCCGCGAGAGTCAGCGCTTCTCGAGCTCCTCGGCCACGAGGAACGCGAGCTCGAGCGACTGCATGTGGTTCAGGCGCGGGTCGCACAGCGACTCGTAGCGGGTCGCGAGGGTGGCCTCATCGATCTGCTCGGATCCGCCGAGGCATTCGGTGACGTCGTCGCCGGTGAGCTCGACATGGATGCCGCCGGGGAACGTGCCCACCGCGCGGTGCGCCTCGAAGAAGCCGCGCACCTCGTCGACCACGTCGTCGAAGCGACGGGTCTTGTAGCCGTTCTGCGATGTGATGCCGTTGCCGTGCATGGGGTCGGTGACCCAGAGCGGGGTCGCTCCCGAGTCGCGCACGGCTTCGAGCAGCGGCGGCAGCGCGTCGCGGATCTTGCCCGCGCCCATGCGCGTGATGAAGGTGAGGCGTCCGGGCTCCCGCTCGGGGTCGAGCTTGTCGATGAGCGCGAGAGCGGTGTCGGTCGAGGTCGACGGTCCGAGCTTGACCCCGATGGGGTTGCGGATCTTCGAGAAGTAGTCGACGTGTGCGCCGTCGAGATCACGGGTGCGCTCCCCGATCCACAGGAAGTGCGCCGACGTGTTGTACGGCGTGCCCGTGCGGGAGTCGATGCGGGTCATAGGGCGCTCGTAGTCCATGAGCAGACCCTCGTGACCCGTGTAGAACTCGACGCGGCGCAGCTCGTCGAAGTCGGCACCGGCCGCCTCCATGAACTTGATCGCGCGGTCGATCTCGGCGGCGAGACCCTCGTAGCGCTGGTTCGCCGGGTTCTGCGCGAAGCCCTTGTTCCACGAGTGCACCTCGCGCAGGTCGGCGAAGCCTCCCTGCGTGAACGCGCGGATGAGGTTCAGGGTCGAGGCGGCCGTGTGGTAGCCCTTCAGCAGACGCTGCGGGTCGGCGATGCGGGAGGCCTCGGTGAAGTCGTAGCCGTTCACGATGTCGCCGCGGTAGGCGGGCAGTGTCACGCCGCCGCGGGTCTCGTCGTCGCTCGATCGCGGTTTCGCGAACTGACCCGCCATGCGGCCCATCTTCACGACCGGCATCGAGGCGCCGTACGTCAGCACGACCGCCATCTGCAGCACCGTCTTGATGCGGTTGCGGATCTGGTCGGCCGTCGCCCCCGCGAACGTCTCGGCGCAGTCGCCGCCCTGCAGGAGGAAGGCGTTGCCCGATGCCGCCCGCGCGAGACGCTCGCGCAGGAGGTCGACCTCACCGGCGAACACGAGTGGAGGCAGCGACGCGATCTCGTCCGAGACCGCGGCGACGGCATCGGCGTCGGGCCAGGACGGCTGCTGCTTGATGGGAAGCGAACGCCACTGATCGAGGGCGTCGAGCTGCTGGAGCATCCGCTCAGTCTAGTGGCGCGCCCGAGGTGACCGGCTCCGTGTTGCGGGCCTGCTCGAGGCGCTCCTTCACCGCCGACGCGTAGACGTCGTCGTAGCGCTGGCCGCCGATGCGCTGCAGCGCCACCATGATCTCGTCCGTGACCGATCGAAGCACGTAGCGGTCGTCCGACAGCCCGGCGAACCGGGTGAAGTCGAGGGGCTCGCCGATGACGACCCCTACACGCCCGATGCGCGGAATTCGCCGCCCGATCGGCTGGATCGCGTCGGTGTCGACCATGACGACGGGGATGACGGGCACCCCGGCTTCGAGCGCCATGCGGGCGATTCCGGTGCGACCCCGGTAAAGGATGCCGTTCGGACTGCGGGTGCCCTCGGGGTAGATGCCGAGCAGGTCTCCACGCCCGAGCACCTGGAGACCGGTGTTGAGGGATGCCTCGGATGCCTTGCCGCCCGATCGGTCGATCGGGATCTGCCCGGTGGCCTTGAAGAACATCTTCGTCGCCCACCCCTTCAGACCTCTGCCCGTGAAGTAGTCGCTCTTGGCGAGGAAGCTCATCGGGCGGTCGATCATGAGCGGCAGGAAGATCGAATCGGCGAACGAGAGGTGGTTGCTCGCCAGGATGGCCGCGCCGCGTGCGGGGATGTTGCTGCGGCCCACGACCCAGGGTCGGAAGATCGCCTTGATGACCGGACCGATCACCACGTACTTCATGAACCAATAGAACACGCGGGATCCCTTCGCGTACGCTCAGGGGAAGCAGTCTACAAGCGAGCGCATCCCCCCGATCGTGCCGCCCGTGTCAGTGAGACTCGGTCTCGCGCAAATGTAGACTGAGTTTCAGCACGAGCAACCGGTATCGAAGGAGCTGCCGCCATGAGCACTGTCGCCGCAACGGCCGAGGTCTACACCCCTCCGCTGGTCACCCCGGACCCCGACGCGAACATCACCGACCTGCTGGAGCAGCGGGTCGCCAAGGACCCGAAGGGCGCCCTGTTCGCCGTACCCGACGGATCCGGCGGGTGGCGCGACATCGCCACCGCGGAGTTCCGCCGCCAGGTGGTCGAGCTCGCGAAGGGATTCGTCGCCGTGGGCATCCAGCCCGGCGAGAAGGTGGGCTTCCTCGCGAAGACGACCTACGAGTGGACACTCGTCGACTTCGCCCTCTTCTACGCGGGCGCGGTCATGGTGCCGATCTACGAGACGAGCTCTGCGAGCCAGATCCAATGGATCCTGTCCAACTCGGAGGCGATCGCCTGCCTCGTCGAGTCCGCCGATCATCAGGCAAAGCTCGACGAGATCGCCGGCGACCTCCCCCTCGTGCGCGCCACCTGGCAGATCGAGAGGGGCGCGCTCGACACCCTCCGCCGCGAGGGCGCCGGCGTCGCCGACGAGGAGATCGAGCGCCGCCGCGGCCTCGCGGTCGGCTCCGACATCGCCACCCTCATCTACACATCCGGCTCGACCGGCCGCCCGAAGGGCTGCGTGCTCACGCACAGCAACTTCGTCGAGCTCGCCCGCAACGCGACCCAGTCGCTCGAGAACGTGGTCACGACCGAGGGCGCCTCGACCGTGCTGTTCATCACGACCGCACACGTGTTCGCCCGGTTCATCTCGGTGATCAACATCCACGCCGGCGTGAAGACGGGCCACCAGCCCGACACCTCGAAGCTCATCGACGCGCTCGGCTCGTTCAAGCCCACGTTCCTGCTCGCGGTCCCCCGCGTGTTCGAGAAGGTCTACAACTCGGCCGAGCAGGTCGCCGAGTCGGGCGGCAAGGGCAAGATCTTCCGCGCCGCGGCGGCCGTCGGCATCCAGTACGCCAAGGCTCGTCAGGCAGGAGAGAAGATCCCGTTCTCGCTGCGGGTGAAGTTCCGTCTCTTCGACCGCCTCGTCTTCGCGAAGCTGCGTGAGCGCATGGGCGGCAACATCCAGTACGCCATCTCGGGGTCGGCGCCCCTCGGCGAGCGGCTCGGCTACTTCTTCGCCGCGCTCGGCGTGAAGATCCTCGAGGGGTATGGACTCACCGAGACCACCGCCCCCGCCACCGTGAACACCCCCGACCGCATCAAGATCGGCACGGTCGGCCCCGTGCTCCCGGGAGTCGGCGTGCGCATCGCCGAGGACGGCGAGATCGAGGTGCGCGGCATCGACGTGTTCAAGGAGTACTGGCGCAACCCCGAGGCGACCGCCGAGGCGTTCGACGGCGAGTGGTTCCGCACGGGCGACATCGGTGAACTGGACGCCGACGGCTTCCTGAAGATCACCGGCCGCAAGAAGGAGATCATCGTCACGGCGGGCGGCAAGAACGTGGCGCCGGCCGCACTCGAAGACCCCATCCGGGCGAACATCCTGGTCAGCCAGGTCGTCGTCGTCGGCGATCAGAAGCCGTTCATCGCCGCACTCGTCACCCTCGACCCCGAGATGCTGCCGACGTGGGCCGCGAACAACGGACTTCCGACCGACCTCACGCTCGCACAGGCTGCCGAGAACCCCAAGGTGCGCGACGAGGTGCAGAAGGCGATCGACCGGGCGAACCAGGGCGTCTCGCGGGCCGAGTCGATCCGCAAGTTCACGATCCTGCCCACCGAGTGGACCGAGGCGAGCGGACACCTCACGCCGAAGCTCTCGATCAAGCGCAACGTGATCCTCTCGGACTTCGCCGACGAGATCCGCGCTCTCTACGAGGTGCCCGTCAACACCACCAACGTCTCACTGCGCTGACGCGGCGGGACGCGGCATCCGATCCGCGGGAGCGACCACTGACCGAAAGCGTCAGAACCAGTCGCTCTCGCGGATCTCGCGCATCGCCACCCGGCGGGTGGTCGGCTCGAGCCGGTCGAGATAGAGCATGCCGTCGAGATGATCGGTCTCGTGCTGCAGCGCCTGGGCCATGAGACCGTCACCCTCGAGCACGATCTCGGCGCCGTCGAGCCCGATGCCGACGACCTTCGCGTGCGGATAGCGCAGCACGTCGTGCCACAAGCCCGGCACGGACAGGCACCCCTCGCCGGTCAGCACGGGCTCCCCCGCCACCTCCACGAGCACCGGGTTGAGCACGTAGCCGATCTCGCCGTCCACGTTGTAGCTGAACGCCCGCACGCCGACACCGATCTGCGGCGCGGCGACCCCCGCCCGCCCCGGCAGCTGCACGGTGTCGATCAGGTCGCGCACGAGCGCCTCGGTGCCCTCGTCGATCTCGCCGACGGGCGCGCTGACGCTCTTCAGAACCGGGTCGCCGAAGACCCGGATGCCTCGTACCGCCACGGTTCAGGCGACCTTCGAGACCGACCGCAGCCCCTCGACGACCGATGCGGCGAGCAGGCGCGCGGCCTGACGGGTGGCGGGCAGCAGCTCGCGGAAGGAGATCGGTCCGCCGACGGCGATGGCCGGGTCGTAGGGCACCCGCACGACGTCGCGCACACGGGAGCGGAAGTGCGCCTCGAGCTCGGCTTCCCTCACGGCGGACGCGCCCGGACGGGACGCGTTGATGACGACGACGGCACGGCGCACGAGATCTGCGTATCCGTTGGTCTCGAGCCACGTAAGCGTCTCGCTCGCGAGGCGCGCCTCGTCGACGCTGAGACCGGCGACGATCACGAGACCGTCCGCGAGGTCGAGGGTCGCCCCCATCACCTCGTGCACGATTCCGGTGCCGGTGTCGGTGAGCACGACCGAGTAGTAGTGCGCGGCGAGAGTCGCGACATCCCGATAGTCGGCGTCGTTGAAGGCGTCGGAGACGCGCGGGTCGGCGTCGGAAGCGAGCACATCGAGGCGGGTCTCGTCGCGCGCGACGATCGAGGAGATCTCGTTGAAGCCGCTCACGACGGCTCCGGCGCGCGCAAGATCACGCACGGTCTTGCCGCTGGGGCGTCCGATGCGCTCCGCGAGAGTGCCGCGGTCGGGGTTCGCGTCGACGGCGATCACACGGTCGTCGCGTGCCGATGCGAGTGCCATGCCGAGCAGCGTCGTCACGGTCGTCTTGCCGACCCCGCCCTTGCGCGACAGCACGGCGACGAATCGCGCACGACCTGAGAGCGGCGCGGCGATCTTCTGGTCGAGCTCCTTGCGGGCGCGGGCGCGACGGTTGTCGCCGAGATTGATGCGGCGGCCCGACAGCGCGAACACGAGCGAAGGCCACAGGCCCTCGGGCTCGGGGCGCGCCACCTTGACGTTCTCGAGCAGGCGGTCGGCGCTGAGCAGATCGGATGTCCCGCGGTCGCCGGCGACCTCGCCCGCGCGGCGGGCGACCAGCTGCACCGGGTCGGTGGTGCGACGGGGTTCGCTCACGGCGACGGCGGCGACCGCCGCGGCGACGGGAGCTGCCGAGTCGGTGGCGGCTACGGGAGCCGGCACGGGGACGTCGATCACCTCGGGCGTCGAGTCGATCACGGCGTCGTCGGTCGTCTCGTCGGGCACGGGGGTCTCCTCGTCGTCGACGGGGCTCTCCTGGTCGTCGATCTCGTCGCCGTCACGCTCGTCGTCGTCTGCCGCACCGTCATCGATGACCTCCGCGGCGATCGTCACCTCGATCTCGTCTCCGTCGTCGACGAGTTCACCCGATCCGTCGTCGTCGAGCTCGTCGTCGTCGGTCGATGCGGGCAGCACGATGGTGACCTGCGCGGTCTGGCTGCTGAACAGGTCGAGATTGGATGCGTCGATGCTGACGGGGGCCGCGACGACGTCATCGTCGCCGTCGTCGCGGGATGCCGGATCCGTGCGTTCGGTCATGAGTTCTGGGGCTCCTGGCGTCACAGGGACGGTGCCACGCCTCCCCCAGGCTAGTGCGCGGGCCGGATCACGACCAAAAGGTCTCCCGCGTCGACCTGCGCGGTCGGGGCGATGACGATCCGCTCCACCACGCCCTCGATCGGCGCCGTGATGCCCGCCTCCATCTTCATCGCCTCGATGGATGCCACGGGCTGCCCGGCCTCGACGCGGTCGCCGACGGCGGTCTTGATCGTGACGACGCCGGAGAACGGCGCGGCGATCTGACCGGGCTTGGTCGTGTCCGCCTTCTCCGCCTGACGGGTCTCGACGGTGATGCTGCGATCCCGCACGAACACGGGGCGCAGCTGGCCGTTCAGGGTCGTCATGACCGTGCGCATGCCCTTGTCGTCGGCCTCGCCGATGGCCTCGAGTCCGACGAAGAGCTTGACGCCGCGATCGATGTCGACCGCATGCTCCTCGCCGGCCGCGAGGCCGTAGAGGTAGCCGGTGGTGTCGAGCACGCTGAGGTCCCCGAACACCTCCCGGGTCTGGGCGAACGCGCGAGTGGGTGCCGGGAACAGCAGCCGGTTGAGGGTCTGGCGGCGTTCGGCCGCGTCGCCGTTGAGCGCGCGCTCGTCGTCGACGCTGAGCGGGGTGAGAGAGATGTCGACGGTGCGTCCGGCGAGCACCTTAGAGCGGAAGGGCTCGGGCCAGCCGCCCGGCAGATCGCCGAGCTCGCCCGCCATGAAGCCCACGACCGAATCGGGGATGTCGTAGCGCTGCGGGTTCTCCTCGAAGTCGGCCGGGTCGGCCTTCACGGCCGCGAGGTGCAGCGCGAGATCGCCCACGACCTTCGACGAGGGGGTGACCTTCGGCACGCGCCCGAGGATGCGGTTGGCGGCCGCGTACATGTCCTCGATGAGTTCGAAGTCGTCGGCGAGCCCCAGGGCGATCGCCTGCTGACGGAGGTTGGAGAGCTGGCCGCCTGGGATCTCGTGGTGGTAGACGCGGCCGGTCGGCGAGGGAAGGCCCGACTCGAACGGCTTGTAGAGGTGCCGGACGGCCTCCCAGTAGGGCTCGAGGCTCCCCACCGCGTCGAGGTCGAGTCCCGTGTCGCGCTCGGTGTGGGCGAGCGCCGCGACCAGCGACGACAACGACGGCTGGCTGGTGGTGCCCGACATGGGCGCGGCCGCCGCGTCGACGGCGTCGGCTCCGGCGGCGCTGGCGGCGAGGAGGGTCGCGAGCTGCCCGCCGGCGGTGTCGTGGGTGTGCACGTGCACGGGCAGATCGAACCGGTCGCGCAGCGCGGAGACGAGCTTCGCTGCGGCCGCGGGCCGCAGCAGCCCCGCCATGTCCTTGATCGCGAGCACGTGAGCGCCCGCGGCGACGATCTCGTCGGCGAGGGACAGGTAGTAGTCGAGCGTGTAGAGGTCCTCGGCGGGGTCGAGCAGGTCGCCGGTGTAGCACACGGCCACTTCCGCGATCGCAGCGCCGGTCTCGAGCACGGCCTCGATCGCGGGGCGCATCTGCGCGACGTCGTTGAGCGCGTCGAAGATGCGGAAGATGTCCACCCCGCTGCGCGCCGCCTCGGCGACGAACGCGGAGGTCACCTCGGTGGGGTACGGCGTGTAGCCGACCGTGTTGCGGCCGCGCAGCAGCATCTGGATGGCCACGTTGGGCAGTGCGGTGCGCAGCTTGTCGAGGCGCTCCCACGGGTCTTCGCCGAGGAACCGCAGCGCGACGTCATAGGTGGCACCGCCCCAGGCCTCGACCGAGAGCAGCTGCGGAGTGAGACGCGCGACGTAGGGCGCCACCGCGACCAGGTCCTTCGTGCGCACCCGCGTCGCGAGCAGCGACTGGTGGGCGTCGCGGAAGGTCGTGTCCGTCACGGCGAGGGCGGTCTGGGCACGCAGCGCCGCGGCGAACCCGGCGGGACCGAGCTCCTGCAGGCGCTGACGGGATCCGGGCGCGGCATCCGTCGTCAGATCGATCGTCGGGAGCTTGAACCGCGGCTCGATCGTGAGGGGGTTCTCGCCGTTCGGCTTGTTCACCGTGACATCGACGAGCCAGTTGAGGATCTTCGTGCCGCGGTCCTTCGATTCGCGCCCGCGCAGCAGCTGCGGGCGCTCATCGATGAAGGAGGTGCTGACATCCCCGGCGACGAACGACGCGTCGTCGAGCACCGCCTGCAGGAACGGGATGTTGGTGGCGACGCCGCGGATACGGAACTCCGCCAGCGCGCGCCGGGCGCGGCTCACGGCGGCACCGAAATCCCGGCCGCGGCACGTGAGCTTCGCCAGCATCGAGTCGAAGTGAGGACTCACCTGCGAGCCGGCGGCGGTCGTGCCGCCGTCGAGACGGATGCCGGCACCACCCGGCGAGCGGTAGGTCGTGATCGTGCCCGTGTCGGGCCGGAAGCCCTGCGTGGGGTCCTCGGTCGTGATGCGGCACTGCAGCGCCGCGCCGCGCAGGCGGATGTCGCTCTGCTCGAGTCCGAGCTCGGCGAGCGACTGGCCCGCCGCGACGCGGATCTGCGTCTGCACGAGGTCGACGTCGGTGACCTCCTCGGTCACCGTGTGCTCCACCTGGATGCGCGGGTTCATCTCGATGAAGACGACCTCTCCCGTGCGGGGGCCGGCGGTCTCGAGCAGGAACTCGACAGTGCCCGCGTTCTCGTACCCGATCGACCGGGCGAACGCGATCGCGTGGGCGTGCAGCTGCTGCCGAATCTCGTCGTCGAGGTTCGGGGCAGGAGCGATCTCGATGACCTTCTGGTGGCGGCGCTGCACCGAGCAGTCGCGCTCGAACAGGTGAACGGTCTCGCCCGTCTTGTCGGCGAGCACCTGCACCTCGACGTGACGGGGGCGCTGCACCGCCTGCTCGAGGAACATGCGCGGGTCGCCGAACGCGCTCTGCGCCTCGCGCATCGCCTCGGCGAGGGCGGGGGCGAGCTCTTCGGGCTTCTCGACGCGACGCATGCCACGCCCACCGCCTCCGGCCACGGCCTTCGCGAAGATGGGGAATCCGATGTCGGCGGCCTGAGCGACGAGGGCGTCGACGTCGTCGGATGCCTCGGTCGAGCGCAGCACCGGCACGCCGGCCGCGATCGCGTGCTCCTTCGCGGTGACCTTGTTGCCCGCCATCTCGAGGACGGATGCGGGCGGGCCGATGAAGGCGATGCCGTGGGCAGCCGCCTTCTCGGCGAGCTCGGGGTTCTCGGAGAGGAATCCGTAGCCGGGGTAGATCGCGTCGGCGCCGCACTCCAGGGCGACCCGGATGATCTCGTCGACGTCGAGGTAGGCGCGCACGGGGTGCCCGATCTCCCCGATCTGATAGGCCTCGTCGGCCTTCAGGCGATGCAGGGAGTTGCGATCCTCATAGGGGAAGACCGCCACGGTGCGGGCGCCGACCTCGTAGGCGGCACGGAAAGCTCGGATCGCGATCTCGCCCCGGTTGGCGACAAGGATCTTCTGGAACATCAGACCTCTTCGTGTGTCGCGGCATCGAGCGCATCGCGGGGACTCTCTGCCTGAGTGTGCTCACAGCCTAGGGGACGGTAACGTAGACCTCCGTGCACGTGCTCTCCGTCAGCTCCCTCAAGGGCGGCGTGGGTAAGACCACCGTGACGCTCGGTCTCGCGTCAGCCGCCTTCGCGCGGGGTGTGCGAACCCTCGTCGTCGATCTCGACCCGCAATCCGACGTGTCCACAGGTATGGACATCCAGGTCGCGGGTCGCCTCAACATCGCCGATGTCCTGGCCAACCCCAAAGAGAAGGTCGTCCGTCAGGCGATCACCTCGAGCGGGTGGGCGAAGGTGCATCCCGGCACGATCGACGTGCTCATCGGAAGCCCGTCGGCCATCAACTTCGACGGCCCGCACCCCAGCGTGCGCGACGTCTGGAAGCTCGAAGAGGCCCTCGCCGCCGTCGAGGCCGACTACGACCTCGTGCTCGTCGACTGCGCCCCGTCGCTGAACGCCCTCACGCGCACCGCGTGGGCGGCGAGCGACCGCGTCATCGTCGTCACGGAGCCGGGCCTGTTCTCCGTTGCTGCCGCCGACCGCGCACTGCGCGCCATCGAGGAGATCCGCCGGGGCCTCTCCCCCCGCCTCCAGCCGCTCGGCATCGTGGTCAACCGGGTGCGCCCGCAGTCGATCGAGCACCAGTTCCGCATCAAGGAGCTGCGCGACATGTTCGGTCCGCTCGTGCTCACCCCGCAGCTGCCCGAGCGCACCTCTCTGCAGCAGGCGCAGGGCGCGGCGAAGCCGCTGCACATCTGGCCCGGAGATTCCGCACAGGAGCTCGCAGCCGACTTCGACTCGCTGCTCGACCGCGTCATGCGTGCCGGTCGCATCCCGACGCCGGGTGACGCGACCGTCTGAGTCCGCCGACGACACCGCCCGTCGCATCGTGAACGGACGGCCGGCGATCTCTGCGCGGGCGCGCGGATGAGGCATCCGCTCTCACGGATGCGGCGACGACCCCGCGCTCAGGCCGAGCGCTGCGCGCGACGTGCGGCGAGCTCGTCCGCCGGGTCCGGCGCCTGCGGATCGAAGTCGAGCAGAGTCGACTCGACCTCGTGCAGCACCTTGCCGACGGCGATGCCGAACACACCCTGGCCGCGGCTGACGAGGTCGATGACCTCGTCGTTCGACGTGCAGAGGTAGACCGAGGCGCCGTCGCTCATGAGCGTGGTGCCGGCGAGATCGCGGATGCCGGCAGCTCGCAGCTGCTCGACGGCGGTGCGGATCTGCTGCAGCGAGATGCCGGTGTCGAGCAGGCGCTTGACGAGCTTGAGAACCAGGATGTCGCGGAAGCCGTAGAGGCGCTGCGACCCCGATCCGGTGGCGCTGCGCACAGTGGGCTCGACGAGCTCGGTGCGGGCCCAGTAGTCGAGCTGACGATAGGTGATGCCGGCCGCGCGCGCAGCCACGGCGCCGCGGTAGCCGACCTCGTCATCCATCGCGGGGAGGCCGTCGGTGAACAGCAGGCCCTCCGAGAAGGTGCCACCGATGGGTTCGCCAGCGTTCATGCTCGCGTCCTCCTTCTGCTGTTCGGGTGATTCCACGCTAGAGGAGCGACCCGGCCCGAGCAACGACATCCGAAGTTCGGGCCCCGGCGTGTCGCACTCAGATCCCGAGTTCGTCGAGTCCGCGTCGAACGAGCGCCGAGCGCACTTCGTCGAGTCGACGGGCCAGCTCCGGCGCCGCCTCGCCTGCGCGTCCGCGTGCGCTCGCATCGGTGCGGTGCAGCAGCGGCGCGAGCGCCGATTCGATGAGCGCGATGTCCCGCTTGGCTCCCTGCATGAGCGCGCGCAGGTGACGCGGGCCGATGCCGTGTCGGTCGAGGCCGACGAGCGATCGCAGCATGGTCAGCGCGCGGTCGTCGAAGGGGTCCGCCGGCGGGATCAGGCCCGTGGTCACGGCGTCGTTGAGCAGCTGCGCCGGAGCCCCGGCTTCGCGCAGCAGTTCGTCGCGCCGGTAGCGGCGGGCCGGGGTCACGATCGCGGACGGGACGCTCACCGGGATCTCAGGGGTGCGACCGGCGTCGAGATCGTCGAGGTAGTCGCGGATGACGCTCAGAGGCAGGTAGTGATCCCGCTGCAGCGTCAACGCGAGACGCACGCGTTCGACATCGGATGCCGCGAACTTGCGGTATCCGCTGTCGGTGCGGCGCGGCGCGACGATTCCCTGCATCTCGAGGAAGCGGAGCTTGCTCGACGACAGCGACGGGAAATCAGGAGCGAGTCGCGCGAGCACCTGGCCGATGCTCAGAAGCCCGCTCGGCGCACTGCTCGAGCGGGAGGCGCCGACCGGCATCACGCCTCCGGCGCGGCGGCCAGATCGGCGGGCGAGCCGAAGAAGTTGAGTCGGAACTTTCCGATGCGCACCTCGTCGCCGTTCGCGAGTGTCGCGCGGTCCACCCGCTCGCCGTCGACGTAGGT
>NZ_LMPK01000036.1:105735-107498 GCF_001423825.1 Microbacterium sp. Leaf351
CGGCGGGAGACGGTCACGTCGTCGAAGAAGATGTCGGCATCGGGGTGACGACCCACGGTCATCACATCGGCGTCGAGGAGGTAGCGGGCGCCCGCCGTGGGACCGGAGCGCACGATGAGCAGTGCCGAGCCGGTCGGAAGGGCCTCGATCGCCGCCATCTCCGGTTCGGTCAGCTCGCTGCCGAAGGGAACGAAGGACAGGTCGGAATCGTGACCGAACGTCTGCGTCGTGTCGTGCGCGGGTCGCTGCGCGTCGCTGGCGCCGCGCCGGATGTCGCCGGCGCCGGGCTGGTTCTCGTCCACGGTTCTGCTCCTCCTTCCCGTCCAGACTATCCGATGCGATCCGGTCGACCGCGCCCGGTTCGCCGGTTCATTCCCGCTCGATAGTCGCGCTGTCCGACGCCATGACGGAGCGGCTTCGCACGGCGGCCGACGCGGCATCCGATGGTCCCGGGCGGACTAGGCTGGGAACCATGCCTCATTACGACGTCGTCATTCTCGGCGCGGGTCCCGGCGGTTACGTCGCGGCCGTTCGGAGCGCCCAGCTCGGTCTGTCCACCGCGATCATCGAGGAGAAGTACTGGGGCGGTGTGTGCCTGAATGTGGGGTGCATCCCCTCGAAGGCGCTCCTGAAGAACGCGGAGCTCGCCCACACCTTCACCCACAAGGCGAAGCTCTTCGGCATCGAAGGCTCCGTCACCTTCGACTACGGGGTCGCGTGGGACCGCAGCCGCGAGGTGGCCGACGGCCGCGTCAAGGGCATCCACTACCTGATGAAGAAGAACAAGGTCACCGAGTACGACGGCCGCGGGACCTTCGTCGACGCGAACACGATCGATGTCGCCAAGGCCGACGGCCAGACCGAGCGCGTCACGTTCTCGAACGCGATCATCGCGACCGGCTCGACCGTGCGTCTGCTCCCCGGGGTCACCCTGAGCCAGAACGTGGNGATCGTCATCGTCGGCGCCGGCGCCATCGGCATGGAGTTCGCGTACGTGCTCTCCAACTACGGCGTCGAGGTCACGATCATCGAGTTCCTCGACCGTGCGCTCCCGAACGAGGACGCGGACGTCTCCAAGGAGATCGCGAAGCAGTACAAGAACTACGGCATCACCCTGCTCACCTCCACCAAGGTCGAGTCGGTCGTCGACTCGGGCGACAAGGTGACCGTCACCTACACCGACAACAAGAGCGGCGCGCAGGGGTCGGTCGAGGCCGACAAGGTGCTCATGTCGATCGGCTTCGCGCCGAACGTGACCGGCTTCGGACTCGAGACCACGGGTGTCGCGCTCACCGACCGCGGGGCGATCGGCATCGACGACTACATGCGCACCAACGTGCCGCACATCTACGCGATCGGTGATGTCACCGCCAAGCTGCAGCTGGCCCACGTGGCCGAGGCGCAGGCGGTCGTGGCGGCCGAGACGATCGGCGGCGCCGAGACCCAGACGCTGGGCGACTACCGCTTCATGCCACGCGCGACGTTCTGCTCGCCGCAGGTCGCCTCGTTCGGCCTCACCGAGCAGCAGGCCAAGGACGCCGGTCACGACATCAAGGTCGCGACCTTCCCGTTCATGGCGAACGGCAAGGCGCACGGCCTCGGCGAGCCCGTCGGCTTCGTGAAGCTCATCGCCGACAGCGAGCACCTCGAGCTGCTCGGCGCCCACATGATCGGGCCGGATGTCTCGGAGCTGCTGCCCGAGCTGACGCTCGCCCAGAAGTGGGACCTGACCGCGCTCGAACTGGCCCGCAACGTGCACACGC
>NZ_LMPK01000036.1:107542-108827 GCF_001423825.1 Microbacterium sp. Leaf351
CTGATCGCCGTACGACGACGGGGCCGCCGCGGAGTTCCGCGGCGGCCCCTTCGTCGTACGGCTGGGTCAGAATCCGAGGGCGCGGGCCAGTTTCGAATCGGATGCCGCCACCCGCCCGCCGGCCGCCGCCACCGCGGCGTCGATGCGGGCGAAGAACTCTGCCGGGGCGACGGGGCTGTCGGGGGTGAGCTCCACCTCCCACTCACGCCAGGCGAGCTCGCGTCCGGTGCGCTCGTCGACGGTCTGCACGCGGTCGTCGACGAGCTCGGCGACCGGGGTGCCCGAGGCATCCGAGACCGCATACGCGGTGCGGGCGTTGCGGATGCGCGCGAGCGGAGCGAACGGGCCCGCCGACCAGCGCCCGACCGATTCGGCGACCGCGGGGGGCACCTGATCGGGGTCGCTGTCGATGTCGAGCGGCCAGTGCCACTCGAGCTTTCCCTCGGGCGTGGCGATCTTGACATGCCAGCCTTCGTCGGGCCCGCCGGTCCGGCGGCGCACGGCGACGCCGGCGCGGCCGAGGGCGGCGCCAGCGCTGTCGAAGTAGCGCGCGTCGAGGTCGCGCGGCTCGGGATCACCGACCGTGAGGCCGAGCGTGGTGAGGTCGGGAAGCGGGGTGTCGGCGTCGACGTCGTAGCTGCGCTCGACCTCGAGGGAGCGCGTGGGTTCCGCGCTCACTCGTCGCGGCCGTCGGGATCCGGGTTGATCGGCTCGGTGGCCTCGACGTACGCGAAAGGCACCTCGGTGGGGCCGTCGGCGGCGCCGGTCTGGACGGCATCACCCGAGCGCCGGTAGACGATCTGGCCTTCGCCGTAGGGGGCGATGATCTCGTCGTCGTCGCCGTCGAAGGGAAGCAGCTGGCCGTCGAGGGGACCGCCGGTGAGTCGTGCGATGGACATGCGGTCAGCCTAGTCTCGGCGGGCGCGGCGGGGTGGTTTCGGCTCCCGTTCCGCGGCCTCCGCCGCCTGGGCGGCACGCACCTCGACCTCCGCACGGGATGCCGCGGCCTCCGCCATGCGCAGACGCCACTGCCCCATCGTGCGCGCGCCGTGGCGGGCGTGCACCCGGTCGTGCTGCTGCCCGGCGATGGTCACACAGACCGCTGCGGCGATCAGGATGACCTGCGCAGACAGGTTGATCCAGAGCAGCAGGGCGATGAGCGCCGCGAAGGTGGCGAGCAGCGGGTTGGCGGCCGCACCGCCGACGAACAGACCGGAGAGCTCTTGCAGCACGGTGAGACCGACACCGCCGACGGCTGCGCCCGCCAGGCGGGCGCGCCACGAGG
>NZ_LMPK01000036.1:108845-111745 GCF_001423825.1 Microbacterium sp. Leaf351
CACGACCGAGACGACCCGGGTCATCACGCCCGCCTCCACGCCGTCGTCCTGCAGGGACAGGAGTCCGAGAACCAGGCCCACGGCGGCGGTGCCGAAGAACGTGGCCGCCGCCGACACGATCAGCAGCACTCCGATCCCCACGGCGACGCCGAGGTTGCGCAGCTGCACCCAGAGGAAGAACGTGTCGTCATGCCCGGCATCGGCGAGCTCACGGAAGGCGGCGCGCATCGATCCGATGGCGCCGGTCGACGCACCGATCAGACCGACGATCGAGATGATGCTGGCGATCGTCAGGCCGGTCGGCGCTGGGATCGCATCGAGTGAGACGATGCCGCCGTCGCCGACGAGGCCGGGGACGGCCGCGTCGACGGCACGCACGAGCGCGGCGAGCGCGTCAGGGTTGCCCCGCAACCACAGCAGGGCGACGGAGAACCCCAGAAGCACGGCCGCGAAGAGACTGAACAGCGCGCGGTACGTGATGCTGTCGGCGAGCAACGGCCCGCGCTTCTGGCTGTAGAGCAGGAACGCCCGCACCAGCGTGCGGCGCAGCATCCAGGACGTCACACGCCCGATGAGCGAGGCATCGGTCGGGGTCTCGGGCATGCCCTCAGGCTAGCGATGACCGCTTCGGCGAGGTCAGTTCGCGGTCACTGTCAGCGCCGGGTTGGCCGGCGCGGATGTCGCGGCCACCTGCAGCCCCACCCAGACGCTCTGGCCGACGCTGAGGGGGCCGGCCCAGTCCTTACCGGTGCAGGTGATCGTGGTTCCGGCGAGGGTGCACCCCATCCCCCAGGCGCTCACGATCTGGGTGGCACTCGGCGAGGACCACGAGATCGACCAGCCGTGCACGGCGCTGGAGGCGGTCACGACGAAGTTCGCGACATAGCCGGCCTGCCAGGCACTCTGCAGCTGCCAGGCGGTCGTCACGGTTCCGGATGTCACCGGCTTCGGTGCCGATGGCGACGGCGTCGCCACGGGCGGGGCGGACACGGTCGGCGACGGAGCGGGGCTCGCCGCGGGCGGCGATGACGGGGCCGTCGTCGCAATCGGGGAGGGCGCTGGCGTCGCGGTCGGCGTCGGGACCGGCGACGGCGACGTCGACGGTGAGGCCGACGGCGAGAGCGGTGCCGGGGACGGCGGTGTGACGGGGCTCAGGATGGGCGCGAGCGCCGCGAGCTTGGCGGCCTCCGGAGTCGTCCAGTCATCCGCGACGAGACCCCCGGTGTCACCGGAGTTCGGGTTGAACGACCAATACCCGTAGCTAAGTCCGTTCGCGCGGATGTAGGACACGATCGACGCGAGCCACTGCTGGTCGCTCGTCGTCTGCAGCAGAGTGCCGAACTCGCCGACGAACACCGGCGCGATGTTCTGCTTCTGGAGGTAGCCCCAGTTCGCGTCCCAGACGCCGGGCAGGTTGGCGGGATAGTTCCCCGCACCGAACCAGGACTGGTTGTAGACCGACGCGGGGTAGTCGTGGGGCGAGTAGACGACGCGGTTCGCCACCGTCAGAACGACGGGCTTCTTCGCGACATCCTTGAGACCCCCGCCCCACCACGTGGTGGACCCGTCGGCCTGCGTGCTGACGCCTTCGACGATGATCAGCAGGTTGGGGTTCGCGGCGAGCACCGCGTTGCCTGCGCGGGTCGCCGCGGCCTGCCAGTCGGTGGCGGCGTTCCCGCAGCCCCAGCACGACGGGTCGTGCGGCTCGTTGTGAAGGTCGGCGCCGATCACGGTGGGGTCGTTCCGGTATCGGTTCGCGAGCATCGTCCAGTCCGCGATCCACTTCTGCTCGCTGTACTGCGACGTGTACCAGAGCGCCGATTGGGAACCGGAGTCGGGACGATGGCGATCGAGGATCACGTGGAGCCCATAGGCCTTGGCGCGCGCGATCACGACATCCATCAGTTGGAGCGGGGTGAGCGAGACCAGAGTCGGGTTGAGATTCTGGTTGATGGACGTCGTCGAGGATGCCGCGAGGCATTCGTTGGAGAACGGCAGTCTGATCGTGTTGAAGCCCATGCTCGCGATCTCGCGCATGCCCTGGTCGAGGGAGATCGACCACAACCCGTGCGGAGCGCAGTTCGAGGTCTCCATCCCGAACCAGTTGACCGCCTTGATCGTGTACACCGAGTTGTCCGATGCCAGGATCTTGGACCCCGAGGTGTGGAGCCAGCCGGAGGGCGCTGCCGCCTGGGCGCTCAGCGGGGCGACAAGACCCACGGTGAGCGCGACCACCGCGGCGGCCAGCATGCCGATCACGCGCGCGCGGAAGCGGCGCTCTGAGCTGGCGACGGCCATCGTGACCCCTCGACGATACGGCGGCGGTGAATCGCGCCCACGGCGCGATGGCATCAGTGTACGGTGCGCGGGTTCAGATCCCGACCGTCTCGATGCTCACCGTCACCCGGTCTCCGACTCCGAGTCCGTACCGCTGCCGCACGGCCTTCTTCAGCGGCAGGACGAAGCGGCCCCGCGCGGTCTCCGGGAAGATCGAGGTGCGCCAGACGGATGCCGCGAGCCGGACCTCGACCGGCACCGAACCGAAGCCCGCACGAGGCCCGGGCAGCTCGTGCAGGGCCTCGCTGATCTCATCGGGCACGGCGACGAAGCACCACAGCTCGGCGCGGGCCTCCCAACGCCAGATGTCGGCGGTGAACTCGACCTGCATGCGGCCAGCCTAGGCGGGGTGGGAGCCGGCCGTGGGCTCGCCGGGCGGGTCCGCGTACGGCGACGAGAGCGGGTCTACGAGGCTCGACACCTGGCGCCGTGCCGCCCGGAAGCGCCCGTCGGGCCAGCTCGCCGCGAACGTCTCGACGACCCGCCACACCCGGCGGAGGAGTCCGCCGACGTGTACAAGCGGCCTCGCCGACACGGGCATCGTGAGGGTGCGGTCCCATCGC
>NZ_LMPK01000036.1:111827-112229 GCF_001423825.1 Microbacterium sp. Leaf351
GGATGCCGAGCCACAGCCCGATCCATACGCGTCCGCCCCCGATGTACCAGTGCGATCCGAGGTAGGCGACCAGCCGCGAGCAGTCGTAGAACTCGGCGCCCCCGGTGAGCACGCCGAGGGCCTCGTCCTCCGCGAACGCCCGTTCGAGGCGGGCGACCCAGTCGGGGTGAGGACGGGAGTCGGCATCGACCCGGGCGATGATGTCGGCGGATGCCGCCGCGTCGTCGTACCCGCGGGCGGCGGCAGGCCAGATGCCGACACGCTCCTCCCGCAACAGCGTCGCGCCGTGCGCGCGAGCGACGTCCGCGGTCGCATCGGTGGAGGCATTGTCGACGACGATCACCTCGTCGGGGCGTCGGGTCTGACGGTCGAGGGCCGAGAGGCAGGCATCCAGGTAGTCGG
>NZ_LMPK01000036.1:112242-112718 GCF_001423825.1 Microbacterium sp. Leaf351
AGAGCAGAATGGCCAGGTGCCGATCCTCAACAAAGACATGTCGCTGTGCATCTCCCTCTCCGCCCGCCCGTCGAACATCGGCACGCGGTTCCACAACTTCCTCTACGACGAGCTCGGACTGAACTTCGTCTACAAGGCGTTCGCCCCCACCGACATCACGGCCGCCATCCAGGGCGTGCGAGGGCTCGGCATCCGCGGGTGCTCGGTGTCGATGCCCTATAAGGAGGCGGTGATCCCCCTCGTCGACGTGGTCGAGGAGTCCGCAGCGGCGATCGCGTCGGTGAACACGATCGTCAACGACGACGGCGTGCTGACGGCGTCGAACACCGACTACGAGGCGGTCGCGTCGCTTCTCGCGAGCCACGCCGTCGACCCGGCGCTGCCGGTCGTCGTGCGCGGCTCCGGGGGCATGGGGAAGGCGGTGATCGCGGCGTTCCGCGGTGCCGGGTTCGACGACGTCACCGTGCTCGCCCGCA
>NZ_LMPK01000036.1:112735-116618 GCF_001423825.1 Microbacterium sp. Leaf351
GCCGTTCGCCGGCGTGCTCGTGAACGTCACGCCGCTCGGCATGAACGGGCCGGATGCCGCGGCTCTCGCGTTCTCGCACGAGCAGGTGGCTGCGGCATCCGTCGTCTTCGATGTCGTGGCGTTCCCGTCGGAGACGCCGCTCGTGCGCTCGGCGCGCGAGTCGGGCGTGCCGGTGATCACGGGTGCCGAGGTGATCGCACTGCAGGCCGCCCGCCAGTTCGAGCGGTACACCGGCGTCGCCCTCACCGCCGACCAGGTGGCGCGCGCGTCGGAGTTCTCGCGCGCCGAGTGACGCGCGATGATGGGGCGATGAGCGCACACCGTGTTCCCGCGCCGGAGCTGCCGGTCGGGGTCAAGTTGCAGGGTCCGGTCTCGTACTTCCCGAGCATCGAGAAGACGTACGGGCAGCCCGTGCAGCACTGGCTCGACCTCGTCGCCGATCGCCTCGACGACCACCGTCACATGGAGGTGGTGGAGTGGCTCAAGACCGAGCACGGACTCGGCCACGGACATGCGAACGCGATCGTCGGCTACGTGAAGCGCGCGCTCGCGGGTTCCGCACCGGAGTGAGGGCGCGCGCCGGTCGCGCACCGACTCAGTCGCGGTGCACGTCGCGCCGGGGCACCAACGGCACGGCGATGAGGGGCACCAGCGCGACGAGCGCGTACGCTCCCGCGAAGCCCGTTGCCGTGATGAGCGCGCCGATGCCCGGCCCGACGAGGGACGCCGCGATGAACTGGCCGGTGTTCTGCACGCCGAGCGCCTTGCCGACCCATGAGCTGCCCGCCGCCTCCGCGACCGAGGTGTAGGCGAGGCCGTTGTCGGCGACGGTCACCACCGCGGCGATCACGAGGATGACGCCGCCGACGGCCGCCCACGCGAACGCACCGCTCATGGCGAGCGCGAGCATGACGACGACGGCCGAGACGGCCACTCCTCGCAGCACGCGCACGCGGCTGCCGACCCGGTCGCTCAGGACGCCGACGACGATGCGGCCGAGCGCCCCGACGAACTGCGAGATCGCGACGAGGGCGGCCGCGGCATCCTGGCCCCATCCCAGGGCCGAGATGAGGAACACCATGCCGAAGGTCGACACGGCGAACTGCGGCACGACGAGCAGCAGCGACACCGCGTGGATGCGCGCGAGGAACCCGCTCGCCCGATAGGGGTTCACGGCGGGTCTCTCGGGGCCGGATGCCGCGGCCCGCGGCGGATTGCGGATGCCCGCCGCGCAGGCGGCCGCGATGATCGCGAGGGCCGCGGCGATCACGAGGAATGTCGCCGGGATGCCCGCGGAGCCCGCGAGCGCGGGCACGAGGGCCGCGGCGGCCGCGACGCCGAGGGGCTGGGCCATCTGCCGGATGCCCATCGCGAGTCCGCGCCGGTCGCGCGGGAACCATCCGACGACGACGCGGCCGCTCGCCGCGTTCGTGCTGGCGGCGGCCGCACCGCCGGCGAGGAGTGCGACGCCGAGGCCGATGAGGTCGCTGGTCACCGCGGCGGCGAGCGCGAGCAGTGCGGTGAGGAGGAGTCCTCCCGCGATGACGCCCCGCTCCCCTCGTCGATCGGCCAGGTGACCCCAGGCGATGAGCGTGAGCACCATGCCGACGGTGGGGGCGGCGGAGAGGAGTCCCGCCTGCGCGAGCGGGAGGCCCCGGTCGAGGTGCAGCAGCGGGATGAGGAACACGGGCGCGGAGACGAGCAGGGTGCCGGCGGCCTGCGCGGCGATGCCGAGCGCGAGCATGATCCAAGCGCGGGGAGGGATGCGCGTCATGCGTTGACCTCGGTTCGGGGCTCGTGAGACGATCGGTATACCGCTTTGGTATACCAGAAGGGAGCACCGGTGGACGAACCCGGCGAGGCCCGCGCCTACCGCCAGCTGCGCATCGCGATCCTGACCCTCGACCTCTCCCCCGGCGAGCGGCTGTCGGAACGCGCGCTCGAGAGCCGCCTCGGCGTCTCGCGCACGCCCATCCGCGCCGCACTCCTTCGCCTCGGCGGCGAAGGCCTCACCGTGCGCACCGAGCGCGGATGGGCAGTCGCGCCCCTCGATATCGCCGAGGTGCGCGCCGCGATGGAGTACCGCGAGATCGTCGAGGTGGCCGCTGTGCGCCTCGCCGTCGACCGCGCATCCGACCCCGACCTCGCCGCCCTGCGGGAGCTCGTCGACACCCACCGCTCCCACGACGACCCCGAGACGGGCCTGCGCGACGGCGGCGACTTCCACCACGCCCTCGCGGCGACATCAGGAAATGCGTTCCTCGCCGCCGCCGTCGCCGACACCATCACCCGCCTCGCCCGGGTGCGCTGGCTCGAGGTGCGCTCGGCGGCATCCCGTGCCCACGCCCGCGATGAGCACGCGGCGATCATCGACGCCGTCGCACACCGCGACGCCGACCGCGCTGCCGCGCTCACCCTCGCGCACGGGCGCGGCACGCGCGATCGGCTGCTCGCGGTGCTCGACGAGGAACGCGGGCGTCGCGGCATCCGCTCGCTCGCGATCGTCGACAGCGCGGCCGGGTGACGGCGCTCGGTGTGTGTCCACCGACGACGGCCACGCCGACCCCCGACCCCTGCGCCCGATAGCGTGGCGGGATGAGCTTCGGAGTGCAGGTCGATGTCGTGCGGGTGTTCACGGACGCGGACGGAGGCTCGGGCAACCCCCTCGGCATCGTGCTGAGCAGCGCCGCCTCGGCCGGGCGGGAGCAGCACATCGCCGAGGCGCTCGGCTACTCCGAGACGGTCTTCATCGGTGAGATCACCCCCGACGCCGCGCAGGTGCGCATCTTCACGCCCGCCCGCGAACTGCCCTTCGCCGGGCACCCGAGCGTCGGCACCGCCTGGTGGCTCGCCCGCCGAGGAACCCCGGTCGCCGCCCTCGAGGTGCCGGCGGGTCGCGTCGTGATCGACATCGACGGCGAGGATGTCGCCGTGCGCGCCCGCCCCGAATGGACCCCCGACTTCGCGTTCCGGCAGCTCGGCTCGCCGGCCGAGATCGACGCCCTCGACCCGGCCACGTTCACCGAGGGCCACCACTATCTGTGGGCGTGGGCGGACGAGACGGCGGGCACGGTGCGATCCCGCATGTTCGCGCCCGACATGGGCATCGTGGAGGATCCGGCGACCGGAGCCGCCGCGGTGCGGCTCACCGGACTCGTGGCGCGCGACCTCGACATCACCCAGGGCGAGGGCTGCAGGCTCCGCACCCGCTGGCTGGGCGGCGAGGTCTCGCTGTCGGGCCGCGTCGCACCCGACAGCGCCGTCGAGATCTGATCGCCGCCGCGGACATCGAGCCGCGGCATCCGATCGATCTCTATGATCGGCGCCATGCAGCGACCGATCACCAACTGGCACGACCAGGCCACGCAACAGCTGACCCGCGGCGAGCGCGCCGCCGACCGCCTGCGCAACGGCATGGGCTCGTGGGGCTTCATCATCGGGTTCGTCGTGTTCATGGTCGTGTGGGCGATCGTCAACGCGACGGCCGTGCAGTGGGACCCCTACCCGTACATCCTGCTCAACCTGTTCCTCAGCATGCTCGCCGGGCTGCAGGGGGCGATCCTGCTCATCGTCGCGAAGCGACAGGATGCCATAGCCGCGGCGCTCGCCCAGCACGACTTCGAGACGAACGTCGCCGCGAAGGGCGAGATCGAGGAGCTGATCGACCTCAACCGCCGTCAGCTCGCCCTCATCACCCGCCTGTGCGAGGAACGCGGGCTGACGCTCCCGTGATCCACGCTCACGGGAGCGCGGATACTGAACGGTGGCGCCACCGCGCCGCCACCGTGGAGAGGAAGAGCACATGCCGCTCGCCGTATGCCGTTACGAGACACTCAGCGCCGAGGGGATGACGCGGGCGCGCGAGGTGTACCCCCGCCACCTC
>NZ_LMPK01000036.1:116658-119891 GCF_001423825.1 Microbacterium sp. Leaf351
CGGCGACCCGTTCCTGATCGAGGGCGTGGTGATCGGATGGCGCATCCTCGACTGGGATGCGAGCGCTTACGGGACGATCGCACCCGAGCGCTGACCGGGCGAGGGACGCTCAGACCTGCGCGAGCAGTTCGCACAGCTCGTGCCGCGACGTGGTGCCGGTCTTCGCGTAGATGCGCGACAGGTGGAACCCGACCGTGCTGCGCGTGATGTACAGTTCGCGGGCGATCTGGGCGTAGCTCATCCCCCTCACGACCAGCGCGACGACCTCTCGCTCCCGTTCGGAGAGCGCTTCGAGGTCGTCGGGCACCTCGGAGACCGGCGCCGACACCACGGCGACTGCGAGGTTCGGGGCGTCGGCGGGGGCCGCGGGGTCGACGTATCCGGCTGCGCCCACCCGACGGTAGATCGCGTCGGCGCGGGCGCGGGACGACGCGGCGAGGCCGGCGTCGCCCGCCGCCGCGGCCACGCGTGCCAGGTCGGCCGCGACATGGGCGGGCAGGATCGGGATGTCGTCCGAGGCGGATGCCGCGGCCCGCTGCAGAAGCGTCAGCGCACCGGTCACATCCCCACGCGCCTCGGTCACGAGCGCACGGATCCAGTCGGCGGTGCTGCCGGTCCACGAGAGATCTCCCCGCGCCTGCAGACCATCCGCGATCGTGAGGGCGATGGCGTGCTCGCCGGCCCAGAGGTGGGCGGTCGCCATCCAGGGCGTCGCCAGAGGCCCGGCCAGAGGCGCCGCGTCGACGATCTCGCCGTAGGAGCGGCGGTAGCGTGCGAGCAGCGCGGCACGCTCGGACGCGTCGCCGTGGGCATGGAGGTAAGCCGCCTCCGCGGCGAGAAGCGCGATCACCGCCTCGGGCCAGGGGGTGTCGCGCAACACGCCGTGCACGGCCTCGAAGAGCTCGGCAGCCTGATCCCACTCGCCGCGATGGGTGTGACCGCCCGCGATGATCGCGGTGGTCAGAGGGTGTGGGCGTGCACGCCGCAGCGCGTCCGCGGCGCGGAAGTAGGGGGTCGCGACATCCGCGGCGCCGAGCAGCTGGTAGCACCAGCCCAGGAAGGCACGCGTCAGACCATCTCCGACGTCGACGAATCCGGTCGCCATGCGCGCGTCGACCTCACGCAGCGGCTCGATGGCCTCTTCGAGGCGGCCGTCGAAGCCGAGACCGAGCCCCTGCCAGGCGAGCCAGTACGTGTCATCCATCGGCACGGCGGCGGGACGGGCGGGCAGACGCAGCAGCTCCGCCTGCACTCGCTCGCCGAGATCGCTGCGGCCCATCATGAGCGCGGCGGCGAAGGTGACGAGTCCGGCGAGCGCGTCGTCACGTGCGGGCATGGATTCCGCTCGGGAGATGTGACCGAGGATGTCTGCGGTCGCTCCTCCCGCGCACATCGTGCTCCACGCGAGAAGAACCTCGATGCGATATGCGGTCAGCGTCGCGCCGGCCGATGCCGCAGCTGGCGCGAGCACGCGAATCGCACCGAGCCAGTCGTTGTCGTGCGCGAGCAGCATCCCCTGCACGAGCGCGGCGCCGGCGCGATCGCGCGCCTGACGGATGTCGGGGAGCCTGTCGCGCACGAGCTCGACCCGCCCGGCGAGGATCCACTGGTAGAACGACTCCATCCGCAGCCGACTGCGCTCGGCGCCGTCGCCCGACACCCGGGCGGCCCAATCGAAGTAGGTCGCCGCGAGCCGGTGCGCGCGTTCGGAACCCTGCCGCTCGGCGGCCTCGACGAGCTGGCCCACGAGCTGCTCGTCGTGGGTGGTCGCGGCCGCGTAGCGGTGACGCAGCTCCGCGGGTTCGTCCGCGGCCACCGCGACGGCGCGGGAGTTCAGGCGAGCAGCGTCGGCGACCGGGATGAACTGGGCGACGCTCGCCTGCACGAGCGCGTGCACGAAGCGCACCTCGACGCCGTATTTCGCCGCGCGCCCCTCGAGCACGAACTCCCGGTCGAGGATGTCGCGGGCCGCGGTGGGATCGTCGAGTTCGGCGACGTACGCGGCGTCGGCAAGCGGCATCCACCCGGCACCGATGACCGCGGCGGCTCGGGCCAGCGCGACGGCATCGGGGCCGAGGCCGGCGAGTCGCACCTCGATCGCACGGGCATAGTCGTCGGGCGCGGGGAACTGCTCCATGCGCTCGAGGTCGGCGAGGGTTGCCCGGCGCAGTGTCGCGGCGTAGAACAGCGGGTTCCCCTGCGTGTGCTCCCACAGCAGACGAGCGACCTGGGTGTCGAGCTCAGGGCGCACATCTTTCGCCACCCGCACCGCGGTCTCCCACGGCAGCGGCTCGAGCTCTATCGGCACGACGAGGGGGCTCACCGCGACGAGGTGCTGCCAGTCGGGGTGCTGGAACGGTTCGAAGTGACCGGTCGTCACGACCAACAGGAGCCGCTCGGCGACCGCCCCGGCCATGAGGTGTGCGAGAGCGCTCACCGACTCCGGATCCAGCCACTGCAGGTCGTCGATCGCAATGACCAGCGGCGCGCGTTCGGTGTCGGCGTCGACCGCATCGCGCAGCGCCTGATCCGCTTCGAGGGAGTTCGGCGCTTCTCCGACGCGGGCCGCGACCACCTCGACCCCGAGGCCGGCGAGGCCCTGGAGCTGCCGTTCTCCAGTGACATCCCCGTTGCCCGTGCGCACCACAAACCGCCCCGCAGCCTCGACGCGCGTCAGCACCTCACGCAGGAAGCTGGAGCGCCCCGATCCCGGGCCGCCGTGCACGACGAGTACACGAGGACGACCCTCGCGTGCATCAGCGATCGCGGCATCCACGCACGCGAGCGCTGCACTGTCCCAATACAGCACGACTTCTCCCCCGGACCCTGGTGGATGAGGCCGATGCTAGTGCACCCGGCCGTGCGCGAGACCGAATGCGCGAGAGGGCACCGCTGCCACGGTCAGCTGTCTTCCCGACGCACCGCGACGCCCCCGGGTCATGATGCCGCGCACGTGGAGGTCACGGTGCCGTGCAGGGCAGTCTCGAAGAACGGGAGGACGTCGGGAAGGCTGCGGTACGCGGCCCACCCGTGGTTGACGCCCGGGTAGAGGTGGAAGGTGAGGTTCTCCCCCGCGGCGCAGAGCTTCGCGGCGAATGCCTCGGTCGACGTCGGCCGCACGAGCTGGTCGGCGAGACCCTGGCCGATGAAGATCGGGACGGTGATCGGCGCGTTTCCGGCACTGTTCTCGGTGAGGATGCTCGCCCACGGCTCCGTCTTGGCGGGATCGGCGG
>NZ_LMPK01000036.1:119916-121586 GCF_001423825.1 Microbacterium sp. Leaf351
TCTGCGGTGTCGCGGCCGCCCCCGCGGAGGTGAGGATCGCGCCGAGATCGTCGGTCGGGTAGGCGTCGCGGTACGCGGCCTGCATCGCGGGGATCGCGTAGGAGGCGATGCTCACGCCAGAGATATCGCCGATGTCGTCGTCGAGAAGGGTCGGCAAGGTGGCGGCGGGCGCGGCGACCGCTACGGCGACGAGATGCAGCTCGGGGGCATACGAGCCGATGCGCTGTGCGGCGAACAGGGAGGCCTGCCCACCCTGCGAATGGCCCCAGAGCAGCACCTGGTTGCTCAGGTCGGAGGACGGCAGCTGCCGGGCGGCGCGCACCGCGTCGAGCATGCTGTTCGACTCCGGGACGCCGAGCAGGTAGGACGACGCTCCGGCGACACCCATGCCCGGGTAGTCGGCAGCGACGACCGCGAACCCGGCCGCGAGCATCGTGTCGAGTCCCTCCATCAGCTCGAACGGGTCGGTGGCGAGCGACGGGGCGCAGTTCTGTGCGGCACCGGTGGTGGGATGCCCCCAGGCGACGACGACGCGTCCGTCGTGCGGGGCGAGCACGGTGGGCTCGACGACGACGGCGGATGCCGCGATGTCACGACCCTGCAGATCGCGCGTGTGATAGATGATGCGCCAGGCCTGCGCGCCCTGCGGTGCCTCGGGGATCGCGCGCATGCGGATGATCTCCCCGGGAGATCCGGCGGGAAGGTCGGCGGGTACCTCGTAGAACGACGCGAGGGAGGCGGCATCCTGCTGCTGCACGACGTGGCGCACGACGGCCGACGGAACGACGATGAGGGCGGCCGTGAGGGCGAAGACGCCCGCGAGCGCCCAGCGCCTGCGGCGGCGCGCCCGGCGGACGGGCGGGTCCAGTCGCGGGCGGTTCATGCGCGGCTGTTCGCGCGCGCGGCGGCCTCGGCGATGGCCTCGAGGAGGGGCGGCACGTCGTCGCGGGGAACCGAGGCGGTCACGACATGAAGTCCGTGCGGGTTTGCGCGGGCGATCTCGAGTGCCTCGCGAAGTCCGTCGACGGTGTCGACACGCACCGACCGCGTGGCGCCGAGGGCGGTGGCGAGTCCCACCCAGTCCCAGGCGGCGATGTCGTTGTAGTCGGCGTCGGGCCCGTGGATGGCGCGCTCGACCGTGTATCCGCTGTTGTCGACGATGACGACCACCGCCGGCACGTGCCGGCGCGCGAGGGTGCCGAGTTCGCCGATCGTGAGCTGTGCCGCCCCGTCGCCGATGAGGAGCACAGGACGCCTCACCGGAGCGGCGAGCGCCGCGCCCAGGATGCCGGGGAGCGTATAGCCGATCGATGCCCACAGGGGCTGCCCCATGAACAGGGTGTCGGCGGGCAGTCGGTGGGCGCCCATCCCGTAGAACGAGGTGCCCTGGTCAGCCATGACGAGATCGCCGGGTCGCAGCCAGGCGCTGACGGTGGCCCACAGCGAATCCTGCCTGAGGGCGTCGTTCGGCGCGGGCGCCGGGAACGCCGGAGGCCGCTCGGACGGCGGCGCCGGCATGCGCGCGGTGCGCGCCGCGACGAGTTCGGTGATGACGTCGATCGCGTTCGTCATGGCGATCGGGCCATAGGTGACGCCGCCGATGGACGAGGTCGTGCCGTCGATGACGATCGTGCCGGACTCCGGCAGATGCTGGCTGAAGAACCCCGAGG
>NZ_LMPK01000036.1:121608-122832 GCF_001423825.1 Microbacterium sp. Leaf351
GACTTCGCGGCTCGCTGCGCCCACGTACGTGCCGACGAACGTGGCGGCTGACTCGTCGACGACGCGCCGACCCCACAGCAGTGTGGCGTGCGGGATGCCGGTGCCGAGCAGGTTCGCGAGGGCGGGTTCGGCGCCGAAGCGTTCGACCAGGATGTCGGCGAGGACTGCGGGACGCGTGGCGTCGGCGATGAGCGGTGCCGCCGCGTCACGGAAACGTGCGAGAGCACGCGCGTTCGTCTGGTCGTGCGCGCGCAGGAGCCCCCGGGTCGACGGCTCGACCTCGGCGAGGCCCACATCGGCGGGGATGACGATGTACCCGGGAAGTCGACGATCGAGCACCTCGCGGATGACGTGGTCGATCTCGGAGGTCGCGTTCTCGAGCGTGAGCGACGCCTGGACGGCCGTCACCTCGGCGTGCATGCGCAGGAAGTGCTTGAAGTCGCCGTCGCCGAGCGTGTGATGTGTGGGCCGACCGGCACGCTGCGTGGCTGTCGACGGAGCGCCCACGACGTGGATGACCGGCACCCGCTCCGCGTAGCTCCCGGCGATGCCGTTGATGGCGCTGAGCTCCCCCACCCCGAAGGTCGTGCACACCACCCCGAGGCCGCGCACACGGGCGTAGCCGTCGGCGGCATAGGCGGCGCCGAGCTCGGCGCTGCATCCGACCCAGTCGATGTCGGGATGGGCCTCGACACGATCGAGCATCGTCAACGTGAAGTCGCCGGGCACCCCGAACATACGCTCGACGCCGAGGGCGGTGAGGCGATCGAGCAGGTGATCGATGACCGTGTAGGTGAGGGGGGAAGGGCTCATGTCACCCACTCTGTCCCTCGCGCGGGAAGAGGGGACTGTGCACTTCGACCAGTTCTCGGTGCAGCGGCGACAGTCCGCGACACTGCACGTTCCGTCGTGTCGTGGCCGCGGCATCCGTTCGTAGAAATGTCATGGCACCACGCCAGCCGCTGAAAGGACCCGCCATGACCACCGCCGACTCATTCCCGCCCACCCGCGCCCGCTGTGCGATCGGCCTCATCGTGCCGCGTCTGAGCGAGGTGCGTCGTGCCTCACGGGGCCGGATGCTGCGCCGCGCCGTCAGTGCGATCGTCGGGCGGCGGGCGGTGGGTGGATGACGGAGAGGTGACGCGGTGCTCGCGCAGCCCGGTCTCGGCCGGGACGACGAAGCCCTGATGGAGATCTCGTCTCATCAGGGCTTCAGACCGCGGG
>NZ_LMPK01000037.1:0-4613 GCF_001423825.1 Microbacterium sp. Leaf351
GCGTTGGCGTGGTCGGGCATCGCCGTCGGCGTGGGGTTCCAAGCCAAGATGATGCAGGCGTGGCTGATCGTGCCCGGGCTCCTCGTCGGCACACTCCTGGTCGCGGGGAATGGGTGGCGCCGCCGCGCAGGACGGGTCGGAGTTCTCGGTGCGGCGACGCTTGTCGCGTCGCTCGCGTGGATGACGATCGTGCAGCTGGTGCCTGCAGGGAGTCGGCCGTACATCGACGGCTCAACAGACAACAACGTGTTCGCGATGGTATTCGGCTACAACGGTGTGGACCGACTGCTCCCCAATTCGGTAGCGGGCGCCGTGGGGTCGACGACTGCGCACGTCACCACGTTGCAGGCGAGTCTTGCCGCACTGTTCTCTTCCGATCCGACCGCGGCGAATGTTTCGCGGCTCAAGCTCTTCCTTCCCGAGTACGCCACGCAGATCGGATGGTTGTACCCCGCGGCCGCTCTCGGCCTCGCGCTCGCGCTGGTGCGCTGGTGGCCCCGACGGCGACGGCCGCGACGAGATGTGGAGCGGATGGCTTTCGCATTCACGGTCGCCGTGGCGGTCTGGTTCGCCGCCTCGGCCGCCGTGCTCTCGTTCGCCACGCTTCCGCACGCTGCGTACGTCGCGGCCATCGGTGTGCAGCTGATTCTGCTCACAGCCGTGGGGTTCTCGCTGGCTGTGCATGATCTACGATCTCCTCGGCGCTGGCGGCGGTTCACGCTGGCCGCGTTGGTCACGCTGACCGCCGTGTGGGGATGTCTGCTTGCTGTGTGGGGCGCGCTGCCCGTTGCGCTGGCGATACCGATGGTCGCCTTCGCGATCATGGGCGTCATCGCATCGATCGTGCTCGGATTCCGCGCCCACGATCGCGTGCTGGCCGTCCCGGCGGATCCTTCCGACATGATGCCCTTCCGATCCGTCGTCACCAGGGAGTTCGCGCCCGAACCGGTGCCGATGATCAGATACTCGCCGGCGATGAACGTCATGCTGGTCCTGGCCGGTATCGCGCTCGTCGGTGGGGCGACGTGGTGGAGCATCCAGGCGCTCGACGCGAATCGCGATGGATCCGGCGGGGAGGCGTACATCGGCGCACGCTCGCAGATCGCCGGCGTCGCCGCCGCGCCCGCTGATCCCCCGGACGACATCGATCGGTCGTTGCCCGACCCGGCCGTTCAGGATGCGTCCTCGGGGATTGTCGGTGGGGACGACGCCCGAGCCGACTCCACGGACGGCACTCAGCAAGCGGCCGTCGCCACCGCTTCGTGGGTGGTCTCGCGATCTGCAACCGCAGATGGTGCGTCTCCAGATGATCCGGGTGACGCGGGCGATCCGCAGGATGGATCTGACGCCGTCGCCACGGGCACCAATGCTCGAGAACGCTTCACGATCTCCGCCCCCGACCTCTGGGTCGCATCCCCGGTCTCGAGTCTCGCGCCCAGAGAGATGCTCGCGGAGGTCGCCCGGCGAACCGCGCAGTCAGCAGATCCCGCGTCATCGATCATTCTCACCGACTCGTGGGCGATCTCGGCCGACATCATCAACGGAACGGGCGAAGACGTGCTCACAGACGGAGGCTACTCAGGGGCTGTTCCCGTGTTCACAGAGGCAGAGCTGGGGAAGATGGTGCGAGACCGTGAGCTTCAGTGGGTCGTACTGCGCCCAGGGGAGAGAAAGGATCCCGTCGGCGCGTTGACGACGACCGGGCTCTGTCACGAGATTCGCGCCTGGGGAAGCGTCACGACATCAGCGCCCGCGCAGGTCACGTCGTTCACGCTGTGGCAGTGCCGACCATGACCGGTTCAGCTGTGACGGTATCGCCCACCACCGGATCGCTGAGGGTGACCCACGGCGGAACGGTGCGAGTGTGGGGTCTCCGCTCCGTCCGCGGACTCCCGGCCCGCTGACTCTCCACATCCCACAGGGGCAGATCGACGGGATCACCGTCGACATCGGGGGCGAAGAACACCCGGCTCGCCGGCGCGTCGCTGTAGTGGCGACCCGTCGGGCTCGTCCAGGTGAGCACGCCGTCGCCCCGCTGCACCACAGTCCAGGGCGAGTGATGCTTCAGCGTGTGGTGTCGTCGGCACAGGTGCGCCAGGTTGTCGGCGCGCGTCTCCCCGCCGAACTGGTGATCGAGCGTGTGATCGATGTCGCAGGCTGAGACCGGGATGCGGCATCCGGGGAACCTGCAGTGCCGGTCTCTCACGGCGAGATGTCGACGCATCTGGTCGCTCGGCCGGTAGCGATCGACGCCGAGCACCGTGCCCGTGAGCGGGTGGGTCAGGATGCGGTCCCACCCGGGTGCTTCTGCGGCCAGCGCCCGTGCCGTGGGTGCATCGATCGGCACGAGGCCGGCGCCCACCGCACACTCGAACGGGTCATCGACCTCGCCGCCCATCAGCGTGAGCACGGGCACCGTGACCTGCACGTGCGCGCGGATGGCCGCGGCATCCGTCACTCGATCGATGTGAGCCGCGGGGTCGGCGGTCAGCAGCAGGTCGGCGAGGATGTCTGCGCGGAGCTGATCGACCGCGCGTGGTGCGGGCAGGGTCGCCGCATCGTCAGCACGCGCGGCGGCCTCGGTCTCGCTCTGCGCGTGCGCGAGCCGGGTGAGGCGATCATGTACGCCGAACGCGAGCATCGACGGCAGCACGGCGACGAGCTCGGCCATTCCGTCATCGAGCGGCGTGACCCGCACCGAGCGGTCGGCACGTGCGCGCGCGTGGCGTGCGGACACGGTCTCGTCGCAGAACCGCTCGGCACGTCGTCGGGCCACCGGGGCGAGGCGTGAGGCCGACGTGCTCTCGGCGTAGTCGAGCACCGCGTTCTCGAACTCGTGGCGCAGCTCGGGGTGGGTGATCGGCAGGCCCGCGTCGACGATCACGCGCACGTGGGCCAGCGCGATGCGACCCTGTGCGAGCGCATCGAGTGTGGTCGGGTAGTCGCCCGCGATCGTGCGGGCCTCGCCCAGCCGCCGTTGCACGGTGCGGTCGGAGACACGCCACGCCGCGCCGATCTCCGCGGCCACCGCACGATGCGGAAGGTCGGCATCGGAGGGGGCCGCGGCATCTGTCCACTCGGCCGCGATGGCCTCGGCCTCGGCGAGCTGGCGAACCTCGAGCGCCTGCAGACGGGCGATCTCGCGCCGCGTGCGCTCGAGTCGGGGGAGCAGCGCGGCGAGCCGCGCGGTGGCCCGCTGCTCGGCGTCACGCTGCTGATCGGTCATGTCTCGAGTGTTGCGCGGGGTTCCGACATTGCTTCGACTAACGGCTGCTCCACAGTGTGTGATCTACGTATATATAAACGATGCAACAGAATGCAACCTTGCATCCATCCGGTCCCGAGCTCGCTCCCGCCCGCGGGGATAGCGTGGAGAAGACGGAGGATCCCGTCAGCCACTGGGGGCGGCCGCGAGGCATGATCATCGACCGCTCCACTATGCAAAGGAGCTGAGCGACCATGAAGGCTGCGCGCTACTACGACCGCGGCGACATCCGCATCGAGGACATCCCCGAGCCGGTCGTCGAACCCGGAACCGTCGGCATCGACGTCGCGTTCTGCGGCATCTGCGGAACCGACCTGCACGAGTACCTCGACGGGCCGATCTTCGTCCCCCCTCACGGTCACCCGCACCCGATCTCCCACGAGTCGGCTCCTGTGACGCTCGGTCACGAGATGTCCGGCGTCGTCTACGCGGTCGGCGAGGGTGTCGACGATCTCGCTGTCGGCGATCACGTCGTCGTCGAGCCCTACATCATCGGCGACGAGGTCGACACGAGCTCAGCCAACAATGCATACCACCTCTCGCACGACATGAACTTCATCGGCCTCGCCGGCCGCGGCGGCGGACTCGCCGAGAAGATCGTCGTGAAGCGCCGCTGGGTGCACCCCATCGGCGACACCATCCCGCTCGACGAGGCCGCGCTCATCGAGCCCCTCTCGGTGGGATACCACGCCTACCAGCGCTCGGGCGCGAAGGCGGGCGACTTCGCCCTGATCACCGGCGCCGGCCCCATCGGCCTGCTGACCGCCGCGGTGCTTCGCGCGCAGGGCATCACGGTCGCGATCTCCGAGCCGAGCTCGCTGCGCCGCCAGAAGGCGCTCGACACGGGCGTCGCCGCGCACGTGTTCGACCCGCGCGAGGTCGACGTCGTCGCCGAGGTGAGGGCCCTCACGAACGGTGTCGGGGCGGATGTCGCATTCGAGGCGACATCCGTGCAGCCCGCCCTCGACACGCTCTTCGACGCGATCAAGCCGACCGGCGTCATCGTCGTCGTGTCGATCTGGGGGCACCCGGGCACGCTCGACATGCAGAAGCTCGTGCTCAAGGAGGTGGACCTGCGCGGCACGATCGCCTACGTCAACAGCCACCCCGAGACCATCGCGCTGGTGCAGCAGGGCAAGGTCGACCTGAAGCCGTTCATCACCGGCAAGATCGGCCTCGACGACCTGATCGACCAGGGGTTCGACACCCTCATCAACCGCAACGAGACCGCGGTGAAGATCCTGGTGGACCCGCGCGCCTGATCGCGTGATGCCGACTCGGCCCGCGGCGAGTGATCGTCGTGGGCCGTGTCAGTGTCGGCGGGCGGTGCGCGCGACGAACAGGAAGG
>NZ_LMPK01000037.1:4618-5526 GCF_001423825.1 Microbacterium sp. Leaf351
GATGAACGCGGCGAGGGTGAGGGCGAGGCCCTGACCGAACTGCGCGAGTGCGTCCATGCTTCATGGTCCCACCTCCGGCGCGCCCAGAGGCTGGATCGGGGAAGATGATCGAGTCGACCGTCGAGGAGTATCCATGTCGCCCCGTCCCGCCCCGCGCACCGTCACCGTCGCGCTCATCGTCGATCTCGTGCTGGTCGTGGTCTTCGCCGCGATCGGGCGCGCCAGTCACCACGAGGACGTCCTCGCGGGGCTCGTGACGACGTCGTGGCCTTTCCTGGTCGGCGCTCTCGCGGGCTGGCTCGTGACCCGCGGCTGGCGGGCGCCGCTCGCACCGGTGCGTACCGGCGTCGGCCTGTGGGTGACGACGGTCGTGATCGGGATGCTGCTGCGCGTCGTGTCCTCGCAGGGCGTCGAGCTCGCGTTCATCATCGTCGCGAGCATCGTGTTGTTCGTGTTCCTGGTGGGCTGGCGATTCGCCGTGCGCGCGATCCGCGGCGGGCGGCGCTCGACCCGTTGAGGTCCCGCGCCCCTCGACGCCGCGGCGTCGCGGGCGACCGGTGCGTCGACTAACGTATCTGCGTATGAGTGCAGATAAGCAAGGATGCGGCTTCTCGACCGAGAGTCCGTACGTCGAGCTGGCGGTCGAGGTGTTCGGGATGCTCGCCGACGCCACGCGGGTGCGCATCGTGCTCGCCCTCACGGATGCGGGAGAGCTCTCGGTGAACCACCTCGCCGACATCCTCGACAAGCCGGCCGCCGCCGTATCGCAGCACCTCGCGAAACTGCGGCTCGCGCGCATCGTCGCCACCCGTCACGAGGGCCAGCGCGTGTTCTACCGGCTGGAGAACGAACATGCGTCGCAGCTGGTGCGCGACGCGATCTTCCAGGCGGAGCACTCGCTCGGCGGC
>NZ_LMPK01000037.1:5566-7424 GCF_001423825.1 Microbacterium sp. Leaf351
GATCCTCAGGGGCATCACCGCGGCCACGCGCACGACCACCCGCACGACCATGACCACCCGCACGGTCACGGTCATGACCATCCGCATCATCATGACCACCCCCATGGTGGCATCCGCGGCTTCATCACCCACCTCTTCGTCCCGCACACCCACGATGCGGCGGACTCGATCGACGAAGCGATGGAGGCGAGCAGCGCCGGAATCCGGGCCCTCAAGGTGAGCCTGTTCCTGTTGCTCGCCACGACCGTGCTGCAGGCGGCTGTCGTCGCGATCAGCGGGTCGGTGGCTCTGCTCGCCGACACCGTGCACAACTTCTCCGACGCGCTCACCGCCGTGCCGCTGTGGGTGGCGTTCGTGCTGGGACGCCGGGCGGCGTCGCGCCGCTACACTTACGGGCTCGGGCGGGCCGAGGACCTCGCGGGACTGTTCATCGTGTTCGTCGTGCTCCTGTCCGCCGTCGTCGCGGCCTGGCAGTCGATCGATCGCATGATCCACCCGCAGCCGCTCGAGAACATCGGCTGGGTGATCGCCGCGGGGCTCATCGGGTTCGCCGGCAACGAGGTCGTGGCCGTCTACCGCATCCGTGTCGGGAGGCGCATCGGCTCGGCGGCGCTCGTCGCCGACGGCGTGCACGCCCGCACCGACGGCTTCACCTCGCTCGCGGTCGTGATCGGCGGGCTCGGCGTGCTCGCTGGGTTCCCGCTCGCCGACCCGCTCGTGGGCCTCGCGATCTCCGCGGCGATCGTCGTGCTGCTCTGGGGAACCGTGCGCAGCGTCGGTCGCCGACTGCTCGACGGCATCGAGCCCGAGCTCGTCGACTCGCTCCACCGTGCCGTCGGCGAGACTCCCGGGGTTCGCGGCGTGGCACGCGTGCAGCTGCGTTGGGTCGGGCACCGGCTGCAGGGGGCTGTGCGACTCGAGACGGATGCCGCCTCCCTCGCCGATGCGCAGGCGATCGCCGGGCACGCCCGAGAGCGGGCGCGCACGACACTCCGGAGCCTCGACGACCTCCAGGTCGAGATGGTCACGCCCGTCGTGACGACAGCTGCCGGACACGTCCACGAGGAGTCGTCGTGACCGATCCGGGCGTCACCCCGCGCGGCGGGATGTCGGAGCGCAGCGATCGTCGCGGCATCCGTCTCGCGGTCGCGCTCGAGTGGACGACGCTGCTGTGGAACGTGGTCGGCGTCGTCGTGCTGGCCGTTCTCGCGTGGTCGGCGAGCTCCGTCGCGCTCGCCGGCTTCGGGCTCGACAGCCTGATCGAGATCGGCGCGAGCGCCGTGGTGCTCTGGGAGCTGCGCGGCACGGACGAGGTGCGGCGTCGTCGGGCGCTGCGACTCATCGGGCTGGCGTTCGTGCTCCTCGCGGGCTACCTCGCCGTGCAGTCGATCGTGGCGCTCGTGACAGTGCATCGACCGGCGCCGAGCCTCGGCGGGATCATCTGGACGGCCGTCACCGCCGCGGTGATGTTCGCTCTCGCCGCGGGGAAGAGCGCGGTCGGGCGCCGCATCGGCAACGAGGTCGTGGTCACCGAGGGCAGGGTCACCCTGATCGACGGGATCCTGGCGGCGAGCGTGCTCGCGGGGCTGCTGCTCGATGCGGTGCTCGGCTGGTGGTGGACGGATGCCGTCGTCGGTGTCGTCATCGTCTTCTACGCCGTCCGCGAGGCCGTGCACATCTTCCGCGAGGGCTGACACGGCCGCGGCATCCGAGTGCCTGCTTCCGGATGTCGCACGCCGCCGCCATGCTGGACGCGTGGCGATCCGATCCTTCGAGCTGAGCACCCTCGTGCCGGGCGTGCCGGAGCGCGCGGTCGACTTCCTCGCGAAACTCGACGGGCACCGCGGCATGCATCCCT
>NZ_LMPK01000037.1:7433-12669 GCF_001423825.1 Microbacterium sp. Leaf351
GATCGTCGAGCGGCCGACGGTGTGGGGCATCCCTTATTCGATCCGGTTCCCGGCGCGCATGACGCGCGTCTCGCCGACGCTTCTCATCGGTGACGTGCGCGCGGCGCCGGGGTGCACGCTCACCACGACGACGTCCGCGACGCCGACCGAGGCGGGCACGCTCGTGAGCGAGGTCACCGAGGTGACCGCTCCGGCACCGCTCGTCGGCTACATGACCCGTCACGCTCGGCTCGCGCACACGCGCACCTACGGGCTGCTGGCGGGTGAGCTGAACAGGCTGGATGCCGCGGCCTCCGCGCCCGAGGAGGGAGCGGCGTGACCGACACGGTGCAGCTGTCGAACGACGAGGCGCGGCGCATCGCCGTGCGTGCGGCGCTGCTCGACGCGGAGCGTCCGGGCGACGTCGTCGAGGTCGCCGAGCAGCTGGCGATCATCAAGATCGACCCGACGAGCGTGATCTCCACGTGCGAGAACACCATGATGTGGTCGCGCATCGGCTGGTCGTACGAGTCGGGTCAGCTGCAGAAGGCGGTCGAGATCGACCGGCTGCTGTTCGAGTACGACGGCACGTTCCGCCCGGTGAGCCTGCTGCCGCTCATGCTGCCGCGCATGCGGGCGATGCCGCTGCGGGACCGCACCAAGGAGTGGTTGGCCGCCAACCCGACGTTCAAGCACGAGGTGCTCGCGCGGCTGCGAGGCGAGGGGCCGCTGAAGGCGAGCGAGATCCCCGACACCGCGCAGGTCGCCCGCCACAGCGACAGCGGGTGGTACGGGCCGAACCAGGTGCCGCACATGCTCGAGTTCCTGATGCGCACGGGCGAGGTCGCCGTCGTACGGCGCGAGGGACGCACGAAGGTGTGGGATCTCGCCGAGCGGGTGTTCCCGTCTGACCTGCCGCAGTACGGCGAAGAGGAGGCGGCGCGCCTTTACGAAGGGCGACGCCTGCAGGCCGCGGGGCTCGCCAAGCAGAAGTCGCCCTGGAGCGGAGCCGGTACCGCGGGGCTCGCGGCGACGGTCGAGGGCTCGTCGTGGAGATGGCGGGTCGACCCGACCGCGCTCGCCGCGCTCGACGAGGACGCCGGCGGACGGGTGGCGATTCTGAACCCGTACGACACGACGCTGTTCGACCGGCCCCGGCTGCGGGAGCTCTTCGACTTCGACTTCGTGCTCGAGCAGTTCAAGCCGAAGGACCAGCGCGTCTACGGCTTCTTCGCGCATCCGATCCTTGTGGGCGACCGGTTCATCGGCTTGCTCGACGCGCAGATCGATCGCAGCGAGAACGTGCTGCGGGTGAATGCGCTGCACGAGCTGGTGCCGTTCGACGAGGATGAGACCGAGATGGTGAGGGCCGAGCTGTTCGATCTCGGCGAGTGGCTCGGGATGCCGGTGGTCGGCCTGCGCTGAGCGCTCGGGCTGTTGTCAAGCACCGCGGTCGGCGCCGGGGTGTGTGCCAGCATGGGGGGCCGGAGGTGATCCCCGTGGATGACGACACGGCAACCGCACCGCTGGTCCCGGATCTCGGAGTCGCCCTCAGTGGGCGATATGTGCTCGAGGACGTGATCGGCAGTGGCGGCTACGCGAGGGTGTGGCGCGCGAACGACGCACAGCTCGGGCGCACCGTAGCCGTGAAGGTGTTCACCCTGGACGGCACTGATCGCTCCGAGCGAAGCCGCATGGCGAGCGAGACGCGGCTCCTGGCTTCACTCGCGCACCCCAACCTGGTCACTCTGTACGACGCTCAGATCGACGCCGAGCCTCCCTACTTAGTGATGGAGTTCATCGACGGCCCAAATCTGCGTGACACCCTCGTTCGCACGGGAGCCTTCTCGCCGGCCCGCACGGCGGACGTGGCCGCGCAGCTCGCAGGTGCGCTCGCCGTCATTCACCGGCGAGGCATCGTCCACCGCGACATCAAGCCGGCCAACGTCTTGCTGAGGCCCGCTCACACCCCGGGGCATCCGCCGCTCGCAACTCTCGCCGACTTCGGCATCGCCTCTCTCATCGACACCACACGCGTCACCGCGACCGGAACCCTCGTCGGAACGGCGGCCTACCTCAGTCCAGAGCAGGTGAAGGGCGCCAAGCCTGCGACGCCGGCGGATGTCTACTCTCTCGGTCTGCTCCTGCTCGAGGTGCTGACCGGCGCGCCAGCGTTCGCCGGGGCGACACCGCACGAAGCGCTCGCCATCCGACTGACGCGCTCCCCGGAGATCCCGGCGGGCATCGCCGACGGCTGGCGCACATTGCTCGAAGCGATGCTGCAGATCGAGCCCGAGGCGCGGCCCACGGCGGCCCACGTGGCCGACGCCGCGCTCGCCTTGATGCGTGGCGACGATCTCTCTGGTGCCACCGCGGTGTGGTCCGCGGTGAGCGGGCCGGTTACAGTGCGACCCGATGGCGAGCCTGCGTCTGCGGCAACTGACGACGCACCGCAGAACCTCACCGCGCTGCCTACGGGTGCGCCGACACGTCCCGACCTGCCGCCCGAGCCGTCGGCGGAGGCCTCGGCGCCAGGTCAACGGCGCCGAGCCGAGGCGCCTCGCCGGCGAACCTTCCGCTGGGTGGTACCCGCGGTCGTTGCACTGATCGTGGTGATCGGGGTCGTGGTTGTCGCGATCGGTTTCGCCTCTGCGGGCCCGCACCCGACGGTTCAGCCGACCATGCCCGCGGTGCCCGGCGACCTCGGCTCTCACCTGCAGCAACTGTGGACGCAGGTCGGCGGATGAGGCGGACCACCCGTGCCGTGATCATGACGATCGCAGCGCTCGCCCTCGCCGGGTGCGCGAGTCCCTCGCCGTCCCCGGCTGCCGCGCTGCAGGCGCTCGTCGCGGATGCCGCCGACCAGGCGCAGAGCGGCGACTACGCGGGCGCAACCGCGACGATCGATGACCTCGAGAACCAGGTTGCCGCGGACCGATCGAGCGGCAGGTTGTCGACCGACCGCGCCGATGCGATCGACGCGACGATCGCGCTGGTGCGCGCCGACATCGCGGCGTTGACGGCTCCCGCGAGTCCGACTCCCCGTCCCACCTCCACGACCGTGTCGACCGGCGGCTCCGGCAATCACGGTGACAACGGCAGCAGTGGGAACAACGGGAACGGCAAGGGGAAGGGCAAGGGCGGCGGCTGACCTCAGTCGCCCCGGGGGTCGCCCGGTTCGCCGCCGAAGGCGTCCTCGATGTCGATGGGCGGCGCGGTGACGACGGGCTCCACGTCGAGGGTCAGATCGAGGATGCCGCGCAGCAGCCCGCCCATCGTGGTCGAGCGCAGCAGCGTGTAGCGGTCGAACTCGCCGAGCGGTGCGATCGCGGCCAGCTGCCAGGCGGACTCGACCGGGTCGTCGGACAGCTCGGTGTCGGCGTCCCACTGCAGATCGCGGAACTCCGCCGCGCGGGTGAGCACGCGCCGCACGGTGCGCTCGGCCTCGGCGCGCAGCGGCGCGAGCGCCTCGTCCCACGTGAGCCGGGGAAGGGGTGACGCATCCGCCTGCGGGTACGGGTCGTCGTCGAGCCAGCGGTCGACGACGACGCGCTCGCCGCCAACGGCGATGACGTGCAGGGCATCGGTGCCGCTCGGGTCGACCTTCACGATGCGTGCCATCGTGGCGATGCCCTCGCGCTCCTCGCCGCCGCCGGCCTCCCGGCCGCGCGCGATCAGCACGACGCCGAACTGCGGCTCCTCGTCGTCGAGGAGGCGACCGAGCATCGTGAGGTAGCGGGGCTCGAAGATGCGCAGCAGTAGCGGCGTGTGCGGGAACAGCACGGTCCCGAGGGGGAACATCGCCGCGGCATCCATGGCCTCAGTCAACCAGCGGGACGGATGCCGCGGGCCGCCGCGGGCGGATTCGCAGACAGCCGATCACCCCCTTCCTCTTCGACACATCTCGATATATCGTTAACCATCGTTCGATAGTCGAGTGGGCCTGGAGGGCATCATGAGCGGTGGATTCGGTGGCGGCTTCGGCGGGTTCGGCGGCGGACCCCGGGGGTTCGGCGGACGCGGCCCGGGCGGCAACGTGTGGGAGCAGTTCGAGCAGTTGCGCGGTGCCTTCGACAAGCGTGTCGGCATGCGCATGGGTCGCGGCGATGTGCGCGCCGCGGTGTTGGCGCTCCTCGCCGAGCAGCCCATGCACGGCTACCAGATCATCAGCGAGATCGCCGAGCGGTCCGGCGGGGCATGGAAGCCGAGCGCCGGCTCGGTCTACCCGACGCTGCAGCTCCTCGCCGACGAGGGCCTCATCAGCGCCGAGGAGTCGAACGGTCGCAAGACCTATTCCCTCACCGACGCGGGCCGCGAGGCTGCCGAGGAGGCGTCCGAGAAGTCCGCTCCCTGGGAGGCGCCGAGCATCAAGGACGCCTCGGGTTTCGGCGCGCTGCCCAAGGCCGCGGTCGAGCTGGCGCAGGCGGCCGCGCAGGTCGCCCGCAGCGGCACGAAGGAGCAGGCGGAGGAGGCTGCCGCGGTGCTCGATGAGGCGCGGCGTAAGCTCTACTCGATCCTCGCCCAGGCCTGACCGGCGTGCCGCCGGCCCGTCGGCGTCAAGGAGAATCAATGCCTGACGTCGCAGACACGCGCGCCCGTTACCGCCGCATCCTCTGGTTCGCGGCGCGCCAGCTCGCACGCACGTGGTGGTTCGAGCTCTTCCTCCCGCGCGTCGGTCTCGAGCGTCTCGCCGCGCGCGGACGAGCAGAGCGGATGCGCCGCTTCGCGCGTCGCTTCCACGACCTCGCCGTCGACCTCGGCGGGCTCGTGATCAAGGTCGGACAGTTCATGTCGTCACGCCTCGACGTGCTGCCGCCCGAGATCACGAAGGAGCTCGAGGGACTGCAGGACGAGGTGCCGGCGGTGCCGTTCGTCGACATCCGTGCCCTCGCCGAGGCGGAGCTCGGGGTGCCGCTCGACGCCGCGTTCGCGTGGGTCGACGAGGTGCCGGTGGCCGCGGCATCCCTGGGACAGGCGCACCGTGCCCGTCTCGCGGGCGCCGTCGCCGACGACATCGGTCTCACCGACGTCGTCGTGAAGGTGCAGCGCCCCGGTATCGACCGCATCGTCGACGTCGATCTCGCCGCGCTGCGGCGGGTGGGCCGCTGGCTCAGCCATGTGCGAATCGTCTCGGATCGCGTCGACATGCCCCACCTCGTCGAGGAGTTCGCGGCGACGAGCCTCGAGGAGATCGACTACCTGCACGAGGCGGCCAGCGCCGAACGCTTCGCCGAGAACTTCGCCGACGACCCCCGGG
>NZ_LMPK01000037.1:12688-19723 GCF_001423825.1 Microbacterium sp. Leaf351
CGCGATCAAGATCACCGACGCGGACGCTCTGCGCGCCGCCGGCATCGACCCGGCGGAGGTCGCGCCCGTGTTCGCCGAGGTGATGTTCGAGCAGCTGTTCACCCACGGCTTCTTCCACGCCGACCCGCACCCGGGCAACATCTTCGTGACGCCGGTGCGAGCGGCGGATGCCGCGGCTCCGGGTGAGCCCGCAGCATCCGGCACCGGGGCGCCCGCGCCCGCGTGGAAGCTCACGTTCATCGACTTCGGGATGATGGGCGAGGTTCCCAGCGGCATCCGCTCGGGTCTGCGGAAGCTCCTCATCGCCGTCGCATCGCGCGACGGGAAGGGTCTCGTCGCCGCGATCCAGGACGTCGGCGTGCTGCTGCCATCGGCCGACACCGGCGAGCTCGAGCGTGCCCTGACGCAGCTGTTCTCGCGATTCGGCGGCATGGGGTTCGCTCAGCTGCGCGAGGTCGATCCGCGCGAGTTCCGCGATTTCGCCACCGAGTTCGGCGATGTGGTGCGCTCGCTGCCCTTCCAGCTGCCCGAGAACTTCCTGCTCATCATCCGCGCGATGTCGCTCACCTCCGGGGTATGCAGCTCGCTCGTCGCCGACTTCAACCTGTGGAACTCGGTCGAGCCGTATGCGTCGAAGCTGCTGCGCGACGAGCGCGGAAACCTCCTGCAGGATGTCGCGACCCAGGCGCTCTCGTGGGTGACGACGGCCGCGCGGCTGCCGCAGCGCGTCGACGGTCTCGTGACGCGGTTCGAGCAGGGCAAGGTCGCGCTCGACACCTCTCGGATCGAGCGTCGCGTGAGCAGGCTCGAGCGCATGGGGCGCCGTCTCATCGCGGCGGTCGTGTTCGCCGCGCTGCTGATCACGGGCGCTGTGCTGCATCTGCAGGATCCAGTGTTCGGCACGGTCGTCATGATCGTGTCGGTCGTGCCGTTCCTCGGCGCCCTGATCGGCGGGAGGCGCTAGGCGTCAGTCCCCGGCTCGCGCCCGGCCGGCTTCGGGAACGCCGCGCGCATGTAGTCGGTCTGCAGGTAGTCGGAGACGCCGATGAGGATCAGCGCGAACACGATCTGCTCGGTGATCACCCACAGCGGATAGAGCCCGGGGATCGCCGCGAGCACCAGCGCGATGACGGGAAAGATGCGGCTGAACAGCTGCAGGCGGCGGTAGGCCCAGTACCAGCCGGCGCGGGCGCGCCAGAGGAAGTAGAAGAGCGTCGTGGAGATGCCGAGCACGACGAGGCAGCGCATCCACACGGCGATCGTCACCTCGGCGCCGACGGCGAGCAGGACGACCCCCGTGACGACGGTCGCGATGCCGAGCAGGAAGCACACGACGAGCAGCCAGGCGATCACGGTGAAGGCGCGCCGCACCTTGGGGTCGGTCGACGGCTCGACGCGATGATCGGCGGCACGGCCGCCCGCGATCCGGTCGAGTCGGCGCAGCATCGGTTCGAGTGACATGGTGCTAGCTTAAGCCATGCTGAAGGTTGATGGGTGCCGAGGCTCCGGCCCGGGTGTGGAGCCGTTGTCCAGGCCGACCCCCTACCGTGGAGGCCAGCAAGGGGAGTACTCCCGTCTGCGGCGACGCCGTCATTACGGTCACGCGATCGTGACCCGGTGCGCCGGCCCACCCTGGGTGGAGGAGACCTTGGCGTCCGTTGCACGCCGTCCCCGGAGCATCCCTTGCCACTCATCGACCGCACCGCCCGCACGGCGATCGATGTCGTGCGCTCGGGCCTTCGACGAATGGATGCCGCGGCCGCACCCATCGCCACGAAAGGTTCGAGATGAGCTCCTTCTCCCGTCTGTTCGACCTCGCCAAGAACGCCCTGAACTCCGACACGGTGCGCGAGGTGCGCCGCTCGGTCGGAGGGCAGGGCGCGGCATCCGCTCGTGATCCGCTCACCCCGCCGCCGGTCCCCGGGAGCGACGCGACGGCTGCATCGGCCGCCGATCGTCAGGCGATCGCGCGCTACGACTACCTGATGCAGACCGCCGACCCGCAGCACATCGAGCAGATCCACCGCGACGCGTTCGCCCGGCTCACACCCGACCAGCGCGGAGTGATCGAGCGACGCATGCGCACCGAGCTGCCCGTGCACGAGCAGCCGCGCTCCTCATCGCCCGGCGACCTTGCGCGGGCGGCCGGCCGGGCGGAGGCGCAGCGCCCCGGCCGCATGCGGGGCATCCTCGCTCGCGCGGGCGGCGGGGCCGCGGCCGTCGGCGCCGGCGGGGCCGCGCTGGGCCTGCTCGGCGCGGTTGCGGGCGGCGCGATGCTGAGCGCCGTCGCCGCGCCCCACCTCGAGCACGCTGCGGGTCTCGGTGTCGACATCGATCAGCTCGCGCAGGGCGTCGACGTCGAGGGGGTCGCCGCCGGGGCCGACGGAGTCGTCGGCGGCCTCGGGGATCAGGTCACCGGCATCGGCGACCAGCTCGGCGGACTCGGCGACCAGCTCGGCGATGTGGGGCTCGGCGAGATCTTCGGTCGCTGACAGCGCCGACTCCACGACGAACCGGCTGCCGCGCTCGGAAGCGCGACAGCCGGTTCGATGGCGGAGGATGGGGGATTCGAACCCCCGAGGGCTTTCACCCAACACGCTTTCCAAGCGTGCGCCATAGGCCACTAGGCGAATCCTCCATGGCCCGAAGGCCTCGATCATCCTAGCCGAGCCTCACCGCACGCGCTGCGCAGGGCCTCACCGCGTCACCGCCGACAGGATGACGACGCCGAAGACGAGCACAGCGAACACGACGAGCGCCGTGCGTGCGATGAACGCGCGCCGCTCAGGTGCGAAGGTTGTGTGGGGGCCTTCCGAGAATGCCGCCGCATCGTGAGCCACGGCAACGTCATCGATGCTCTTCTCGCCGAATGCAGCTGCCTGACGCGCATCGTCGAGCCGCCGTTGCCGGCCCGCTGCCGCCAGCGAGGCGAAGACCACCTGCGCCAGGCGCTGCGCCTGCCATCGGATCCTCGCGGCGGCGATCATCACGACGACCGTCGCCACCGCCAGCGCCTGGGTCACCACGATGGTGAGACCCGCGCCGTGGACGCGCGCGGTCAACACGCCGCAGGCGAAGGTGAGCAGCAGCAGTCCGTCGGCTACCGCCCACCAGGTGCGCGAGCGCTTCAGGTGGGTTCGGGCGACGATCGGCCACAGCCGATTCGGTCGCCAGAACCGCCATCCGGCGGGCGCAGGCCGTAGGCCCGGCAGCGGAGTCCAGCCCGGAGGTGGCACCCACATCGCGTTCTCCCGCACCCACCGATCGTTGGGCGTCGGCCATCCCCGCGGCACACGGACATCGACCGGCACCCCCGGCACCCTCGCTCGTCCGACCCCCATGAGCCCCCGCACCTTCGCCCGCGCACGGATTCGACCGAGACTACCGAGCGGATCGGCCGCTCGGAAGAGTCGCACTCACTCCCGCGCCCACAACGACCGGGGCCAGGCTCGGGCGATCAGCCGGCGCGCGGGTGCGACCGACCCGAGCACGCCGGAACGCACCGCAGCGGCCGCATCCGCCGTCGCCGGGTCTCCGCTCGCGGCACGCCGGGCGCGACGCCCCGTCGGCGCGGGTGGCGGGGCGTATGCCGCCCGCTCGACCGCGTCGACGAGTCTCCACACCGCCTCGGCTGGCACGCCGGGCTGCGCGATGAGCGCGGCGCCGAACTCACGAGGCGACGCCGCTGCGCTCACGGGCACTCCCACATCGCGCGCGGCATCCTGCACCCAACTCCATGCGGCGACCGCGTCCCCACGGGCCGCAGCTGCGCGCAGCCGTCTCGCGCGTGCGGCGCCCAGCACGCCCGGCACCGCGAGAACGGCGATGACGAGCACCGCACCCAGCGCCCAGGGAACGATGGCAGCGATCGCCGGTCCGCTCGTCGAGGTGGTCGACGTCGTCGTGCCCGTGGTGGGTGCGGTCGACGGCTGGTCGCTCGGGGCGGCGGTCGGCGCGCTCGAGGCGGTCGGCTGCGGTGTCGAGCCCGAGCTGTCGACGGTGCCGGACGTACCCGACCCCGGTGCGAAGCTCGTCGAGACGCCGAGGCTCTTCGTCGGCTCGAAGCGCACCCACCCGATGCCCTGGAAGTACGCTTCCGGCCAGGCGTGCAGCTGGTCGCTGACGACCTTGTAGGTCACCGTGTCCGGAGTCGACGACGAATACGTCCCCGGCAGGTAGCCGATCACGATGCGCGTGGGGATGCCGAGGGAGCGCGCCATCAGCGTGAACGCCGAGGCGTAGTGCACGCAGTAGCCCGACTTGACCTGCAGGAATCGCGCGACGGCGTCGGCGCTGGATCCGTCGAACCCCTGCTCGACCGGCGCGTTGAGCGAGTAGGTGAACTCGTCGCCACGGAACCACGTCTGCAGCGCGATCAGCTTGTCGTAGGCGCTCGTCGCCCCCGCGGTGACCTGCTGCGCGTCGGAGGTGATGATCGTCGGCAGGTTCTGCGGCAGCACGGTGTAGATCGAGTTCGTCGAGCGGGCCGGTGCGGCCTCGATCTGCTCGAGGGTGGGCTGCGGACTCGTCGTCGTCACGGTGTACTGCTGGCCGCGGGTCGATCCGCCCTGGGACTCGACGGTGAGGTTCTGGTCGGCGATCGCCCACGATCCGGTCAGGCCGCTGATGGATGCCGCGGGGTACGGCACGGGCAGCCAGGTGGTGTCGAGGCGGCTGATGTCGATCTGCGTCTGCGCCTCGGTCGTCGTGATGGTGCTCCCGAGCGCCTGAGCCGGGAACGTGCCGTCGGATCCGATCGCCGTCGTCGACGGCGCGTCGGGCACCCAGGTGCCCGACCCCTGCAGGAGGGAGAGCGTCGCGAGTCTCAGGTACGGCGCCGATCCGGTGTCGGTCGTCACCGTGAGGATCTCGGTGGAGGCGGGATTGCGCAGGTTCCGGCCCAGATCGATCGAGGCGTCCACGCCGACCGAGACCGAACCGGGCACGAGGACGACCGGGTTCAGCGTCGGGAGCAGCGGCGCAACGATCAGCGTCGTCACGAGGGCGGCCGCGCCCAGCACGAACCCGGCTGCCGTGCGCACCGCGCCCGGTCGCTCCGGCTCCCGGCGGGTGTGGGTCTCGAACCGGAACAGCAGCAGGAAGGTCGCCCCGAGCGTCACCAACTCCCACGTCGGCATCGACCGTTGCACCGACACCGTCGGGATGAGGGCCACGGTCAGCAGCGCGACCACGGCGAGAAGCGGCATCCGCGCGGTCACGACGATGTGGTCGAGCGCGATCGCGAGTAGTGCGACCGAAGAGACGAGGAGGAACGCGATCGCGGCCGTGGCATCCAGCGGCGCGTAGCCGGTGATGATGTCCTGCGCCGCGCGCGAGAGCACCTCGGGCACGGCGGCGAAGACCGCCGGCGAGGGGATGACGAGCAGCCACGCCTGACCGGCGAAGAAGAGGCCGGTGACGCCGAGCATCCACACGACGAGCTCGATCAGGCTGACCGCCCATGCCGGCATCCCGCGCACGCGCAGGAGGTACCCGATCGTCAGCACGAGCGCGGCGAGACCGAGCGCGGCGGCGAGCCAGAAGCCGGGAGTGATCACTCGCAGCAGGGGAAGGAGCGCCGCGACGAGCGCGACGAACGCTCCCACGGTGAGACGGAACGTGCCCCGCGCGGTGCGACGCGGACGTCGAGCCACAGATGCGTCCCGTGTCGCGAACACCCGGTCGTGTGCGGTGGGGTCGTCGCTCATGCGCTTTCGCCCTCCGTCGCCGCCGACTCGGATGCCGCCGCGCGCCGTTCGAGCTCCTGCCACACCGTCGCGAGCGGTTCGGCGCCCGTCAGCGCGGCTGCGCGCCATCCGCGTGCGCGGACCGCGGGCAGCGCGCCGGACTCGGGCGCCGCGGTCAGCAGGATCGGCAGGGCGGAGTGCGGGGCGATCGTCGCGAGAGGCGCGGCATCCGAGAGACCCAGGCTGCCGGCGAGGAGGATCACGGGGCCCGTGAGGCCGCCCGTGAACCGTTCGGCGAGCCGATGCAGCCCTCCCCCCGTACCCGTCGGCGCCACGGTCGCGAGGAGGAAGGCGAGATCGCCGAGACCGCTGTGCTCTTCGGGGTCGATTCGTTCCGCGAGGGGGGTGCCGTGCGCGTCGACGACGCTCACGGCGAAGCCCTCTCGCGCCAGATGGGTCGTGATCGACAGGCACGCCGAGACCGCTGCCTCGAAGCCCCGGTCGCCGCCGGGTGCACTCGCCCGCGCCGGCCAGCGTGCAGCATCCAGGTCGATCACGACCGTCGCCTCGGGAGCGGCCTCCTGCTCCTCCTGACGCACCATGAGCTCGTCACGGTGGGCGGTCGCGCGCCAGTGGATGCGACGCATCGAGTCGCCCGGTGCCCATGCCCGGGGGATGAGATTGTCCGCGCCCTGGCCCAGCCGGCTCGTCGCCGCCGGCAACGCGCCCCCGGTCTGCACCGCCATCGCGGCGAGGGCCGGCACATCGACGAGCTCGGGCGTCACCACGACGTCGGTCGCCTCACCGGCGGCCTGCGAGCGCCGCACCAGGCCGAACGGATCCGTCGAGGTCACCTGCAGGCGGCCGAGTCGATGGATGCCGCGCACCCGCGGGCGCACGCCGTACCTCAGCTCGATCGTGCGCGACCCCGACCCGGGTCGCAGAGCGGGGAATACGCCGCGGGCATCCCCGGCGAGGCTTCGGGGGAGGCGGTCCCGCCACTGCCCGGGCGGCACCGGCAGCGAGCCGTGCACAGTGGCGTGCACGCGCACCCGCGCGTCCTCGCCGACGGCCGGCAGGGCGGGCACGACCTGCCGCGTCGCGTCGAGGCGACGACGCAGGCCGAACTGCGTGACGGCGCCCCACAGCACGGCTGCGATCAGCAGCACGGCGAACCACACGAGCTCCTCGAGTCCGAGCATCGGGGCGGCGATGAGGCATCCGAGCGCGACGACGAGGGCACCGGTGCCCCGCAGGGTCAAGGGCCAGGATCGCACGGCGACGTGGTCAGACCCGCACGCCGAGCGGCACGCGCACGGTCTGCACGATCTCGTCGATCACTGTCCGC
>NZ_LMPK01000037.1:19745-24623 GCF_001423825.1 Microbacterium sp. Leaf351
GCGACGTCGTCCGGGATGACGAATGTGCGGGTATCCAGCGCTGCCCACACCTTCGCGGCCCGGACGAGAGCGAGCGTCGCGCGCGGCGAGGCACCGAGCCGGAGCTCGGGGTGAGAGCGCGTCGCCGCAGCGAGCGACACGGCGTACTCCTCGACCGCGGGGGAGACATGCACCCGCCGCGCCCACCGGATCAGCTCGTCGAGCTCGGCGAGCCCCACGACCGGGGTGACGAGGTCGATCGGATTGGCGGTGTCACGCTGGCGCAGCATCTCGGCCTCGGCTGCGGCATCCGGGTACCCCATCGAGATGCGCATCATGAACCGGTCGCGCTGCGCCTCGGGCAGGGCGTACGTCCCCTCCATGTCGAGGGGGTTCTGCGTCGCCACGACGAAGAACGGCGAGGGCAGCAGATGGGTGCGGCCATCGACCGTCACCTGACCCTCGGCCATCGCCTCCAGCAGCGCCGACTGCGTCTTCGGCGATGACCTGTTGATCTCGTCGGCGATCACGACGTCGGCGAAGATCGCGCCCGGGGTGAACTCGAAATCCCGGGTCGCGGGGTTGAACACCGAGACGCCGGTCACATCGCTCGGCAGGAGGTCGGGGGTGAACTGGATGCGACGCACCCGGGCGTCGATCGCGGCCGACAGCGCGCGGGCGAGCATCGTCTTGCCGACGCCCGGAACGTCCTCGATGAGCAGGTGCCCTTCGGCGAGGAGCGTCACCAGCGCTGCTCGCACGGCATCCGGCTTTCCGTCGATGACCGACCCCACGGCCTGCACGATCGCGCCCGTCAGCTCGGCGAATCGTGCCGCATCCAGCGTCGCGGGCGCCTCGGTCACATCCGTCATACGTGCTCCCGACATCGGTGGGGCTCCCGGGGGAGAGCCGCTTCGTAGGCCGGGCGGAGCCTCGGTCTAGGCCGATCGTAGCTGTGCGCCGCCTATGCGGGGCTGGGCGAATCCTGGGCGCCGATTCTCGGATCGCCCAGTGGAGCCGATGCGTCGTGCGCGTCGCGGAGGCCGCGGCATCCGGGTAGACTCGAGGTCGCTCTCCGCGAGGCGGCATCCAGGCCAACTCCCCCAGGACGGAAACGTAGCAAGGGTAACCGGGCTCTGCCGGGTTCGCGGAGAGTCTTTCTTTTGCGGGGATGTTCGCCGATTGTTCCGGCGCTCGCGCCCGGCGGTCCGTGCATGGCCCGGCATAGGCTGGTGGGGTGGCGCAGAGCATCCTGATCACGTCCGCCGAAGGTCATTCGGGCAAGTCGACGATCGCGCTGGGCGTGCTCGACGCCCTCAGCCACAGCGCCGCACGGGTCGGCGTCTTCCGCACCATCGCACGGTCCCGCGACGAGCGCGACTACGTGCTCGACCTGCTGCTGGCCCACGACGGCGTCGACCTCGACTACGACGCGTGCATCGGCGTGCACTACGACGACGTGCACGACAACCCCGACCAGGCGCTCGCCGTCATCGTCGAGCGGTACAAGGCGATCGAGGCCGTCTGCGACGCCGTCGTCATCCTCGGCAGCGACTTCACCGACGTCGGCAGCCCCGCGGAGCTCGGCTACAACGGCCGCATCGCGGCGAACCTCGGCGCCCCCGTGCTGCTGGTGCTCGGCGGTCGCGCCCAGCAGGGGCAGAGCGAGCAGCTGGGATCGACCCTCGCCCGCACCCCCGACGAGATGGGTCAGATCACGAGCCTCGCGCTGAGCGAGCTGCGCGCCTCCCGGGCCGAGCTGTTCGCCATCGTCGCGAACCGCACCGACCCCGACGCCGACGCGGTCGTCGCCGCGATCCGCGACGTCGTCGAGCAGAGCCCGGCCCGCGGCATCCCGATCTGGGCGCTGCCGGAGGACACCCTGCTGGTCGCACCGTCGGTGCGCGGCGTGCTGCGCTCGCTCGGGGCGACGTTCCTGAAGGGCGACGAGGCGCTGCTCGACCGTGAGGTGCTGAGCGTCGTCGTCGCGGGGATGTCGATGGTCAACGTGCTCCCGCGGCTGACCGAGAGCGCCGTCGTCGTGATCCCGGCCGACCGCTCCGAGGTCCTCCTGGCGACCCTGCTCGCCAACGCGTCGGGGACGTTCCCGTCGGTCGCTGCCGTCGTGCTCAACGGCCCGTTCGCGCTGCCCGAGCCCATCGACCGGCTCATCGACGGCCTGCGCTCGCCGCTGCCGATCATCGCCACCGACCTCGGCACCTACGACACCGCGGTGCACATCATGAACACCCGCGGTCGCCTCGCCGCCGAGTCGCCGGCCCGCTACGACCGGGCCCTGGCGCTTTTCGAGCGGCACATCGACACCGCCGAGCTGACGCGGCTGCTCGGCCTCGTGCGGCCGACGGTCGTGACCCCGCTCATGTTCGAGTACGGCCTCATCGAGCGCGCCCGTGCCGACCGCAAGCGCATCGTGCTGCCCGAGGGCGACGACGACCGGGTGCTGCGGGCGGCGGCGACGGTGCTGGCCCGCGGGGTGGCCGACCTCGTGATCCTCGGCGACGAGCAGGCCGTGCGCGGACGCGCCATGACCCTCGGCATCGACATCTCCGCCGCGCGGATCATCAGTCCGTTCGACCCGGTGCTGGGCGCCCGCTTCGCCGAGGAGTACACGCGACTGCGCGCGGCGAAGGGGATGACCCTCGAGCGCGCCGCCGACACCATCACGGATGTCTCCTACTTCGGCACGCTGATGGTGCACCTGGGGCTCGCCGACGGCATGGTCTCGGGCGCCGCGCACACCACCGCCCACACGATCCGGCCCGCGTTCGAGATCATCAAGACCCGGCCGGATGTCTCGGTCGTCTCGAGTGTCTTCCTCATGGCCCTCGCCGACCGGGTGCTCGTCTACGGCGACTGCGCGGTCATCCCCGACCCCTCCGCCACCCAGCTGGCGGACATCGCGATCTCCTCCGCCGAGACGGCCGGCCAGTTCGGTATCGAGCCGCGCGTCGCGATGCTGTCGTATTCGACGGGGGAGTCGGGGTCGGGCGCCGACGTCGACAAGGTGCGGGAGGCGACATCCCTCGTGCGCGAACGCGCCCCGCAGCTGCTCGTCGAGGGACCCATCCAGTACGACGCCGCTGCCGACGCGGCCGTCGCGCAGAAGAAGCTGCCGAGCTCGGCCGTCGCCGGGCGCGCCACCGTGTTCGTCTTCCCCGACCTCAACACCGGCAACAACACCTACAAGGCGGTGCAGCGCTCGGCCGGCGCGATCGCCATGGGACCTGTGCTCCAGGGGCTCAACAAGCCCATCAACGACCTGTCGCGCGGCGCCCTCGTCGACGACATCGTCAACACCATCGCGATCACCGCCATCCAGGCCCAGGGCGAGACCGCGCCGAAGGGGGAGCAGGCATGAGCGTCGTGCTGGTCGTCAACAGCGGGTCGTCGTCGTTCAAGTACCAGCTGATCGACATGTCGACCGAGTCCGTGCTCGCCTCGGGTCTCGTCGAGCGCATCGGGCAGGCCGACGGCCGCGCCCGGCACACGGTGACGGCAGCCGCCTTCGGCGGGTCGGATGCCGCGGCCCCCACCGTGCTCGACGCGACCACCGAGCGGGAGCTGCCCATCGCCGACCACGCGGCCGGCTTCGCGGTGATGCTCGAGGCCTTCGCCGAGAGTGGTCCCTCGCTCACCGAGCGCCCGCCGCTCGCCGTCGGGCACCGCGTCGTGCACGGCGGGGCGCGCTTCTTCGAGCCGACCCTCATCACGCCGCTCGTCGAGATCAACATCGACGACCTGTCGATGCTCGCGCCCCTGCACAACCCCGGTGCGGTGCAGGGTATCCGTGCCGCGCGGGCCGCCTTCCCCGACATCCCCCATGTCGCGGTCTTCGACACCGCGTTCCACCAGACCATGCCGCCCGAGGCATACACGTACGCGATCGACCGCGACCTGGCCGATCGGTACCGGTTGCGCAAGTACGGGTTCCACGGGACATCCCACAAGTTCGTCAGCGAAGCCGCCGCGGCGTTCGTCGGCCGTCCGCTGCGCGACCTGCGTCAGATCGTCTTCCACCTCGGCAACGGCGCGTCGGTCACCGCGATCGACCGCGGCCGCTCCGTCGACACCTCCATGGGGTTCACCCCGCTCGAGGGGCTCGTCATGGGAACCCGTTCGGGCGACCTCGACCCGGCCGTGCTGCTGCAGCTCGCGCGACGCGCGCGCATGACCACGGACGAGCTCGACGACCTGCTCAACAAGAAGTCCGGCCTCGTCGGGCTCGCGGGCGCGTCCGACATGCGCGACATCCTCGCGCGCGTCGAACAGGGCGAGGATGCCGCGGTGCTCGCGTTCGACGTGTACATCCATCGCCTGCGCGCCTACGCCGGCGCCTACCTCGCCCAGCTCGGCGGCGCCGACGTCATCAGCTTCACCGCGGGTGTCGGCGAGAACGTCCCCGTGGTGCGCGCGCAGGCGCTCGCGACCCTCGGCTACGCCGGGGTGCTGATCGATCCCGTCCGCAACGCGGCCCGGGGCCGCGGCATCCGCGTCATCTCGGCCGAGGACTCACCTGTCACCGTGCTCGTCGTGCCCACGAACGAGGAGCTCGAGATCGCCCGGCAGACGCTGCAGGTCGCCCGCACCTGAGCGTGCGGGACGCGCGGATCAGCCGACGCACCCGGGCGCTGCGGCCGGCCTTCGGGCTAGGGCGTGCGGTGGCTACGCTGGACGAGCGGACCCGGACCATCCACGAGACCCTCGGAGGCGACGTGACCCTGCCCGACCTGACGACCTACGACGCGGTGCTGTTCGATCTCGACGGCGTGCTCACGCCGACCGCCGAGGTGCACATGCACGCGTGGCGCACCATGTTCGAGCAGCTGTTCGCGGCCTGGGACGTGACGCCCGCGTACACGGACACCGACTACTTCGAGT
>NZ_LMPK01000037.1:24642-25161 GCF_001423825.1 Microbacterium sp. Leaf351
GCCGTGGGGTGAGCCTTCCGACACGCCCGACCGTGACACGGTCTGCGGCATCGGCAACCGCAAGAACGAGGTGTTCGCGGCGATCCTGCGCTCCGAGGGCATCGAGCCCTATCCGGGCTCCGTCGCCCTCCTCGACCTGCTGCAGGACCAGGGCGTGCCCGTGGCCGTCGTGTCCAGCTCGAAGAACGCCGACGAGGTGCTGCGCGCCGCCGGGCTGCGCGACCGGTTCGAGGTCGTCGTCGACGGGGTGCTCGCCGAGAACGAGAACCTCGCGAGCAAGCCCGCACCCGACGTGTTCGCCGCCGGGGCCCGGCTCCTCGGCGTCGACCCCGCCACCAGCGCCGCCGTCGAGGATGCTCTCAGCGGCGTGCGGTCGGCCGTCGCGGCCGGATACGGCCTCGTCGTCGGCGTCGACCGCGGAGTCGGCGAGGGGTCGCTGGCGGAGGCCGGGGCATCCGTCGTCGTTCCCGACCTCGGCGTGTTCGTGCCCGACACATCCGCTTCATAGACTGACTCGAC
>NZ_LMPK01000037.1:25245-25332 GCF_001423825.1 Microbacterium sp. Leaf351
TCGAGACGCGACCGTCGCTCGATGACGTGGGGGTGACCGAGACGATCTTCTCGGTCGGGAACGGCTACCTCGGCCTGCGCGGCAACC
>NZ_LMPK01000037.1:25404-29282 GCF_001423825.1 Microbacterium sp. Leaf351
CCGAGGTGGGCCAGACGATCATCAACGCTCCCGACGCGAAGGTGATCCGCGTCTACGTCGACGACGAGCCGCTCACGCTCGACGTCGCCGACCTGCGTGAGTACGAGCGCGTGCTCGACCTGCGCGACGGGGCGATGCGACGCCACATCCTGTGGTGCACCCCCTCGGGCAAGGAGGTCGTGATCGACCTCGAATGGCTCGTCTCCTTCGAGGAGAAGCACCTGGCGGTGATGCGCATCGACGTCACCGTGCTCAACGACGACGCACCGGTCACGATCTCGAGCCAGCTCGTCAACCGTCAGGACGGCGAGGACATCTACGGGGGCACGCCCGGCTCCGGCAAGGCCGGCGCGGGCTTCGACCCGCGCAAGGCCGAGCGCATCGCGCAGCGGGTGCTGCAACCCGACACCTACTGGCAGGACGGCGACCGGTCGGTGCTGAGCTACCGCGTCACCGCATCGGGGATGACGATCGCCGTCGCGGCGGACCACATCATCGAGACCGCGAACGACTACACGTCGCGCCGCCTCATCGAGCCCGACATCGCCAAGAACGTCTTCCGCGTGCACGCGAAGGCCGGTGTTCCTGTGCGTCTGACGAAGTTCGTCTCCTACCACACGTCCCGTGGGGTGCCCGCCGGCGAGCTCGTCGATCGGTGCCGCCGCACCCTCGACCGCGGCGCGGAGTTCGGTGCCGACGCGGTGTTCGCACAGCAGCGCGAGTGGATGGACGCCTTCTGGAAGCGCTCCGACGTGCGCATCGGCGGTCACGAGGACCTGCAGCAGGCGACCCGGTGGTGCCTGTTCCAGCTCGCGCAGGCCTCGGCTCGCGCCGACGGCCAGGGCGTGCCGGCGAAGGGCGTCTCGGGCTCCGGCTACAGCGGCCACTACTTCTGGGACACCGAGATCTACGTGCTCCCCTTCCTCGCGTACACGAGCCCGCTCTGGGCGCGCAACGCCCTGCGCATGCGCTTCCTCATGCTCCCGGCCGCGCGCAAGCGTGCGAAGCAGCTCAACGAGGCGGGGGCGCTGTTCCCCTGGCGCACGATCAGCGGCGAGGAGGCGTCGGCATACTACGCGGCGGGCACCGCGCAGTACCACATCAACGCCGACGTGAGCTATGCGCTCGCGAAGTACGTGCGGGCGACAGGCGATGACGACTTCCTCTACCGTGAGGGCGTCGACATCGCCGTCGAGACCGCGCGGCTGTGGGCGACGCTCGGGTTCTGGCGCGAGAGCGACGAAGAGGATGCCGCGACCTTCCACATCCACGGGGTGACGGGTCCCGACGAGTACACGACAGTCGTGAACGACAACCTGTTCACGAACGTCATGGCCCGCTTCAATCTGCGTTTCGCCGCCCGCACGGTGCGCGAGATGGAGGTCGAGCGCCCTGAGGAGTTCCGGCTCATGGCCGAGCGCCTCGGCCTTGACGCGGAGGAGCCCGACGCGTGGGAGATGGCCGCCGAGGCGATGCACATCCCTTACAGCGAAGCCCTCGGCATCCACCCCCAGGACAGCGTGTTCCTCGAGCGTGAGCTGTGGGACCTCGAGAACACCCCGGCCGTCCAGCGGCCGCTGCTGCTGCACTTCCACCCGCTGGTGATCTACCGCTACCAGGTGCTGAAGCAGGCCGACGTCGTGCTCGCCCTGTTCCTGCAGGGCAACCACTTCACGAGCGCGGAGAAGCTCGCGGACTTCGAGTACTACGACCCGCTGACCACGGGCGACTCGACGCTGTCGGGGGTCGTGCAGTCGATCCTCGCGGCGGAGGTCGGCTATCAGGACCTCGCCCTCGAGTACTTCCTCGACGGCATCTTCGTCGACCTCGCAGACCTGCACCACAATGCGTCGGACGGCGTGCACGTGGCATCCGCCGGTGGGGTCTGGACCTCGCTCGTGAGCGGGTTCGGCGGCATGCGCGACCACTACGGCGAGCTGTCGTTCGACCCGCGCCTGCCGAAGGACTGGCCCGAGCTGGCCTTCGCGCTGCGCTGGCACGGCACGCACCTCGACATCACGGTCCGTCGCGACGAGCTGCTCGTGGTCGCGGAGCCGGGCGAGGGTTCGGCCACCTTCACGGTGCGCGGTCGCGAGTACACGATCGCGGGCGGTGAGGAGCTCTCGATCGCGCTCGACGGGCAGGGCCCGGTCAAGCCCGGGCGCCCGACGCTGCGCAAGATCATGAAGGATTCGCGCCGCGAGGACGGCTCTCTGCTGGTGGCCTCCGTGCCCACGCCGACGACATCGATCCCGGTCGTGACCGGGGCGACGCCGATCGCCGAGACGGATGCCGCGGGCCCGGCCTGATGTCCCACCCACACCGTAGAGTGACGGGGTGACCACCGCCCTCTACCGCCGCTACCGCCCCGAGGCGTTCGGCGAGATGATCGGGCAGTCGCAGGTCACCGAGCCGCTCATGACGGCGCTGCGCGGCGACCGGGTCGGTCACGCCTACCTGTTCTCGGGTCCGCGCGGCTGTGGCAAGACGACCTCTGCGCGTATCCTCGCGCGCTGCCTGAACTGCGCGCAGGGCCCGACCGACACCCCGTGCGGCACGTGCGACAGCTGTGTCGAGCTGGGACGCGGCGGCGGCGGGTCGCTCGATGTGGTCGAGATCGACGCGGCGAGCCACAACGGCGTCGACGATGCCCGCGACCTGCGTGAGCGGGCCGTGTTCGCGCCGGCCCGCGACCGCTACAAGATCTTCATCCTCGACGAGGCCCACATGGTCACCCAGCAGGGCTTCAACGCGCTGCTGAAGCTCGTCGAGGAGCCCCCCGACCACGTCAAGTTCATCTTCGCGACGACCGAGCCCGAGAAGGTTCTCGGCACCATCCGCTCGCGCACCCACCACTACCCGTTCCGGCTCGTGCCGCCGGCTGCCATGCTCGACTACGTCGCGCAGCTGTGCGAGAGCGAGGGCGTGCAGGTCGAGGCCGGTGTGCTGCCGCTCGTGGTGCGTGCCGGAGGCGGCTCGCCCCGTGACACGCTCTCACTGCTCGACCAGCTCATCGCCGGGTCCGAGGGCGGCGTGGTCGCCTACGACCGGGCGGTCGCCCTCCTCGGCTACACGCCCGGTGCGCTCCTCGACGAGATCGTCGATGCCCTCGGCGGGGGAGACGCGGCATCCGCTTTCGCGGCGGTCGACCGCGTGGTGCAGACCGGACAAGACCCGCGGCGGTTCGTCGAAGACCTGCTCGAGCGGCTGCGCGACCTCATCGTCATCGCAGCAGTCGGTCGGGGTGCGACTGCCGTGCTGCGCGGAGTGTCCGAGGAGGAGATCGAGCGGATGTCGCGCCAGGCCACGACGTTCGGTGCCTCACTGCTCTCGCGCATCGCCGATGTGGTCGTGGCGGCCCTCGACGAGATGAGCGGCGCGACATCGCCCCGACTGCAGCTCGAGCTCATGATCGCTCGCGTGCTCACGCAGGGGGAGGCGGCGGTGTCAGGCGTCGCGGCCGCGTCGGCGCCCGCCGCGCCGCCGGTGACACCCGCTCGTGCGTCGGAGCCGGCCCCGGCCCCGGCCGGCCCGAGCGAGCCCGCTCCCGTCCTTTCGAGCGAGCCCGTTCCTGCGACCGAGCCGACCGAGCCCGTCGCGTCAGCCGCCGCCGTCACCGACCCGGTCGCCCCCGTGCGTGCGGCACCCACCGGGCCTCTCACCACCGAGCACGTGCGCGACGCGTGGACCGAGGTGCTGGCCCGTCTCGAGACGATCGATCGCACCTCGTGGCTGGTCGCCTCGTCGGCTCGGGTGGTGTCCCTCGAGGGTGATGTGCTCACGCTCGCGTTCACGTCGCAGACCGACCTCGCGGCGTTCAAGAAGCGCACCGCGGGCGCCGGGCCCAGCGAAGACCTTCGCCAGGCGATCTCCGGGGT
>NZ_LMPK01000037.1:29298-40015 GCF_001423825.1 Microbacterium sp. Leaf351
GCTCGGCATCCGGGTGAAGTACATCGCCCGGTACGAGGGCGACGGACCCGCCGACGGTGCGTCCGCGCCCGAGCCTCCCGCACCGCGCGGCGGTGTCGCCGCCACACCGNTCTCGGCATCCGGGTGAAGTACATCGCCCGGTACGAGGGCGACGGCCCCGCCGACGGTGCGTCCGCGCCCGAGCCTCCCGCACCGCGCGGCGGTGTCGCCGCCACACCGNCCGTCCCGCAGGTCCGGCAGCGAGCGTCCGACGCCGGCCCGGGCATCGGCGGCCGCGGCCGCCTCGGTGACCGACTGGGCGGTGGCTCCGATCCCGGGCGACGATGAGGCACCGTCCGGGGTCGAGGCATCCGCTGCGCCCCGCGCCGTGGTCGCCCCGCCCGCGCCGCAACCGATCGCGCCCGAGCCGGTCGCTCCCGCGCAGTTCGCCGTCGACGACGAACCCGAAGACGCCGTGCCGACGCCCGACCGTGACCTGCCGCCGCGCGACGGCGACGTGCTGCCGCCTACGGCAACGACACCGTCGGTGGCCGTCGACGAGGACGACGACGTCGACGACGAGCTCGACACCGACGCCGGCGTCGGTGCCCCGCCGGTCATCGCCCCGCCGACGCCGCGCGTCGCCACCGGACCCGAGCGCTACGGCGAGGCCGTCGTACGCCAGTTGCTCGACGCCCGGTTCGTGGGTGAGGAGCCCTATTCGGCGCCGACGAGGTTCGCCTGATGTACGACGGCATCGTCCAAGAGCTGATCGACGAGTTCGGGCGTCTCCCCGGCATCGGCCCGAAGTCGGCGCAGCGCATCGCGTTCCACATCCTGCAGACCCCGAGCTTCGACGTGTCGCGGCTCGCGACCCTGCTCGTCGACATCCGCGAGCGGGTGCGGTTCTGCGAGATCTGCGGCAACGTCTCCGAGCAGGAGCGTTGCGCCATCTGCCGCGATCCGCGCCGCGACCAGACGCTCATCTGCGTCGTCGAAGACGCGAAGGATGTCGCGGCGATCGAGCGCACGCGGGAGTTCCGCGGTCTCTACCATGTGCTCGGCGGGGCGATCAGCCCGATCGGCGGCGTCGGTCCCGATGACCTGCGTATCGCGCAGCTCATGCAGCGCCTCGCCGACGGCACGGTCACCGAGGTCATCCTCGCGACGAACCCCAACCTCGAGGGCGAGGCGACGGCGACCTACCTCAGCCGCCTGCTCACGACGCTCCAGATCGCCGTCACCCGACTGGCCTCGGGCCTCCCGGTCGGCGGCGACCTCGAGTACGCCGACGAGGTCACGCTCGGGCGTGCCTTCGAGGGGCGCCGCGCGGTCTGACGCATCGCGGCCCGTCCCGCCGGACACATGGCGGATCGGCGATGCGGCCTTGCCTAGAATGGACGGTCGGGCGCGGCATCCGTGCGCCAGGCATATTCCCGGGAGTTCCACTGTGGCGTTGATCGTGCAGAAGTACGGCGGCTCGTCCGTCGCCGACGCCGAGAGCATCAAGCGGGTCGCGAAGCGCATCGTCGACACGCGGCGTGCCGGGCACGACGTCGTCGTCGCGGTGAGCGCCATGGGCGACACGACCGACGAGCTGCTCGACCTCGCCCACGAGGTCGCCCCCATCCCGGCGCCGCGCGAGCTCGACATGCTGCTCTCGTCGGGCGAGCGCATCTCGATGGCGCTGTTGGCGATGGCGATCCACTCGATGGGCTTCGAGGCGCGCTCGTTCACCGGCAGCCAGGCAGGCATGATCACGGATGCCACCCACGGCGCGGCGCGCATCGTCGATGTCACCCCGGTGCGCCTGCGCGAGGCGCTCGATGAGGGCGCCATCGTCATCGTCGCGGGCTTCCAGGGCTTCAACCGCGACACCCGCGACATCACGACTCTGGGTCGTGGCGGGTCGGACACGACGGCCGTCGCGCTCGCCGCCGCCCTGAGCGCCGACGTCTGCGAGATCTACAGCGACGTCGACGGCATCTTCACCGCCGATCCCCGTGTCGTGCCGAAGGCCCGCAAGCTCGGCGTCGTCACGAGCGAGGAGATGCTCGAGCTCGCCGCCAACGGCGCCAAGGTCCTCTACATCCGGGCGGTCGAGTACGCCCGTCGTCACGGCGTGACCATCCACGCCCGGTCATCGTTCAGCTCGGCCGAAGGGACGTTGGTGCTCGGCCCCGACGCCCGTGCCGAGCGTCTCGCACAGGGAGAGCACATGGAAGAGCCGATCGTCGCGGGCGTCGCCACCGACCTCAGCCAGGCCAAGGTCACGGTCGTCGGGGTGCCCGATGTTCCCGGCAAGGCCGCCGAGATCTTCACGATCGTCGCGAAGTCGGGCGCGAACGTCGACATGATCGTGCAGAACGTGTCGGCCGCCGCCACCGGTCGCACCGACATATCGTTCACGCTTCCCAAGTCGGATGCCGCGGCGGCCCTCCGCGCCCTCGCCGCCGACCAGGCGGAGGTCGGCTTCGAGGCGCTGCTGCACGACGACCAGATCGGCAAGCTGTCGGTCGTGGGTGCGGGTATGCGCAGCCACTCGGGTGTGTCGGCGACGCTGTTCGACGCGCTGTCGAGCGCCGGCATCAACATCGAGATGATCTCGACGTCCGAGATCCGTATCTCCGTGGTGGTGCGTGGGTCGGATGTCGCCGCCGCCGCCCGCGCGGTGCACACCGCCTACGGGCTCGACGGTGACGACGAGGCCGTCGTCTACGCCGGCTCCGGCCGCTGAGGCCCGACTTCATGCGCCGAGGGGGATCGGCGCCCGGATAGAATCGGGCAAACCTTCCGCCCGCGACTTCCGCGCGCCCGTCCCACCCGAGGTACCCGCATGACCCGCATCTCCGATTCCGGATTCACCGTCGCCGTCGTGGGCGCCACTGGCCAGGTCGGCACGGTGATGCGCGAGATCCTCGCCGAGCGCGCCTTCCCGGTGCGCGAGCTTCGCCTGTTCGCGACGGCGCGCAGCGCCGGCACGTCGGTCGAGTACCAGGGTGTCTCGGTCGTCATCGAGGATGTCGCGACCGCCGATCCGGCCGGCATCGACATCGCCCTCTTCTCGGCGGGTGCGACCGGCAGCCGCGCCCACGCGCCCCGGTTCGCCGAAGCGGGCGCCACCGTCATCGACAACTCCAGCGCCTGGCGCATGGACCCCGAAGTGCCGCTCGTCGTCAGCGAGGTCAACCCGCACGCCATCGACGAGGCCGTCAAGGGCATCATCGCGAACCCCAACTGCACGACCATGGCCGCGATGCCCGTGCTGAAGGTGCTCGACGCCGACGCCGGGCTCGAGCGTCTCATCGTCTCGACCTACCAGGCCGTCTCGGGGTCGGGTCTCGCCGGCGCCCGCGAGCTGCTCGGCCAGGTGGAGGGCGTGCTCGCGCAGGGCCACACGCTCGACCTCGTGCACAACGGGGCATCCGTCGACTTCCCGGAGCCCGAGAAGTACGTCGCCCCGATCGCGTTCGACGTCATCCCGTTCGCGGGCAACCTCGTCGACGACGGTCTGAACGAGACCGACGAGGAGAAGAAGCTCCGCAACGAGAGCCGCAAGATCCTCGAGCTGCCCGAGCTGCGCGTCGCCGGCACCTGCGTGCGCGTGCCCGTGTTCACCGGTCACTCGCTGTCGATCAACGTCGAGTTCGCCCGTGACATCACACCCGAGCGCGCGCGCGAGCTGCTCTCGGCCGCGCCCGGTGTGCGTCTCGAGGAGGTTCCGACACCGCTGCAGGCCGCCGGCACCGACCCCAGCTACGTGGGTCGCATCCGCGCCGACCAGTCGGCGCCCGAGGGCAAGGGTCTTGCGCTCTTCATCTCGAACGACAACCTCCGCAAGGGTGCCGCGTTGAACGCGGTGCAGATCGCCGAGCTCGTCGCCGCGAAGCTGCAGGTCACCGCCTGAGCCCGATCGCCTCGAAGGGCCGGATGCCGCGGCATCCGGCCCTTTCGCGTCGGTCAAGAACGCCCGACTTTCACGGGCCGGCGAGGCCCTCGCGCGAGGGCGGGTCGCGCGCGCGAACTAGACTCGAACGGTGAGCGAAACCCTCGATGTCGCCCTGATCGGCGGCGGAGTCATGAGTGCCACGCTGGGCACCTTCCTGCAGCAGCTGCAGCCCGACTGGAAGATCGCGGTGTTCGAGCGTCTGGGCGATGTCGCCCAGGAGAGCTCCAACGCGTGGAACAACGCCGGCACCGGGCACGCCGCGCTCTGCGAGCTGAACTACATGCCGCAGGCGGCCGACGGTTCCGTCGACCCGGCGAAGGCGGTCTCGATCAACGAGCAGTTCCAGCTGAGCCGTCAGTTCTGGTCGTCGCTGATCGACCAGGGCATCCTCGATGAGCCGTCGACGTTCATCAACGCGACCCCCCACATGACCTTCGTGCGCGGCGAGAAGGATGTCTCCTACCTCCGTCACCGGTATGAGTCGCTGAAGCAGCAGCCGCTGTTCTCGACGATCCAGTTCAGCGACGACTCGCGCGTCATCAACCAGTGGGCCCCGCTGCTCATGGACAAGCGGCTGAAGGCCGACGAGCCGTTCGCGGCGACGCGCGTCGAGGCCGGCACCGACGTCGACTTCGGCTCGCTGACGCGGCAGCTATTCGACGGCATGGCGGCGCGGGGCGCCGACATCCTCACGGGCCGCGAGGTGCGCAACCTGAAGAAGCTCGCCGACGGCACGTGGCGCATCGACTACCGCCACACGGTCGGGCGTGCTCCGGCGCGGGTGAACGCGCGGTTCGTGTTCGTCGGCGCCGGCGGCTGGGCGATCAAGCTGCTGCAGAAGTCGGGCATCCCCGAGATCAAGGGATACGGCGTGTTCCCCATCGGGGGCCAGTGGCTGAAGACGAGCAACCCCGACGTGGTCGCGAAGCACCGCGCGAAGGTCTACTCGCAGGCGTCGGTGGGCGCCCCGCCGATGTCGGTGCCGCACCTCGACACCCGCGTCGTCGACGGCGAGACCTCCCTGCTGTTCGGCCCGTTCGCGACGTTCAGCCCCAAGTTCCTGAAGACCGGGTCCCGCTGGGACATCGTCGCCCAGGTGCGTCCGTCGAACCTGTTCAGCATGCTGAAGGTGGGCGCGACGAACCTCGACCTCGTGAAGTACCTGGTCAGCGAGCTGCTGAAGACGCACAAGGGCAAGATGAAGAGCCTGCAGGCGTTCATGCCCACCGCCGACGCGAAGGACTGGGAGTTGCTGAACGCGGGCCAGCGCGCGCAGGTGATGGTCGGCGGCAAGCTGCAGTTCGGCACCGAGGTGGTCTCGGCCGGCGACGGCTCGATCGCGGGCCTGCTGGGGGCATCGCCCGGCGCCTCGACGGCGGTCGCGATCATGCTGAACCTGCTGAAGACGTGCTTCCCCGACCGCATCGCCGGATGGCAGCCGAAGCTCACCGAGCTGATCCCGACCTACGGCGAGACGCTGAACGACAAGCCGGAGCTCGCGCGCGAGACTCTCGCGCGCACGGCCGGCGACCTGTCCATCTCGGTCTGACGCGGGCGTGGCGAAGCTCTACTTCCGCTACGGAGCGATGAACTCCGGAAAGTCGACGGCGCTGCTGCAAGCCGCCTACAACTATGAGGAGCGCGGCCAGACCGTGCTGCTGGCCAAGCCCGAGATCGACACGAAGGACGCCGACCGCATCTCGAGCCGTCTGGGCGTCACCCGCCCGGTCGACTTCCTCGTGCGGCCGGAGGACGACATCCGGGCGATCTTCGCGCAGCACCGCGCGCGCGTGCACGCCGAGGCCGAGTCGACCCTGGTGCCCGAGAACCGCGATGTGGCGTGCCTGATGATCGACGAGGCGCAGTTCCTCACGCGGGAGCAGGTCGACGATCTGCTGCGCATCGTGGTGCTCGACGGCGTGCCGGTGCTCGCCTACGGCATCCGCACCGACTTCCAGACGCACGCGTTCCCGGGGTCGCGGCGTCTGATGGAGCTCGCCCACAGCCTGGAGGAGCTGAAGACCATCTGCCGCTGCGGCCGCAAGGCGCTGTTCAACGCGCGGCTGGTCGGCGGCCGGTTCGTGTTCGACGGCGATCAGGTTGCGATCGACGAGCTGTCGAGCGAGCGGGTCACCTACGAGTCGATGTGCGCGGAGTGCTATCTGCGCGAGTCAGGCGGGCTGCTCGGCTGACGCCCGCCGCGGCGGCCACGGCACAAGCATCGAGGTGCGCCGGCGGTAGTCGGCGTACGCCGGGTACTTCTCCGACGTGATCGACTCGGTGAACACGGTCGACCCGATGAACAGCACCGTCAGCAGCGCCGCTCCGATGATCGACCAGTTGAGCGCGCCGCCCCAGAACGAGACTCCGGATGCCGCGGCCGCCGTCGCGCCGAGCAGATATAGCATCCACCACTGGGCCTGCTCGCAGAAGAAGTTGGGGTGGCGGCTGTAGCGGAAGAGGCCGGTGTCGACGAAGCCGGGGGACAGGGTGCCGCCCGCGGCGCGCTTGCGCTGGTGGAATTTCCACTGCTGCTGGTCGGCGGTGAACTCGCCCACGAGGAACAGCAGGAACAGCAGCGACCACGCGGCATCCCACCCGGTGAACGGTGCGGGGAACGCGAGGGCGACGACGGCCGGAAGGGTGATGAGCACGAGCAGAGCGTTCTGGTACAGGACGATGAAGAACAGGTTGAACGCCTGGAACTGGCCCGGCGACATGCGCGCCCGAAGGATCGCCCACCGGTAGTCCTCCATGCCGGTGTAGCCGCCCTTGCGGGCGAAGTTGAACGTGAGGCGAGCGCCCCAGAGGGTGACGAGCACAGCCATCACGACGAGACGCGTGGCGTCGACGCCGGTGCCGAGCGCGAAGCCCGCGAAGATCCACACGTAGACGACCGGGACGACCGACCAGATGCGGTCGACCCACGAGGTGTCTTTCGTGATCAGCGACAGCACCCAGCAGGCGGCGCTCACGACGCCGGCGACGGTCAGAACCCAGGCGAGAGCGGTCACGTCGTCAGCGTAGCGCCGCCCGGGGACGGCGAGGGCGGTCGCCGTGGCGCCGGGGTGAGCGCGGCGGGAGCGTCAGCGCGCGTCGGGGAGGGTGGGGATGAGTTGCTCGAGGAACACGGCGGTGTCCTCCCAGCCCTCGACCGCCTGGCAGGCGACGCCGAGGGCGAGCACCGGGTAGTCGTTGCCGTCCGGGTCGAGTCGGTCGCCGACGAACAGCATCTCATCGAGCGAGATGCCGGTCTGCGTCGCGAGCTGCGCCATGCCGTAGGCCTTGTCGATGCCGCGATGGGTGATGTCGACGGACGTCGAGCCGCCCGAACGCACCTCGAGATCGGGGATGCGGGCGGCGACGGCCTCGCGCAGCGCATTCTTCTTCTCGCCGGTCGGATCCCACGCCATCTTCGCGTCGAGGGGAGCCTGCTGTCCGAGGGCGGAGAACGTGATCTGCGAGCCGCGGTCCTCGAGAATCGGGCCCCAGGGCTCCGCCTCCCACAGGCCGAGACGCTCCGCCTCCTCCTGCACCGCCGCCAGCGCCCGAGACTTCTCATCGTCGCTCAGCGCGTGGGCGTAGATCGTCTCGATGCCGTCGGCGTTCAACCGGTAGTACTGGGTGCCGCAGGTGGGCATCAGGTGGAAGCGATCGAACACCGTCGACGCGGCATCCGGCAGCTTCTCGACCACCTGCGCGCGGAACTGGCCCAGCTGGCCGCCCGAGATGATCGCGACCTCCACACGCTGGGCGAGGGCGACGAGCAGATCGCCGATGCGCGGATCGATCGCGCTCTTCGAGGGCGCGAGAGTGTCATCGAGATCGAAGGCGACGAGCCGGGGCGCGGACATGTGGTCTCCGTTTCTGGATATGACGAGGGCTCCGTCATTCCGGCGGAGCCCTCTGCAGTCGGGGTGACAGGATTTGAACCTGCGGCCTCGTCGTCCCGAACGACGCGCGCTACCAAGCTGCGCCACACCCCGTGGCAACCCTCCGAGTCTACCCCGTCGCCGCGGCCTGCGACGAATCGGGCGCGGGCACGAGAGTGAGCAGCGAGGCCTCGGGGCGGCATCCGAATCTCACCGGCGCGTAGATCGACTGGCCGAGTCCGGCGCTCACGTTCAGGGGAACCGTGCGGCCGTGATGCGTCCAGGCGCTGAGGCCGCGCGCCTGGTCGAGGGGGATGTCGCAGTTGGCGACGAGGGCGTTCTTGGCGAACGGGATGCGCACCTGTCCGCCGTGCGTGTGGCCCGCGAAGATCGCGTCGGCACCGAGGTCGTCGAACACGTCGAGCACGCGACGATAGGGCGCGTGGGTGACGCCGAGGGTCAGGTCGGCGACTCCCGCGGTGCGCTGCGCCTCGCGCAGCGGGGGGAGCGCGGCGAGGTCGTCCCAGTGTCGATGTGCGTCGTCGACACCGAACGCGTCGACGCGAAGCCCCGCCACGTCGATGCTCGAGGCGGCGTTGTTGAGGTCCTGCCAGCCCAGGTCGTCACGCAGGAAGCGATCAAGGGCATCGGTGTCGATGCGCTCCTCCCGTACATGGCGTTTCGAGGGCCCCGTGAAGTATCGGAACGGGTTGCGCGGCGCAGGGGCGTGGACATCGTTCGACCCGTGCACGAACACGCCGGGGATTCCGCCGAACGCCGACAGAGCAGCACGCACGCCATCGAGGCCCTCGGGATGGCCCAGGTTGTCACCCGTGTTCACGATGAGATCCGGGCGCAGATCGTCGAGACCCGCGACCCACCTCTGCTTGGCACGCTGCCACGGTGCCATGTGCAGGTCGGACAGGTGCAGGACGCGGATCGCCGGCGCTCCCGGCGGCAGGATCGCCACCGTGTGCGTGCGAACGGTGAACAGGAAACGCTCGACGCTCGTTCCCCACACCGCCGCGGCGGCGCCCGCTGCCCCGACCGCGCCGAGCGCGATCAGGGCAGTGCGGGTGGTGGTCGGCGTCATCCGCTGCCGGTGCCGCCGGAGCCGCCGCCACCCGAGCCGCCGCCACCCGATCCGCCGCCGCTGGCGGGGGTGCAGGTGATCGCGATCGGGTCACTCGGGCGTGCCGACTGGCCGGCGCCGGGGCTGGTGCCGCTCGCCTTGGCGTTCGGCGTGGAGCAGATGGCCGGGTTCGCGAAACTCACGTTTGTGAAGCCCGCGCTGCTCAGCGTCGCCTGCGCCTGCGACGGCGACTGTCCGCTCACCCCTGGAATCGGAACCGCGGGTGCGTTGCCGGTGCTCGGCGACAGCGTCACGGTGGTGCCTCCGGCGACCTGGCCCGCGGCCGGATCCTGCTGGGCGACGAGGCCGGCGGCGACCGTCGAGTCCACCGGGGTGCCGGTCTGCACGTTGAAGCCGGCGGTCTGCAGCTGCTGCGTGGCCTGGTCGACCGTCAGACCCACCACGTTCGGCAGTGTCGACATGACCTGCTTCGTGAGGTTGGGGTCGGGCGCCGGGAAGGCGTCGCCGCCGTAGAGTTTGTCGGCCGCGCCCTGAATCTCCTTCGCCAGGACGTAGCGCAGGTTGGAGAGCTGCCTTCCGCCGGTCGAAAGGTGGAAGAGGTTCGAGAAGCCGTTCGCGTTGCCGACCCACACCGCTGTCGTCGCCTTGGTCGACGACTCGATCAGCCACGTGTGCGTCTGCTCGTTCGTACCCGTCTTGCCGAGCAGCGGGGTGCCGTCGTACGGATTTCCGCCCGTACCGGTTCCTCCGCGCATCACGCCCTGCAGGGCGTAGGCCGCGGTGGCCGCGACATTCGGGTCGATGACCTGGGAGCAGTTGGAGGCAGGCTTGGCGAGCTCGGTGCCCGAGGCATCCGTCACCTTGTCGATGACCGTCGGGCTGCAGTAGATGCCGTTGTTCGCGACGGTCGCGAACGCCTCGGCCATCGCCATCGGCGACACGTTGTCGACGCCGATGACCTCGGTGCCGTAGTCCATCGGAATCGGCTTGCCGTTGCCGAATGTGACGCCCATCTTGGCGACAGTCTGCGCGATCGGGCACAGCCCGATCTTCGAGGCCATCGCGAGGAAGCCCGAGTTGATCGACGCGGCCGTGAACTGCATCGGCGTGCCGATCATGCCCTGGCCCTCGAAGTTTCCGATCGTCTCGTTGTTCGCGTTGGTCCAGGTGCCGTTGCAGGTGGGGATGTTCTTGAACACCCGGTTGCGGCCGTCGATGACCTGATTGACCGAGTTCCCCGCTTCGAGCCAGGAGACCAGGGTGAAGATCTTGAAGGTCGAGCCCGCGGGGAATCCGCCCGACTTGCCATACGTCGAGTTTCCGGCGTAGACGAGGCTGGAAGTGCCGGGCGTTGATCCGGCCGAATCGGATTCGCTGTAGTTCGTGTTCTGCGTGATCGAGAGCACGCGTCCCGTGGACGGCTCGATCGTGACCGACGTCGACCCGAGGTCGATGCCGGCCATCGTCGCCGGCACGTACTTCGACATCGAGCCCTGCGCGGAGTTCTGCAGGTTCATGTCGATCGTGGTGTAGATCTTCAGGCCACCCTTCTGCAGCTTCGCGGCGCGCTCCTCGGGGGTGGAGCCGAACGCCGGGTCGTTGGAGACGACGTCTTGCACGTACTTGCAGAAGTAGGGCGCGGAACTCGCCGCGCATCCCGTCTTCGGGGTGGTGATCGTGGGGATGATCGGGTCGGACACGGCCTTGTCGTGATCGGCCTGCGAGATCTTGCCGTCGATCAGCATGCGGTCGAGAACGTAGGTCTGCCGCTGCTTGGTGAGCGCGTAGTGGTTTGCGTCGCCGTTGGTCGTGCTGGCGGGCTGG